>JBKEFB010000103.1:0-8818 GCA_046712405.1 Zhongshania sp. | reverse complement strand
TTGAAATAGGTGTGGCTGATTTTGACGTTGATGAAATTCAGTTCCTCGCCCAAAACACCTCTCCTGTTGAAGGCGATGATGTGGCCATGTTTGAAAAATTCATGGACATGCTTAACGACTTGGACGACGTGCAGAATATTTACCACAACGCAGAACTGCCTGAGTCCTAGCCGTCAGAAGATTAGTTATAAGAAATTAGTCACTAGAGAAAACAGCGACTTGAAATATCCTCTGAAACTCGGTAACTGCTGAGTTAAGGAACAGAGCCCAGCAACTCTGGTTGCCGGGCTCTGTTCCTTCAAGTATCTTAAAAATATCAGTGTTGAAGCCCTAACTAGAGTCATATTGTTCTGTTTGCGTGAAGTGCAGGCATTAGAGAAATGTATAGTGAAGTATTATGCTTTGCTGCAGGTTGGCGTGGATATACCTTAGGGAGCAAGATGAAATATCGGGTGGTAGACGCGTTTACGCAGCAGCAATTCTGCGGCAACGCAGCGGCAGTTTGCCTGTTAGAGGGATGCTTCACTGACGGGGAACTGCAGTTGATCGCCGCTGAGTTTAATCTCTCTGAAACGGCCTATTTAGAAGCCTTGGACAATGGACGGTGGTCTTTGCGCTGGTTCACGCCTGCAATGGAGGTCAACTTGTGCGGGCACGCGACATTGGCGGCGGCGCATGCACTATGGACAGAGTTTGGTGTTAACGACGAGGTCTTACGTTTTATAACACGCAGTGGCGAGCTCACCGTCACTCGCACTAATAAACTTATGGCGATGCGTTTTCCCCTCACAATCACTTCGCAGGTAGATGCGGGTGGCTGGGCGCATAGTGTGGTTGACCAGAGCATACTGCTTGCCGCCGCTGAGGCCGGTGAAGATCTCTTGATTGAACTCTTAAGTGCCGATGCCGTGCAGAGCTTTGTACCAAATTTGGCGAGTATTGCGGCGTTAAAGAGTCGCGGTTTGATTGTTACCGCAGCCGCAGGCAGCGCTTCTCCGATAGATTTTGTGTCGCGATTCTTTGCACCTAATGCAGGTATTAATGAAGATCCCGTCACGGGTTCAGCGCATTGTGCCTTGGCACACTACTGGTCACTTAAAACCGGCAAGAACACCTTTTCGGCGCAGCAGGTATCCAGCCGTGGTGGTGCGCTCGATATTTGCATAGAAGATGATGTGGTGGTTTTATCGGGATATGCCGTAACGACTATGAAAGGTGAATTGCTGATTTAGCAATAGCGCCTAGCTTCGACGATGATGACGGTAATCACTAGGCGCCAAGCCAATGGTTTTTTTAAACAGCCGGGAAAAATAATAAGGGTCGTCATAGCCGACGGCAGAGGCAACTTGCTTTACCGATTGGCTGGTGCTGTCTAGTAAATAACAGGCGCGCTGAATTTTCATATTAATAAAATACTGTATGGGCGATTGTCCGGTATGTGCCTTAAATTTTTTGGTGAAATGGTATTTTGATAATTTTGCACTGGCGGCCAATTCATCGAGATTAAGTTGGCCGTGAATGTGTTCCTGCATTGTCGCACGCAATCTTTCCCAGTTGAGCGCCGTTCCGCTTTGCGGGCGTTGCTGCCTTACCAGTAGGGCGATGTAGCTGAGAAGCGCCTGCAGTTGATGGCCCCCTTGAATATATTCCGCGAATTGATATCCGCTGCGTCTGAGCTCAGACAGGCCATCAAATATCCTGATGACTCGCGGTTGCACGCCAATATTAAATGCCGGCGAACTCAGTTGCATGTGTTGGTAAAAATGATCTGCCAAGCCACCATTGAAGTGCAGCCAATAGATTGTCCATGGATCTGTGGCGTCTGCTTTGTAGGCATGGTGGTGCTTGGGTGGCAGTAGAATAATATCGCCACTATTAATGCGGTAGCGTTTGTCGTCACACATCAAGGTGCCTTTGCCATCAATGCAGTAAATTAGAAGATAGCTGCCCTGCTGCTGGCGGTGCATACGATGGCCAAAGGCCGCGGGGTAGTAGCCCATGGCAATCGGAAATAACCCTTCGGTTAGGGGGTGGCCGGCGAGTTGAGTTTGCACAAATTGCGGTATAAGAAAGCGAATTCCCAGCGGAGGGAGTGGCCAGTCAGATGTGATTTTCATATTAACCCGTTGTTAAATATAAACTTATTGAATTTAACTGGATGTGAAGTGTACTTAATTATATGCGCAATATAGTCCATTAAGTCGGCAATATAGTCAATCCTCCCCGCAGCCGGTATATGTTTATATAGATCCCTGTTTATGCGCGGCTAGAAAAATTTTGGGCGCGTTGTTGTTAGTCATAAAAATAATCCGGAGAAATACCATGGCCGCAGAAACAGCCATAGTCATAAGCGAAGAGGCAGTATTAGTAAAGTCGTTAGTCGAGCGCTCACGTAAAGCGCAGGCTCAGATTGAGAACTACAGCCAAGAGCAAGTCGATGAGTTGATCACCGCCATGGTGTGGTCGGTTGCCCGTCAGGACGTGGCAGAAAAAATTGCCAAGTTCACTTTAGAAGAAACTCAGCTCGGTAATTACGACGGTAAGTTCCTCAAGATTTTTAAAAAAACCCGCGCAGCACTTTTCGACATTATCGACGATAAGTCGGTGGGTATTCTGGAAGACGACAAAGAGCGCAATATAGTTAAAATAGCCAAGCCTGTTGGTGTTATTGGTGCGTTAACGCCATGCACCAACCCAGAGGCCACGCCGGTGATTAAGGCAATTTCTGCTGTAAAGGGCCGGAACTCAATTATCATTGCGCCGCATCCGCGCTCGAAGCTAACCAATAAGATGATCTGCGATTTGATGCGCGAAGCACTCAAAGCCTGTGATGCGCCAGAGGACTTGGTTATTTCTATGGATAGTCCCTCTATGGAGGGTACTGCCGAGCTGATGAAGCAGTGCGACCGTATTTTGGCTACTGGCGGCGCGCCAATGGTGACATCGGCATATTCCAGCGGTACCCCCGCTCTGGGTGTGGGTGCCGGTAACGCCGTTATCACTGTCGATGACACCGCAGATCTAGATGAAGCTGCTGAAAAAATTCGCATCTCTAAAACCTTAGACCTGGCGGCATCGTGTTCTTCAGACAACGCCGTTATTGCCTTTGAGTCAAATGTAGAAGCACTGCTTGAAAAACTTCAGGCAAAGGGCGGTTATATTTGTAACGCTGAAGAAAAAGCCAAACTACAGCGTATTATCTGGGAAGACGGTCATATTGCGCCACGAATTGTTGCGCAACCGGCAACCGTTTTGGCGGAAATGGCGGGTATAGCTCTACCCGATACGAAAACCTTTTTTATTGTGCCTGAAACCGGTACCGGTCCAGAGCACCCTTTCTCGGGTGAGAAAATGTCAGTAGTGATGGCGTTCTATATCGTCAAAGATATTGACGGCGCTATCGCAATGACGAACGCGATTCAAGCGTATCAGGGTCAAGGTCACTCATGTGGTATCTACTCGTACAGCGATGAAAATATCATGAAGTTCGCCTATGCCACTAAAACATCGCGAGTGATGGTTAATCAGCCGCAGGCGGCCTCTAACAGCGGTAATCTTTGGAATGGCATGCGTCAGACCTTCTCGCTAGGCTGTGGCTCATGGGGTGGTAATAGCACGAATAATAATATTACCTGGCGTGACCTGATCAATGAAACCTGGGTGTCTAAGCCATTGGCCGTCCTAAAAGTGATTCCGGCTGATGATGTGCTATTTGGCAAGGTTATGGCCAAGTTTAAGTAATTACTGATACCAAAACGCCGCAGAAATTGCGGCGTTCTGTTTTATTTACGTCTAAATAAAAAGAGAACAATATGGACTTTAACCTTTCCGACGATCAAAAAGCGTTCGCTGAAAGTGCGCGTTCATTTTCCGAAGGTGTGTTCAAACCGAATGCAGCCAAGTGGGACGCTGAACATATTTTCCCAAAAGATGCGCTAAAACAGGCCGGTCAGCTGGGCTTTATGGGTATGTACACCCCAGAAGATGCCGGCGGCTTGGGTATGAGTCGGCTTGACACCAGTGTGATTGTGGAAGAGCTGGCGCGCGGCTGCACGTCTACCGCCGCATTTTTGACTATCCATAATATGGCGACCAGCATGATTGGTAGCTACGGAAAACCCGGCCTGATAGCAGAATATTGTGGCGACCTGGTGATGGGCGAGAAGCTGGCGTCGTATTGTTTAACTGAGCCTAGTGCCGGTTCCGACGCCGGTAATCTGCGTAGCACCGCGCGTGCCGACGGCGATAACTATATTGTTAACGGCAGCAAAATGTTTATCTCTGGTGCTGGCTCAACTGACATACTCGTGGTGATGTTGCGCACCGGTGGCAATGGCGCCAAGGGCATTAGTGCCTTTGCTATTCCGGCCGATGCGGCAGGTGTGAGCTACGGTAAGAAAGAAGAAAAAATGGGCTGGAATAGTCAGCCAACACGCACCGTAATTTTTGAAGATGTGGTAGTTCCAGCCGCTAATATGCTGGGCACCGAAGGGCAGGGCTTTAAAATTGCCATGACGGGCTTGGATGGCGGTCGTATCAATATTGCGACCTGCTCGATTGGCACGGCGCAGGCTGCCATAGAAGCAACTATTGACTACGTGAAAGACCGCAAGCAATTTGGTCAGGCTATTGCAGACTTCCAGAACACCCAGTTCAAATTAGCCGATATGACCACCGACTTGGTGGCAGCGCGGCAGATGGTGCGCTTGGCGGCCTTCAAACTAGACAGCGGTGATGCGGAAGCCAGTATTTACTGCGCCATGGCAAAACGCTTTGCGACGGATGTGTGCTTTAACATTTGTAACGACGCGCTGCAGCTGCATGGTGGTTATGGCTACATTAAAGAATACCCGCTGGAGCGGCATGTGCGCGACACTCGCGTCCATCAAATCTTGGAGGGGACAAATGAAATTATGCGGGTCATTATTGGCCGACGGTTATTATTGGATGGTGCCTTGGAGGTGATTAAGTGAGCAACTACAGTCCCACAGAAAAACTAAACGTTGTGATTATTGACCATACGGCACTGATCACTATCGACAATCCCGATGCGAATACTTGGGATGCCGAATCATTGAGTGGTATGTGTGAACTGATTACTAATTTGAATGCCGATAAAAACATATACAGCTTGGTGATCACCGGCGCTGGCGAGAAATTTTTCTCGGCGGGCGCAGATCTAAAAATGTTTGCCGGTGGGGATAAAGCAGTTGCTCGTGATATCGGGTCGAAATTTGGTCAGGCCTTTGAAGCCTTGGCAGATTTTCGCGGCGTATCTATCGCGGCAATTAATGGTTTTGCCATGGGCGGCGGTCTGGAATGTGCGCTAGCTTGCGATATTCGCATTGCTGAATCTCACGCGCAAATGGCGCTGCCAGAAGCTAAAGTGGGTTTACTACCCTGTGCCGGTGGCACTCAGCGATTGACTGCTTTAGTGGGCCCAGGTTGGGCGAAGCGTATTATTTTATGTGGTGAGCGCATTAATGCTCACAAGGCCTTGAGTCTGGGTCTGGTTGAAGAAGTGGTTGAGTCTGGTGCGTCAAAAGATGCGGCTTTGGCGCTGGCTGCACGTGTTGCTCAGCAAAGCCCAGTGTCAGTTAGCTTCTGTAAGGAACTGATTCATCAGTCCCGCGAAGCGGTTATGCCACAGGGTCTATTATTGGAGCGCGAACGGTTTATCCAACTATTCGATACTCTGGACCAAAAGGAAGGCGTGAATGCCTTTCTTGAAAAACGCAGCCCGGCATGGAAGAACGCTTAATGACAGATTGTACAGAAGAAGTCTTATTTGAAGAGCGCCACTCTGCCAGTGGTCCTGCGTTAGGGGTCATTACACTGAATGCGGAAAAGACTCTAAATTCACTGACGCTCAATATGGTGGAGCTAATGCTGGTAAAGCTCCGCGAATGGCGTGAGCGCAGCGACATAGCCTGTGTCTTTATTCATGGGGCGGGTCAAAAAGCCCTGTGCGCAGGAGGTGATGTGCAGGCTTTATATAAGTCGTCCATTGAGCAGCCTGGCGGTCCCTGCGAGTACGCGGAAGCATTTTTTGCGCAGGAGTACCGCGTTGACTATCTGCTCCACCAATTCGATAAGCCGGTTATTGTTTGGGGTCATGGCATTGTTATGGGTGGGGGTTTGGGTGTGTTTGCGGCGGGCAGCTATCGCATTGTCACCGAAAGGACGCGTCTCGCCATGCCAGAAATTACCATTGGTTTGTACCCAGACGTTGGTGGCAGTTATTTTTTAAATCGCATGCCAGGTCACAGCGGGCATTTTTTAGCCTTAACCGGCGCCTCGTTTAATGCGGCAGATGCCTTGTATCTAGGTTTAGCAGAAGGCTTTGTTGAGCATCAATACGCAGTTGAAGTTTTAAACGCGCTCAGTAATGTCACGTGGTCGACAGCGGTTTCTAATAACCACGAGCGCGTATTTGATTTACTGCGGGACTTTGTTGCGCGCTCTAGCGAGGCGTTGCCAGCGGGCAATGTTGAGGCGGCGGCGGCAGAAATCGAGGCGCTTTGCCAAGGTGATGATGTCACGGTGATTAACACTATTATCGCCGCGCAGTCTGAAAATCTCTGGATGCAAAAAGCATCGGCAAATTTGGCCTCTGGGTCGCCGCTGAGTGCACGTTTGATACTCGCGCAGTTGCGACACGGCGACGGACTCAGTTTAAAGGCGGTCTTTCAGTCAGAGGTTTTACTGTCGACGACGATTATTCGTCAGCCAGAGTTTGCAGAGGGTGTTAGAGCTCTGTTAGTTGACAAGGATAAGACGCCGGCGTGGCAACACGCTTCGGCGGCAGATGTGCCGCAGGCCTTAATTGAGCAGCATTTTGCGGCGCCGTGGACGGATAATCCGCTGCATGACTTATAAAATGCTGGTTTTAATCTTTATGGCGCGCTCAGCGTCAGCTTTTGAGTCAGTCTCATTTTTACATCAAAGCGGGCGGTCATTTGATCGTCCCTAGTCTAATAATCAGGTGAGTAATATGGCTAAGGTAGCGTTTATAGGTTTGGGTAACATGGGTGGGCCAATGGCTGCCAATTTGATCGCTGCCGGTCATCAAGTGACGGTTTTCGATTTGGTGGCTGCGGCGATGGACGCCGCTGTGACGCTAGGTGCAGCTAAGGGTGGCAGTGCGCTTGAGGCTTTAGTGGGTGCCGACGCAGTGATTACTATGTTGCCCGCAGGTAAGCATGTCGCTGGCTTGTATCTCGGTGAAGAAGGTTTGGTAGCCCAGGCTGCTGACGGCACCTTGCTTATCGATTGCAGCACCATTGATGCTGATACTGCCCGTCGCGTCGGCGAGGCCGCCGCAGCGCGCGGTTTGGAGATGATTGATGCGCCGGTTTCTGGCGGGGTTAAAGCCGCTCAAGCAGGTACGTTGGCCTTTATGTGTGGTGGTAGCGCCGAGGGCTTTGCTCGAGGTAAATTAGTCTTGCAGGGCATGGGTAAAAATATCTTTCATGCCGGTGACCACGGCGCCGGTCAAATAGCCAAGATTTGCAATAACATGCTTTTAGCAGTGCATATGGTTGGCACGGCAGAAGCCTTGCAGCTTGGTGCGAACAACGGTCTAGACCCCAAAGTGTTATCAGAGATTATGTTGAATAGTTCAGGTAAAAATTGGTCGTTAGAAAACTACAACCCTTATCCAGACGTTATGCCGACAGCTCCAGCTTCAAACGACTACCAGCCGGGCTTTATGGTTCAGTTGATGCTGAAGGACTTGGGCTTGGCCATGGAGAATAGTCTTGCCACTCAAAGTTCAGTGCCGATGGGCGCGTTGGCTCGCAGTCTATATGCCTCATTTTCCACAAAGGGTAATGCTCAGCGTGATTTTTCGTCAATTTTAGAAATGTTTCGGTCCTAATAGCGAGGTGCGATGGGTGTTCTTTTTACCTCCCATTGTTATTTCCCATTTCCCTACTCTTTGAGTAATAACCCTGGCGGTAGCTATTTCGATAGCTGCCGGTTCTGTTTTTGCTTGCTGTACTTTTGTGGCACTGTGAACTCACATTATGTGTTCGTTTGGTATTTGCTAGGTGTTGGTCACGTCTATGTCTGAAATTACGTCGTCCAGTGTTGTTCTTATCGGTATGCCAGGTGCAGGCAAGTCTACTATTGGCAAGGCTTTGGCACTGCGCAGCGGCGCCCAATTCGTGGATACCGATCGCCTTATAGCGCAGCGCGAAGGCTTGAGCTTACAAGCATTGCTAGATGCCAACGGCTATGAGTATTTGCGCGCTATTGAGGCAGAGGTACTATTGGCAGGTAAATTTGTAAATCAAGTGGTCGCAACAGGTGGAAGCGCCGTATACAGTGCTGCCGCAATGGCGCATTTGCGCCAATTTGGTACCTTCGTTTTTATTGATATCTCCCTGCCTGAAATTATTCGGAGGGTGCAGAATTTTACCCGGCGAGGCATTGCCGGTCCGCTTGGTCAGGATTTGCAGGGCGTTTTTATTGAGCGTCTTCCTCTCTATCGTCGCTACGCCGACATTACCATCGATGGTGACGGTCTAGGCGAGTCTGAGCTACTGGCGGCGGTTGAGTTAGCCTTGGCCAATGACCATGGCTCAGGGGTGTAAGCCCTGCTGAGCTGAGTTAAGCTAATGACGCGCTGCGCTTTTTAAGTGGATGACGCAGATAGCCAGTAAAAACTGAGAAGTAAAATAAGTCGCTTTACAACCAATAAGGAATAGTGAGTGTAATGTCTGTAAAAGCCTATACCAGTATTGAAATCAGCAAAGAAGATCTAAAATTCTCTGGCGCGCACTTTACCATTTTTTCTGCCACAGACCGGGAGCGT
>JBKEFB010000102.1:0-8883 GCA_046712405.1 Zhongshania sp. | reverse complement strand
CACCACCCACCCACTGACGCGTCCTTAAGCCAATTACAAGATGGACGCCACCCTAGCCAACGGCGTCTAGCCTTTGAAGAATTACTCGCTCACAATATTGCCTTGCAGGAATTACGACGTGAAACTCAGCGCGCTGGGGCTCCCCCATTAAACGGCCCAAGCGCAATGCAAAAGGCGTTTCTACATCAGCTTGGCTTTAGCTTAACCGGCGCCCAAAAACGCGTCGCGGCAGAAATCATCAAAGATTTACACAGTCAAATTCCCATGCTGCGCTTGGTACAAGGGGATGTTGGCAGCGGCAAAACCGCGGTAGCGGCCCTTGCGGCACTGCGGGCGGTCAGCAGTGGCTACCAAGTGGCTATTATGGCGCCGACCGAAATTCTTGCCGAGCAACATTATCAGAATTTCAGTACTTGGTTTGAGCCACTAGGCTTAAACGTTGCGTGGCTAACGGGAAAACTCAAGGGTAAGGCACGCCAATTGCAAAGTGACGCCATTGCTAATCACGGCGCCCATGTCGCCGTGGGCACCCACGCACTGTTTCAAGCCGATGTCGAATTTGCCAAGCTCGGCTTAGTTATTATTGACGAGCAGCATCGCTTTGGCGTTCATCAACGACTAGCCCTAAAACAAAAGGCTGCTGCTAATGTTGGCCAACCACATCAGTTAATCATGACCGCCACGCCGATACCTCGCACCCTAGCCATGACCGCCTACGCCGATCTCGATACCTCTGTTATTGACGAATTGCCCCCTGGCCGTATACCGGTGAATACCGTGGTGCTCGCCAATGATCGACGCGACGACGTAATGGAGCGCCTGCGAGGAGTGTGTGCCAGCGGCCAACAAGCCTACTGGGTATGCACGCTAATAGAAGAATCAGACAAATTACAGGCCCAGGCAGCTGAGGCTAGCTGGGAGCTCTTAAAAGAAACCCTACCCGAGCTAGGCGTAGGCTTGGTGCACGGGCGCATGAAGCCAAAAGAAAAAGCGGCGGTGATGGCAGAATTTAAGGCCGCTAAGCTTAATTTATTGGTCGCCACCACAGTGATTGAAGTCGGCGTAGATGTGCCCAATGCTTCGCTTATGGTCATTGAAAATGCCGAGCGCCTTGGCCTGGCCCAATTACATCAGCTGCGCGGCCGAGTTGGCCGTGGCAGTCGCCAAAGCTTTTGTGTGTTGCTGTATCAGTCACCGCTGTCTCGCAATGGCAAACAGCGTCTTACGGCGCTCCGCGACAGCACCGACGGCTTTGTTATTGCTGAGCAAGACTTGCAGCTGCGCGGGCCAGGTGAAGTACTGGGTACGCGACAGACAGGTTTAATGATCTTCAAAATTGCCGATTTACAGCGCGATGCCGATTTACTTGATGAGGTGCGAGCCCAGGCCCAAAACATCATGCAGTCCCATCCCAGCCACGTAAAACCGCTAATACAGCGCTGGCTGTCAAACCGCACGGTATATGCTTCGGTTTAAGAATTACTGATAAGGGCCGATATAGACTATAAGCCAGCTATGTGAATGCACATCCGACATCTGCTATGGTATCCATAACTTGGCCATAAAAATGCGAGGAAGAAATAGCTAAATAATGAGCAGTGATAAAGACATTCAAAAACGGCGATTCTTTCGTTTGACTTATCCCAGAACCGCCCAGCCATCGCTGCGCAATGACGACGGCAGTTCGTATAAAGTATTAGAAGTCTCTGAGAAGGGCTTGGTTTTAGAACTGTGCAGCGGCGAGCCCTTCAAAGTAGGCGACGCCGTGTGCGGGAAAATCCTATTTCACGACAATCAATCAGAATACATTGAAGGACTAGTTTACCGGCTAGACTCACGAGGTGCGGTGGTAACCCTGAATAACAACATCAGCTTTCGCAATATTATGCGTGAGCAATCGTATATCCGCAGCAATTTCCCACTGTTTTTTAGGCAAAAAATGGTGGGCAAGCCCACCCCTGAAAACAGCTCAGACGATCAGTAAAATTCATGCTCAAGTATTAGGCGAAAGGTATAACATGCTGCAGTGCTTTTATAAGCCCCCGCAAAGCCAATAAAGCCAGTATCTTTATTAGATGAGAAGTCTGGAATGAAATACCAATGTTTGCACCTTGATGCCCAGCGTTCACTCTTTATTGGTGCGCAATACCTGTAAACCTTTCTCGATGGCTTTTAAATGATCGCGAACACCAGCTTTGCTGCGTGATATTCCCACCGCAAGAATATCTAATACCGCCATATGCGCCAAGCGCGATGGCAGCGGCGTGTAGTCGCCCTCGTCAGTATCTACGTCGATGTATATTGCAAGATCTGCGGCGGCTGTCACCGGCGAGCCACTCGGGGCCAGCGCGATTACCGGCGCGCCATTTTGCTTCGCCAATGTTATGGCATCCAGCAATGCGCGTGTGCGGCCAGATTGCGATATCACAATCACCACATCCTGCGGCGTTAATGACATCGCCGACATTGCCTGCACATGAGGGTCGGAATAGGCACTAGCGGATATCTGCAGGCGAAACAGATTGTGTTGGGCATCGGTGGCAACCGCTGCCGAGGCGCCAAAGCCATATAATTCGACGCGGCGTGCATTACTCAACAGCTCCACCGCCCGCTCTATAGCTGTGACCTCGATGCTATCGCGCACTTTTTTCAGCGCCTCTATCGTGGAGTCGAATACTTTAAAAGTATATTGGCGGGCCGAGTCCTCGTCACCAAAGCTAAATTCTTCGTATTCCGGGCTGTGAGCAATGTGCTGGGCCAGTGCCACTTTAAAGTTTTGAAAGCCATCGCAACCCACTGCGCGGCAGAAGCGCACTACCGTGGGCTCGCTAACGTGAGCTTCTTGCGCAAGATCGACAATGCGCATATGAATCACTTCTTTGCGGTTTGCCAGAATATAGTCTGCCACCTTGCGCTCAGATCGGCGCATTTTCTCGTGACAGGATTCAATGGCGCGGATGATATTTCTGGGTCTCAAATTACTGTCCACCGACTGGCTGTTATTGGTATCTCTCATTTCATTGTAACGCAGGATGCAGATATTGGGCTTTAGCAGCAATCAAATTAGTACTCAGTTGAGATTAGCGGTGCCAGCGCGGCCTAATCCCCGTAGAATGTAGCGCCATGGACGTATCTTATATTCTTGATGATCTCAATGACGCGCAACGCGACGCAGTCACCGCCGACAGCACTGGCACGCTGGTACTGGCTGGCGCCGGCAGTGGCAAAACTCGAGTATTGGTTCACCGCATAGCTTGGAAGATTAAGGTCGAAGGCCTATCTACCTACAGCATTCTAGCGGTGACCTTTACCAATAAAGCCGCTCGCGAAATGCGCGGCCGAATTGAAGCTTTAATGGGCGGCAATTTAAATCACGGCATGTGGGTGGGCACATTCCACGGTTTGGCTCATCGCCTGCTCAAAGCCCACGCCAGCGAAGCGGGATTGCCAGACAACTTCCAAATTCTGGACAGTGACGACCAATTTCGTCAGCTCAAACGTATCCATCGCGAACTAGAGCTCGATGACAGTCGCTGGCCACCGCGCCAATCCCAGTATTTTATTAACGGCCACAAAGACGAGGGCCGGCGCGCCACCCATATTGATGATTTTGGCGGCGATCTGTATTTATCCACCATGCTTAAAGTCTATCGCCGCTACGAGGAAGTCTGTCGCCAACAGGGCGTTATCGATTTTGCCGAGTTGCTGCTGCGAGCATTGGAGCTGTGGCGCGACAATCCGGCGATTCTCGACCACTACCAACAGCGCTTTAAACATGTGCTCGTCGACGAGTTTCAAGATACCAACGCGGTGCAATACGCGTGGCTGCGTCTGCTAAGTAGCAAGGGCATGGCCATGACCGCCGTAGGTGACGATGATCAGTCGATTTACGGCTGGCGCGGTGCGCGCATCGAGAATATTCAGCAGTTCTCCAAAGATATTCCCAACACCCAAATTGTGCGCCTAGAGCAGAATTACCGCTCAACAAATAACATCCTCAAGGCAGCCAATGCGCTGATCGCAAACAACAGTCAGCGTCTAGGTAAAGAGCTGTGGACCGAAGGTGAGGACGGCGACAAAATCGCGCTGTTTGCCGCCTTTAACGAGCAGGACGAAGCACGCTTTGTCACCGATCGCATTGATGAGCTACTGCGCGATGATTACCGCCGCAGTGATATTGGCGTGCTTTACCGCAGCAACGCCCAATCCCGGGTGCTGGAAGAATATTTGGTTCGCGCCGGAGTGCCCTATCGTATCTATGGCGGCCAGCGTTTCTATGACCGCTTAGAAATTAAAAATGCCCTCGCCTATTTACGTATTATTGCACTGCGCGACGACGATACCGCGATTGAGCGCGTGATCAACACCCCTACCCGCGGCATTGGCAATCGCACGGTAGAAATACTACGAGAATATGCTCGCGAACATCAATTATCGTTATGGCGCTCTGCTGTTGCAGTGATGGAAAACGGGCTACTAACTGCACGCGCGGGCAATGCACTGCGAGGATTTTTGTCGCTAATTGAAGAGCTAGCTGCCGAGTGCCAAGACTTGCCACTCGACGAACAGGTTAGCATTGCCATAGATCGCTCAGGTCTAATCGCCTTTCACGAAAAGGAAAAAGGCGAAAAAGCTCAGGCGCGAGTAGAAAACCTACAGGAACTGATTACTGCCGCCCGCGGCTACAGCGCCGACGACGACGAGACCGAACCTCTGCGCGCATTCCTTGATCAAGCGGCATTAGATGCCGGCGATCAACAAGCCGACGAACACGAAGACAGCGTACAATTAATGACCCTGCATTCGGCCAAGGGCCTCGAGTTCCCTGCGGTGTTTATAGTCGGTGTAGAAGAGAATCTTTTTCCCCATAAAATGTCGATGGATGACCCCGAACGGTTGGAAGAGGAGCGCCGCCTAGCCTACGTTGGCATTACCCGTGCCGAGCGCAAATTGTACTTAAGTTACGCAGAGTCACGCCGCCTGCACGGTCAAGAAAGCTTTAATAGTCTGTCGCGTTTTGTACGCGAAATTCCCAACGAGCTCATTGATGAAGTACGCATTAATAATACCGTTACCCGACCCAGCAGCTATGCACAAAGCACAACCAGCTCACAGCAAGCCGCCGCCGCCTCCATCGGTTTCGGTTTAGGGCAACAGGTATTACACAGTATTTTTGGTGCCGGCGTTGTTATTAGCTTTGAAGGTCAAGGCGCCAGCGCAAGGGTACAGGTTAATTTTGAGGACGAAGGCAGTAAGTGGTTAGTGCTGCAATACGCCAACTTACAGGCATTGTAAGACAGGGATAATAACAATGAAACAGGCGACTAAAGCCAATTACTCACCCCTTGTTATCTTGGCGCTGATCGCCGCATTGGTTGCCATGAGCTGGCTTTACGTGGGTGAGCGCAGCAAAGATCACAGCATACAGCAACAGGAACTCAGCGCGGCGGGCCAACAAGTTTTTCATTGGAAACTAGTCACCACCTGGCCAAAAGGCTTTCCCGGACTCGGTACCGCGCCTGAAAAATTTGCGGCAATGGTAAATAAAATGAGTCGAGGTCGCCTGCAAATAAAAGTCTATGGCGCCGGCGAGCTCGTCCCAGCTCTCGGTGTTTTTGATGCGGTGTCTACCGGCAGTGCCGAAGCGGGCCACGGCGCGGCGTATTATTGGAAAGGCAAATTGCCGTCATCAATTTTTTTTACCGCCGTTCCTTTTGGCATGACGGCACAAGAAATGAACGGCTGGCTATACCACGGCGGCGGCTTAGAGTTATGGCACGAAGCCTATGCGCCCTTTAATTTAATACCCATGGCCGGCGGCAATACCGGTGTCCAAATGGCGGGCTGGTTTAACAAAGAAATTAATTCAATAGCTGACGTAAAAGGCCTAAAGATGCGCATACCAGGCTCCGGTGGCGAAGTCTGGAATCGCCTTGGTGGCACCTCAGTTACACTGCCTGGTGGCGAGCTTTATACTTCATTGCAAACGGGTGTCATCGATGCAATAGAATGGGTGGCGCCCTATAACGATCTCGCCTTTGGCTTTCATGAAGTCGCAAAATATTATTACTATCCTGGCTGGCATGAACCTGGCTCTACTCTGGAACTCATCATTAATAAACAGGCCTTTGAAGCACTGCCAGAAGACTTGAAAGCCATGGTGGAAACCGCGGCACGCTATGCCAATGCTGACATGCTAGACGAATACACGGCACGTAATAATGCCGCTTTACGCCAACTGGTCGATGTTCATGATGTGCAGCTACGCAAGCTGCCCGACGATGTTATTCGCGGGCTTCACAAAGCATCTGACGAGTATTTAGAAGAGCTGGGGAATAGCGACCCCCTGACCCGCAAAGTGTATGCCAGCTGGAAAAGCTTTATGGAGTCCGCCAAGGAATACCATCATATTTCTGAGCAAGCCTACATTAATGCGCGGGATCTATAACCAATAATAAAGTAGCTTAGGGGCTTTTTTCAATCATCCTTACTCACCTGCCACAAACGCTCAGCACTGTCGCCATCGTTTGCCCAGACCTTGGCGCTCCTCGCTTTACTAGCAGAAAAGTATTCGCCGGTAACAGTGTCTAAGCTTGGCGCGTTAGTGACAAAAATAGAGGTTGCCGCGCCGAATAAGGGCGCGCGGAATATTGGGCTTCGCCCTTTTGAGCGTTGCGGCACACCACAAATAATGCTGCACATGCACAGCCTACGCCAAAACGTTTGCTAGGCAAATTCCGCTGGTTTCGCCAGTGCTTAAAAACAGATTTTATCGAGCATCGACATTATTATTGTCACTTATTACCGCGAGTTCGCGGCCTGCTTCTTTTTAAATTGCTTTTATACCGTCTTTCTGGAACAGGTAATAACTCAGTCGACGATGCGAGTGCGACCGTTGCCATCAATCGCAACAAAGACAAACTCGCCTTCGGTTACTTTAGCTGGCTCGTCTTGATGCAAACTGGTAATCCATACTTCAACAAGAACTCGAATAGAACTACGGCCAACGTCAACAATTTCGGTATAGCAGGTAACCACGGCACCAACCCGCACCGGTGTCATAAATGACATTGCATCTACGGCAACGGTTGCGACTCGGCCGCCGGCGCGACGCGATGCAGTAATACTGCCGGCAAGGTCCATTTGCGACATTAACCAGCCACCAAAAATATCGCCACTAGGATTAGTATCCGCCGGCATGGCCACTGTTTGTAGGGCCAATTTACCTGTGGGTTTGGGCGTGTCGTCAATGTCACGCATAATAGGTAATCTCTTCAAAGAATTATTAAAACACGCATAGTTAACGTGTGCTTAGGTGTATTGTCAATATTTCAGCATCATTACTGGCCGCGAACAAAAGCCGGCAACCACGTTGCTAATGAAGGGAAAAACGCCAGTAAAGTTAACATAAGTAACTGTAGTCCGATATACGGTGTAACCCCACTATAGATATCTGCGGTAGTGACCGATGGCGGTGCCACACCGCGCAAATAAAACAACGCAAAACCAAATGGCGGCGTCAAAAACGACGTTTGTAAATTCAGTGCAATCATAATCCCCAACCAGATAGGGTCTACACCCATAGCCAGTAGAATTGGCCCAACAATGGGTACGACGACAAAGGTAATTTCAATAAAATCGAGAATAAAGCCCAGAAAAAATATAACTAGCATCACGATGAACGTGGCAGTGATCACCCCGCCAGGGAGCTGCGCAAAAAAATGCTCGATTAGAACGTCGCCGCCAAAACCACGGAACACCAAGGAGAACACCGCAGCGCCAATTAAAATCATAAAGACCATACAGGTCACTTTCAGGGTTTCTCGTGCAACCTCGCCCATAAGCGTCAAGTTCAACTTGCCTTTTGCAGCAGCCATCAAAGTGGCGCCTAACGCGCCCACCCCCGCGGCCTCTGTTGGCGTGGCGACGCCGACTAAGATAGAACCGAGCACAGTAATAATTAAAACAATCGGGGGAACAAGACCTTTGAGTAAGGCGATTAAGGGCGGTGGCTCAAGATCTGTGGCTGCCGGCGCTCGCTCTGGCTGAGTCATGGCGACAAAGCCCATATATAACAAGTAGAGCAAAACCAACATTAAACCTGGCACCAGCGCACCAATAAATAAATCACCAACCGACAGCGTTTTAGGACTAAACACCCCTAAATCTAACTGCGCCTGCTGATAGGCACTAGACAGGGTATCCCCCAGCAGAACTAGGGCAATAGATGGTGGAATAATTTGCCCCAAAGTACCCGTCGCACAAATCGTGCCTGTCGCTAAGCTCGGGTCATAACCCCGCTTCAACATGGTGGGCAGCGACATTAAGCCCATGGTGACAACGGTTGCCCCAACAATTCCGGTACTGGCAGCCAGCAGCATACCTACCAGGATAACCGAGAATCCTAGACCACCACGACGGCGACCAAATAAGGCCGCCATATTGCTAAGTAACTCTTCTGCAAGACGGCTTTTTTCCAGCAGCACCCCCATTAATACAAAGAGGGGAACGGCGATCAGAGTTACGTTAGTAATGGTGCCGTATAATCGCGCCGACAGGGCAGATAAAAATGATGCATCAAAATGACCAATACTGATGCCAATGCCGGCAAAAAGCATGGCCGTGCCAGCCAGACTGAATGCCACCGGATAGCCAAGCATGATAATCAAGCAGATCACGATAAACATGAGCAGAGGTAGGAGCTCAATCAGCATGGGCATCGAGCTCCGGACTGATCAAGATCATGACATTGCGCAGTAACTCAGCGATACCTTGCAGACCAAGATTAATTGCCATCAGTGGCAATAATGATTTCAACAGATAAACAAAGGGCAGACCACCGGGCTCCACCGATGTTTCTCGTATCGCCCAGGCGTTATCGGC
>JBKEFB010000101.1:0-9025 GCA_046712405.1 Zhongshania sp. | reverse complement strand
CCAAGCACAATATTGCTTAACGGCACACGCACATTTTCAAAAATAATTTCGGCATGACCCTCCGGCGCGTCGTCGTAGCCAAACACCTTCATCGGCCGCTCGATAATTACTCCGGGTGTTGATTTTGGCACTAAGACCTGAGATTGCTGCATATGACGATTAGCATTGGTCGGGTCCGTTTTACCCATCACGATCAGTATTTCACATTGTTTACGACAGGCACCCGAGATATAAAATTTACGCCCGTTGATAACATATTCGTCGCCGTCACGTTCAATACGAGTTTCAATATTGGTGGCATCAGACGAAGCCACGGCCGGCTCTGTCATTGCAAAGGCAGAGCGCAACTCACCCGCTAGCAGCGGCTCTAACCACTGTTTTTTCTGTTCTTCATTACCATACTTGGCAAGCACTTCCATATTACCAGTGTCTGGGGCTGCGCAGTTGAACACCTCGGGAGCCCACAATACCCGGCCCATTTCCTCGGCCAACGGCGCGTATTCTAGATTGGTCAAACCTGCACTGTATTCGCCGTAGGATTTAGGCAGAAATAAATTCCACAAGCCCTGTTCTCGGGCCAGCGACTTAAGCTCTTCCATCAGCGGCGGTGTACTCCACCGCTCGAGCTCAACCTGCTCGTGCATCAAGGCCTCGTTGGGATAAACATGCTCATCCATAAACGTCCGCACTTGCTCCAATAAGCCGATTACCTTTGTGCTATATCTAAAATCCATTGTATTCCCCTAAGTTATTAGTATTTTGTGCTGGTCTCAGCGACCCGCAGTGTTGTGAAGCAGGCAGAGGCATCAACAATAGCTGATGTGCTCGGGGCGTTCGGGCATATCGAAATGCGGCACTATATTAAAAAAGCTCAAGCTAAACCCGCTAGTATTAAAGTAACAGTGACTCAGGCTAGTGTTCCACACTCGTAAATTGAGTTTTACCAACATCCCCGCTGGAAACATCAATATCAGATTCAGCGCTATTACAATTTTCCCACAGCCGATGACTACAAGAATTGTTGGGTAAGTTTATTGACCTTGCAGAGCAGCCAAATATCGGGCAATGCGTTCCTCAAATTTATTCTAGCTTTCAGAAAATTCGCCCAGTAACTTAACGTCCAAATTACCTAGTAATCACTCGATCAAATATCCTGCTGCGCGCTCGAAAGTACTCACTAAGCCAGGGTGATTATTGATGGCCACGGTTCAACAACTGATCATAATGATTGCTATCGACCGATACTTGGCCGTGATGGACAAGAAATAACTCTGCCATCGTAGATATTTTAATGATTGCCGGTAGTAATCTATTTTAAAACAGCAACACGACGGCGAAAAATTCGTATTATTCATGGTCTATTATGAATTTGACGCATAGCATAGCGATTACTCAATCAAAACTGCAAAAGACTTCTCTTTAAATAACGTCGGTCGATTCGTCAATCTTTTGCTGGAAGGCCTTAGCTATAAAATCTCTGAACCAGAGGGTGGCTGGGTCGCCGTCCACATTCTGGTGCCAGTAGAGAAACAGACTCAAGGACGACACAGGAATTGGAAATGGTAATACAACCAACTTAGCAGCACGCACAGCCTCACGTGCGTAAGCGTAGCCGGCAGATACTGCAAGATCAGAACCTGCGACCACCGAAAGGGCGGCGTTGATATTTTGGCAGCGCAGGCGGATATTTCGCTCATGCCCGAGGCGATTTAATTCAATATCTTCGATACCCCGCCCAGCACGACGGCCGCTAACTTGGATATGCTCAAGCTGCAGAAATGTATCCAAATCTAGGCTCTTACTCTCGGCTAAAACAGGGTGCTCCTTACGGACAACAACAACGAGATCGTCATCTTGCAGTTTATTATGGCGCACACTGCCCGAAAGCGGCTGCAATACATCAATAGCAATATCAAAAACACCTGATTTCAGATCGGCTTCGAGATTAGCGCGATCTAAGCGCACCGTTGAAATACGAATTTGTGGCGCAATGCAGAAGAGACTAGCAATAATTATTGGCAACACAACTGACTCCACCGATTCACGAACACCAATGGTAAAACTGCGCTCTGAGAGCTCAGGATCAAAAGAGGAAAAATCGTTTAAGGTTTGCTTTAGATCCAAAAGCAGCGGCTGTACTTTTTGATACAAATTACGCGCCGTAGGTGTCGGCTGCATCATCTGTCCACTGCGAACAAACAAGGGATCACCAAAAGCTTCTCGAAGACGCGACAAAGAGTGACTCACAGCCGACTGGCTTAAATGCAATTTCTTACCCGCAGGGGTGATTCCGCCCTCTTTAAAAATTGTGCTAAACACCACAAGTAAATTGAGATCTATACGCTCGATATCCATTATTTCCTACTGACAACGTAAGCTTAGGGCAGTATACCGCACGCTCCCCCAGCGTGCTTCCCTTGCAGTATATGCCAATTAGCTCTGACACCTGCCGGTATTCCGTTGGCGCCCGACGTCGGGCCTACAATACCGTGATGCGAAAACTAGACCGCATCGTCTGGCACAACCGCATCTTCAGCCGGAGCAAGCTAGCGATCAATTTCAGCGAATATGCCAGCACGACCATGTTCCCCGCAGTAGCAACGTAGTATTGCGTCCACAAAGACAATTAGTATGCAGCAAATTCACGAAGTATTTATAGCTCAAAGCCTGTATCTCTAGGGGAGTTATTGATCTACTGTTCAGCTATGACTAATGCATCGGACCAACGTTGTAGCGGAAATCTACTGCATACTCTACTTCATCAGGTCGGCTAACGGCCACATAGTTGCCACCCCGTTGCTGTATATCTAACACCAGTAGCCGCTCTTGTACTTCAATGCGATTCTTGGCGTTAATAATGATCGTCCAGCGCTTGTCGGTCTCGCCAATCACCAGTCGCGCATTGATCTTGGTGATTGCCCTTTGATAGGTCACTTCGTCGAGGTCAGGACCGAGGTAATAATTGCCTTGTAAATCACCTCTAATGCGACCATGGCACCGATATCCAGAACGACGCTTGGTGCGTCAGTCTATGCTAATAATTAAAATGCCTCAGCAAGTTTATATTCTCAGAAATAGACTCTATTTAAATACCCTGAACATTAACAGTAAGCAGCAGTAGCGCCGCGGCAAGCACTGTATTTTTAGACGACTTTAGAAGCATATTGCCTATATAATTCGCGGGCAGCCTCAGCCAACAACTTCACCCCAGGATGCTTCACTTTGCGCTCAGGAGAAATCGCATAAAGCCGCTCTTTGATCGCCTCAGTCCGGCCAATGACAGCCACTCCGTATTGACTCGTAACATGAGGCTCAATAATCGAAGACGTGCTAAAGATGCCGTGACCCGATTGACCAAAATATTTCATCAAGGCACTATCATCGAATTCTGCCACAATATTTGGAGCAATCAGTTCGGAATCAAACCACGATTGTAAATTCAGTTTCTGATTCGATTTATCACCGCACATTAAAAACCGCTGATGATTTAAAGACTGTGGGAAATTCTCTTTGAGCGCGGGCGCGCTATTTGTTTTAGCATAAAAACTCAAACCGCTTTCACCAAGTAGATGGCTATAGGCTTTGATGGGAATACCAGGATTTAAGGGCCGATCCGCGAGAATTAAATCAAGTCGATTAAGTGCCATTTCCGCTAACAGTCCATCAAAATCCCCTTCTCGACACACCAACTTTACCGAGCCCTCCAACTGGAAGCCTGTTTCTAAAATACTGGACGCTAGCATTTTAGGTATAGCATCAGTCACGCCTACGGTGAATACGAACTGCTGAATCAAATCTTTGGCGTTAAGGGATTGTCGTAGCTCCTCTCCCAAGGAAAATATATCTTCCGCATAACTATAAGCCAGCCTACCCGCCTCACTCAAAACTAGACGTTTACCAATACGGTCAAATAAAGAAACATTAATAGCCTGTTCAAATACCGTTAGCTGACCACTAATAGTCTGAGGCGATACGTGCAAAATCTCAGCCGCTTTGACTATACTGCCCTCTCGGGCAATCGTAAAAAAATAATGAAGGTGCTTATAGTTAAATTGCCTGGCCACAATATATTCTCCACGCTCAACTTTCTTTTAGACCACGTCGACTACTATTAATTTGGGCCACAGTATGTACGCTGGTTAGTACGCATTTTACGATGATAAGATTAACATTAATCGACTTTTACTGATTTAACTTCTTGAGTATAACTGTATTAACTAAAAACCAAAGCCGTATTTTTAAATACCTATAACTGGCAAGTTGATATTAAGCTATGCAGAAAATATTTAGACAAATGATTCAACATGGTGCCGCCGGAGGCATTCTTCTGTTCTTCGCTGCGGTCGTTGCTATTTTAATAGCAAACTCCGCCTTAGCTGGCGCCTATGAAGAGATACTTTCCTTAACAGTGAGCGTTGTTGCTGGCAACTTTGCTATTGAAAAACCACTGTTGCTGTGGATAAATGATGGTTTGATGGCGCTGTTCTTTTTTCTTATTGGCCTTGAGGTTAAACGAGAATTAATCGACGGCCACCTATCGTCACCCAGTCAAATCATACTACCTGCCATCGGCGCAGTCGCTGGAGTCGCTACGCCAGCTATTATTTATACCCTATTGAATGGCAGCGATCCCATCGCCGCACGGGGCTGGGCAATACCAGGCGCCACTGACATTGCCTTTGCTTTGGGCGTGCTGAGCCTATTTGGTAGTCGAGTACCCGTTAGCTTGAAGCTTTTCCTATTATCTGTGGCGATATTTGACGATATTGCTGCCATCGTTATTATTGCCTTGTTTTACTCTGCCGAGCTATCCATCACAGCTTTATCTGTGGCGGGTTTTGGTCTCGTGGCGTTATTTGGAGTGAATCGCATGGGCGTTCGCTACCAAAGTGTCTACATTCTTATTGGCCTTGTGGTTTGGGTTGCGGTACTAAAATCCGGCGTGCATGCCACCCTGGCAGGCTTTGCAGTAGCACTGTTGATCCCTTTAAAAACCAAGAATAGTCGCGAAGAATCTATGTTGGAAGCTATGGAACACGGACTTCAACCTTGGATCGCTTTTTTTATTCTACCGGTATTCGCCTTTAGTAATGCAGGGGTCAATCTCACTGGCGTCAGCATCAGCGATTTTCTCAATCCGGTGACATTAGGCATTGCCTTAGGATTGTTTTTCGGCAATCAATTTGGCATTTTTAGCGCCTGCTGGATTGCAGTTAAACTCGGATTAGCTAAGTTACCCGAAGGCGCGACCTGGCAACAGCTCTATGGTGTTGGCTGCCTATGTGGTATTGGTTTCACTATGAGTCTATTTATTGGCTCGCTGGCATTCGAAAATCTGGATCCATCCTATATTAGCAGCGTCAAAATAGGCGTGCTAACAGGCTCACTATTTTCGGCTCTACTGGGTTCTCTGATCATTTACCGATCCTTAAATTTACCTGTTAAGCGTGGCGTTTACGAGTTGACAGGAAGTAAATAAGCCACTCTCTTTAGCGAGCAACAAAATTTACATTGCCGATAAATGCGGTCACCAAGAAATTAAGATTCAAGTAAGTGAATGGCCGTTTATTCCGATGACAGAGCTTTTTAACAAGAAAATCATAGTTACATTTGGAGAAGCTCTTATGAAACTAAGTATTAACTTTCGAAATATGCGCGGCAGTGGACATGTTATTAACTATATTGATCATCGTCTTTCATTCGCATTCGCCAACACACGCGACGAAATAGAAAGAACAATCATCACGGTCTCCGACGTTAATAGCCCCAAAGGCGTTATCGACAAACAATGTAAGATAGTCATCAAGCCATCAGGGTTAAGAGAAATTGAGATCGCTGAAACCCATAAGGATATACGTCAAGCTATTGACCTTTGTCTCGCCAGAGCAAGCCGAAGTCTAAATAGAAAGCTAAAACGCAGACATACACTTATGAAAAAAACGCCCGATCCTCAACGTATGAATTTAGAAGCGTCGCCTAAAGCGTAATTATCATTTAATTGAGAATATATTATTATATTATAAGACACTCAAGTCGTAGAAAAACAGGCAAGCACTGAAGGCTACATCGGTAAGTAAACCGCTGAATGCTGTACTCAGAAAATCTTGCCAACTACCGCCGGTAATACTGCTCGTTAGCCCAAAAACTGCTACTCTCAGACTCACACCAAGACTGTCTACCTTATGATTAATGTCCTGGAAAAGTAAGCAAGTAAAAAATAAAAAAATCTCAGACTCGCTGATCTTTGCAGCAAATCACTGAAGTAACTATTATCCATGGCATCAGTGAAATTATATCGCTACGGGCACGTATATAGGTCGCTCAAGCTCTAAGCGCCACATTTAATCGCAATCTAAGATACAACGATGTAATATCGCGATTTAGAGATTATCACCTCACTGCGCGGAGTTTTGCCATGCATCAACTCAATTACACAATGCTCGCTGCCATATTAGTCAGTATGCTCTCCGCCTGCGGTGGAAATTCGCCAACGAGTAGCAACAGCACGACTCCCCCGCCAGTCACTAAGCCACAGTGCAGCGATGGCTTAGATAATGACAACGATAGCTTTATTGATGATCAGGACATTGGTTGCAGCACCGACCAAGATAATGATGAAACCGACCCCATCGTAGATCCGGTAGACCCTCGCCTCACCCGCTATCAAATGAGCAATGCATGTTGGGTCATTAAGGCCGGCAACGGTAAATATCTCGCCGTCGCTGGCGACAGCTATCAGGCCTCGGCCAGCGATAGCACAGAGGCAGAAGCGTTTTATATGAAGCCAACAGCGCTTGGCAGTTATATGCTTTACAACAGCGATCGCCAGCTCCTTGCGGCCACCACTGCAGCGTCGACAAGTAATATTGCCAGTGCCGCTGCTAGTGACGACGCCGACTGGCGCGTGCTCGCCATTGGCGACACCACCATTTACCCCGAAAATCCGGGTTACGATTCTGAACTAACACCCGAAGTCGTAGCAACTATATATGCCTTTGTTGATCCGGCGATAAAAGCCGACCGCTTCACACTTACCGTGGCCAGCCAAGGTCGCAATCTCACTATCGATGACAGCGGCAATTTGCAGACCCTACCACCAGCCAGCGTCACAACAAACGAAGCCTTTAGCTTTGAACGCTCAACCGGCTGCGCCAACTTCCCAGAAGCTCAAAGCAATTTTAGCGGAGAGCCCTTCAAAGGTACTCAGCCCGACGGCACTGTGCTTGGTCACGCCGACGCCCACGTTCATATCAGTGCCACCGAGTTCTTAGGTGGCGCCCACTGGGGTAAACCCTTCCATAAATTTGGTGTTGAACAAGCCCTTGGCAATTGCGCCGTAGAGCACGGCGATGATGGGCGCCGAGACGTGGTCGGCGGCTTGTTTGCGCAGAACACGGGGGGCCACGCCGTTGACGGCTGGCCAACCTTCAGCGAATGGCCAGCGCGTGGCAATCTTATTCACGAAGCCATTTATTGGAAGTGGCTAGAACGCGCCTGGGCTGGCGGACTTAGGGTTATCGTCAACGATCTCGTCGATAATGAAACCCTCTGTGAGCTGCAGCGCAACGTAGTTGGCGATCCAAGCCGCGACTGTAACTCCATGAACAACGCCGGCCGCCAAGCCGGCACCATGTACGCAATGGAAAATTACATCGACGCCCAATACGGTGGCCCTGGCGAGGGCTTTTTCCAAATCGTGCACTCCTCTGACGACGCCCGCGCGGTCATAGAAGACGGTAAGATTGCCGTGGTTCTCGGCATTGAAATTTCAAATTTATTTAACTGTAAACTAAAGTACAGCCCACTTAGAGACCAGCGCCCCTTTGAAGAAAACGGCGCTGGTTTCTCCGAAAACAGCTACGAATGTACCGTGGAAGAAGGCAAACCCAATTCCATTGCCACCCAAATGAAGCGCGTTCATGACTGGGGGGTTCGCCAGATAATCTCTATTCACGAGTTCGACAATGCCTTCGGCGGTAACGGTATTTTTGATGACTTGATTTTGAATGTTGGCAACAGAGAAAACAGCGGCGGCATTCCCTCCGGCGATCTCGCAGGCCTTACCGACCTCTTTGCTGGCCAACCCAATCAGGCACAGTTTGAGGCTTTGGCAGCAAACTTACAGACCGCAGAGCTCCCTACTGGCGAGTTTTGGACGACCTATGATTGCCCAGAAGAGGGAGACGAAGGCTTTAGTGGCTACTTATGGGGCAGTACCGGCGGCAGCACGCAAAGACTTGTTGGGACACCTAATTGTGCCCCAGCAGGCCCAGACGTGCGTTCCGGCGGTGTAATCCCGTGTTATCCCGCTGGCATTCGCCAGTGTAATGCTCGTTGGATGACGCCAGCCGGTTTGTATACCTACGGTAAAATGATGGAAATGGGCTTTATCTTCGATTGGGATCACATGGAAATGGGAATGAAAACTCAAGCGCTAGAACTCGCCGAAGCCCAGAATCCGGTCTATCCCTTTGTTTCAACCCACGGTACATTTGGTGGCACAACCATCGACCAAGCCACCCGTTTACTGGCCAACGGCGGCATTTTGTACCCCAGCAATGGCTCGAGCAATGGCTTCCGCGAGGACATGGACGAAACTGCCGGCATTTACGCCACTGCTATGGAAAAACGCGCTGCAGCTGGCAAGGATTCTCTGCTCTTCGGCTTTGGTTATGGTACTGACACCAATGGCCTGTCCGCACAATCTGGGGCGCGCAACAACCCAGAAAACCCCATCGAATATCCCTTCTCACTGTTTAGCGGCGCGCCTTTCAACGCCATGAGTGAATTCAATGGTGTTCAAAAAGTAACTTTTAATAAACCGAATAGTTTGGATGTCGACGGCAATGAAGCCCGCAGTTGGCACCAAGATGTCGACGGCAATGCCCACTACGGTATGCTCTCAGACTTTGTTGAAGAGATTGCGCTCGACGGCAGTATCAAACAAAATCGGCATTTATTTAACTCAGCCGAAGTCTTTCTGCAAACCTGGAAACGCACCGAATTATCCAGTGCGGAGATACAA
>JBKEFB010000100.1:0-9026 GCA_046712405.1 Zhongshania sp. | reverse complement strand
AACAATAACTTCTTCAAGCACAGTCGCCGCCATTGTGTATGAAGAACACAATACAATCGCGGATACTAAAGCTGAACGACGAAAATTTAATATAGGATGTTTTGTGGTCATATGACCTCCATGTGCGAAAATTTTATAATTATAGTGCCACTGACTCTGCTGCCAGCGACCTAATCTTAAAATAGCTTTTGTTTACTAGGGTAGCCAAGAGGTTGTCACTAAGTACAATACCGTTTTTACCGGATAGTTCAATGCCTTAATGATTTTTTAGGTATTAATGCTTATTTGGAAGTGGAAATGACTAAAAAAGCGCAGCTTAGGCTGCGCTTTTTTAAACTGCTGGTTAAAGCCGCAGGCACACTACCAGCGATAAGCCGCCTGAACAGCGACACTGCGGGGACGGTCAATAAAGGCATAATGGCCGATACTTCCAAAGCTACTATTCGCTAAGGGTACGTCGTTAGAGTAAGAGATGACAGCTTCGTCAGTCAGGTTCTTACCTACAAGTGCAAGCTCCCAACCCGCGCCAACATCTGCCAAGGAAAGACGCATATTTATGCGAACATAACCATCTTGTATCTGGCTAGGATCTAGATTTTGCGACGAATTGTAATCATCGGTAAACGTGAAATCTGTGCCCGCACGGAACTCCATGGCATCACCAAAAGTTCTGCTATACACAAAGCCTACGTTGCCAGAGTAATCCGCAACATACTGGTTGGTCTTACCCTTGTAGTCGCAATAGCTCGCAGTTGGTGTAACTTGATCCGGTGTTTGCCCCTGATAGCACTGCCCTTGCTCAAAATCTGTAAACTCAAAATCAAGGAAGGCCAAGGCCGCTGTCATTAACAAATTATCCGTCAATGCAAAACGACCATCCAACTCGATACCCATCGTCTCTGCTGCACCGGCATTACCCACATTGAAGCCCAGTGTTCCATCAAAAATACTGACTTGTAGATCGTCGTATTTGGTAAAGAAAGCGGCGATATTTAACTCACCGCGACCGTCAAAGAAGCGAGTCTTAGCACCAACTTCAAAGCTAGTCGCTTTTTCCTCGTCATATTCAAATGACCCTTCAAGGGACGCACCGCTTGCATTTGACGCGGGGCTTGGAGAGGCATTAGAACGGGCATCAAAGCCCCCGGATTTATAGCCAATGCTCACTGTTGCATAAGCCATCACATCATCATTAACATCAAATTGAGCATTAAACGATGGCGCAAGATTACCACCTTTTTGACTGCCTTCTAAATCGTGACGTTCAACTTTGAACAAACTTGACAACACGCCATCAACGGCACCTAACGGACGCTCATTGCCATTCAAGTCGGCGACGGTGAGGTTACGGGTCCCCTCTTTTTCTTCATAAGAATAACGTAAACCTAAAGTAGCTCTCAGACGCTCACTGGCATTCCAAGTAGTTTGCCAAAAAACCGAATACAACTCCGCATCAGTAGTAAAATTTCGCGGTGTCGTGGTGTTGGCAATTGCATCCCTTGCCTCTGTAGACCCAGTTCTCTGAAACACAGCCCCAGGGAGAATTGCGCTATCAATTACAATTTCGTCAAAGAAATCAAGGTCACTCTTTTGAAAGTATGCACCGCCAATGTGCTCAAAAGTCACGCCGGCAGCAGAAACCCAGCGAACTTCCTGACTGAATTGATCGTACTCTTCCTCAAAAGGCACACTAAATACTGGCGCGCCGGTAAAATCGCAATCACATAACTCCTTAAACTCGTAATGCAAAAATCCGGTGATAAACGTCAGGGTACCCTCTCCCAAGGCATAATCGACATTAAAGGTCAGATTCTTGGTGCGGTTATTACTGAAGTCGCCATTAGACGACCGCTTGTAATCTTGCGTTGTATTCAAAACTGAAGCGCCTGCACCAAAACTACCATTTAATGCCTGGGCATAGGTTGCACCATTCAGCAAGACCGAAGGCTGATCATTCACAATTTCGACCTGGCGACCCAGCACATTAAACTTGCCTATTTCGACCTTAAGCAAAGCGGTAAGATCTGGGCTTGCATCCCAATCTAAAACGGCTCGAATTGTACCCTCATCGCGCTGGGGCTCATCACGATTCAAGGTTAGGTTTTCGATATAACCGCCGAACTCGCGTTTACGAATAGCGACACGCCCGCCCAAGGTATCGGTAATTGGACCAGACACCATAAAATCAACAATCTTTTCGTCGTGGTCGGGTTCGTACAAACCGGAGATCATGCCCTCTTGCTCTTGACCTGGACGAGCAGAAATCAAGCTTAAGGCGCCTGCGATACTATTTTTGCCGTAAAGAATATTTTGCGGGCCGCGCAACACTTCAACCCTTGCCAGATCTAAAAATGGCGCGCGGGTCAATTGCCCGCGCCCATATGAAATACCATCGAAATACATACCCACCGACTGTTCAAAACCGGGGTTAATACCAGAACCGATCCCACGAATATAAATGTTGGTACCTATACCTGTTTCTGACATCGATAAATTTGGCACATAAGCTTGAAGGTCTTCAATCTTATCAATACCCGCCTCCTGCATCTTTTCGCCGGCCATCGCATTTACAGATACTGGCACATCTTGGAGGCTTTCAGTTCTAAGGGTTGCCGTTACCAGCACTTCCTCTAACACCGGCGCAGCATATAAAGCCGGATGTGCACACAAGCCTACTGCCAACACCAACGGTGCGACCCGACGATTTACTATGCGCTGTTTTGTCATATAGGACTCTCCCACCAAAATTTATTTTACTTATTGACCTATGAACTTTGCACTAGGTTAACGCCGGACAACACGGTTTGATGGTAATTCTAGTCGGTATTCCAAAGAAGTAAACTGTGGTATATACCTATGTCCATGCCTAAAAAACACAAGTTCGGCCACGAATAGTTCAGCCACTTAGATCAACGAAAACACCGAATAATTACTGTTTTTATGCAACGCAGTAAACCTTAGAAAACACCGAGGTCTAAACCCGCTGCGAAAGCCGCCCCCAGCTCCTCAGCTTTACTAAATATCTCGGCATCGGGATGTCCCGCAGTAATAATAGCCTCAGTCACACAGCGCCAAGAGTAACCCCGCGCGATGCGCTCAAACTGCTGTAAGGCGTTGCCACCATCGTTGCCAGTACAGATAAAAATGCCATAGGGTCGGTGAATTTTTCTATCGATAACAGCATAAAATGTGCGATCAAAAAAATCTTTCATGCCACCGGCAATCGCGCCAAAGTTTTCCGGAAAAAACAGCAATACCCCGTCACACCAGAGCAGATCTCGCGTACCCGCCTCTGCGGCCCGCAACAATCGCACCTCGACACCAGGCTCTGCTTCGTGGGCAGCTCGGCTCGCCGCATAGGCTAGACTTTCATTTCTGCCTGACTGACTGTGGTATACAATCAGCAAATGCTTTTGTTCTATTTCAGCCACAAGTACCCTCTCATCGTCTTTAGCAACACGCCGAGTTAATAAAAGCACAACGCTGGCGTCATTTACAACGGACGTTAGCCATTTATCAATTACGACACAAGGCAGCCGCATGAAATATCTTCACACTATGATTAGGGTAAAAGACTTAGATGCATCAATGCGATTTTATTGCGAATTATTAGGACTAAAAGAAGTGCGCCGCTATGACAGTGAAAAAGGTCGCTTTAGTCTTGTTTTTCTTGCCGCACCAGACGATTACGAAATGGCAATAAGCAAGCAAACCCCGACCATAGAATTGACCTACAACTGGGATGCCGAAGACTATTGCGGGGGGCGTAATTTTGGCCACTTGGCATTTGCGGTTGACGATATTTACGCTAGCTGCCAAAAACTGATGGACGGCGGGGTTACAATTAGCCGACCTCCGCGTGACGGTCACATGGCCTTTGTGCGATCACCAGACCAGGTATCTATCGAATTACTGCAACGCGGCGAAAGGCTATCGCCGCAAGAACCGTGGTTGTCGATGACTAATACCGGCGAATGGTAGTTAAAAAATACCGAAGAACCAACCACCGCTGTTGAGATCTTCTTCACAGCGGCTAAGCTGACCGCGGTAAGTTGCCGCGCGCGCTGACACCTTACCGGCAACTTTTTTCAACCAGGGCTTCCTATCAAATGAGCGCTTTTTAAAACCACCATGACCCTCGTGGTAAGCCAGGTACAGGCTATAAGCATCGGCATTACTAATGCCGTTTATTTTGCCACTGGTATTGTTATACCAACCGATAAAATCTACGGCGTCGGCAAAATCATCGCGGTCCGCGCCCCAATTCCCCGATTTATCAATATACCAGTCCCAGGTGCCGTCTTTGGCCTGCGGGTAACCATAGGCATCAGATGTCCGTCCTGCGGGTATAAAGCCTAACCAATATTTCTTTGGTGGTTTAGCATCAGCTACAAAACTAGACTCCTGATACATAATTGCCATCATTATCGGAATGGGAGAGTTCCATTTTTTGGACGCATCTTTAGCGTCGTCGTACCAATCACCTTTCTCACGAAAAATCGCGCATACATTACCAGGATTGCGCGGTGGCGCCGTGGTACAAGCGGCCACCGACAATAATAATAAGACCAAACAAAAAAGTCTCATTGCGAGCCGCCAGCGCTGGCGAAAACCGCAAGTAAGCCCTGCTCGTCAATCACCTTCACCCCAAGTACCTCCGCTTTCGCTAATTTAGAGCCGGCGCTTGTTCCAGCAGCAACGCAATCTGTCTTCGCCGACACGCTGCCGGCAACTTTTGCCCCAAGTGCCTGTAATTTTTCTTTGGCATCACTGCGCGTCATAGTCTCTAGATTGCCGGTCAGCACCCATGTCTGGCCAGACAGTGGCTGCTTGCCATCCAGCAGTTGGGCGCTAGGCCAGTTTACACCGCGCTCGCTTAATTGCCGAACCACCAGCCGATTCAACTCGCTGGCGAAAAACGCATGTAAGTGACTCGCCACGATAGGACCAACGTCCTCAACCTCAATCAGCCTATTTTCCGGCGCCGCCATCAACTCTGGCAAACCGCCAAAATGACGGGCCAAACTCAGCGCGGTTGCCTCACCGACTTCTCGAATACCCAGCGAATACAAAAAGCGCGGTAGTGTAGTGCCACGAGATTTTTCTAGAGCGGCAATTAGGTTCTCCGCAGATTTCTGCCCCATGCGCTCCAAGTCCGCAATTTTTTCAACCGTCAGCAGGTACAAATCGGCAACGGTTTCTATTAATCCCGCATCGACAAACTGTTCGACGAGTTTATCGCCAAGGCCATCGATATCCATGGCCTTGCGACTCGCAAAATGTTTAATCGCTTCTTTGCGCTGCGCACCACAAACCAAACCACCACTGCAGCGCAAGGCGGCCTCGCCTGGGGCACGCTCTAATGGGCTCACACACACTGGGCAATGCCCTGGCGCAATAATAGCGGAGGCAGTATCAGGTCGACGCTCTAATACCACCTGAACGATTTTGGGGATAACGTCACCGGCACGTCGCACCACAACGTAATCTCCGATCATCACACCTAGACGTTCAATCTCGTCGAAATTATGAAGCGAGGCGTTGCTAACCGTGACACCGCCCACGAAAACTGGCTCGAGCTTGGCCACCGGTGTTATGGCTCCGGTGCGACCAACCTGAAACTCAACATCCCTAAGTACGGTAATTTCTTCTTGAGCCGGAAATTTGTGGGCAATAGCCCAGCGTGGCGCACGCGAAACAAAGCCCAACTGAGCTTGCAGCGCAAGAGAGTCGACCTTAAACACTATGCCGTCAATATCGTAGGCCAAGCCATCACGGCGCTCTAACAGAGCATGATAATAGCTAACACAACCCTCAATAGAATCAACTACCTGCAGCTCAGAGCTAACCAAAAATCCCCATTCTCGCAAGTGCTGCAAACCGTCGCTATGGCAGGTAAACACCGCGTCGCCCTCTTGCTGAGCAATACCGTAGCAACTCATTTCCAAGGGACGCTTAGCGGTGATGCGGCTGTCTAGCTGCCGCAAACTGCCCGCAGCCGCATTGCGCGGATTGACAAACACCTTACCGCCACTCTCCCGCGCCAGCGCATTTATGCGCTCAAATCCTGCTCGCGGCATGTAGATTTCGCCACGAACTTCCAGATCGTCAGGCCAGTCATTGCCGCGCAAGCATAAAGGAATCGAGCTTATGGTTTTTACATTCTGAGTGATATCTTCGCCAACCTGGCCGTCACCCCGGGTTGCGCCCCGGACCAGCACGCCGTCCACATAAAGCAAGCTCACTGCAATACCATCTAATTTTGGCTCGCAGGCATATCTCACCATGAAAGCGTCGTCTAAACGCGCCTTCACCCGGCGATCAAAATCCAGCAATTCTTGCTCAGAAAAAACGTTATCAAGCGATAACATTGGGGTCTCGTGACGCACCTGGCTAAAAGAAGGTAACGGCGCGGCTCCCACTCGCTGCGAAGGTGAATCGGCGCTCAACCAGTCGGGGTGTATCGCTTCAATTGCTAGCAGCTCGTTAAACAAGCGATCGTATTCGGCATCCGGAATAAACGACGAATCAAGCACATAATATTGATAACTATATTGGTGGAGCTGATCGCGCAGCGCCGTTAGGCGCTTGCGCAGGGGACTGTCAGACATTCAAAACGCCGTTATTATAGTGCACCGTTCAATCACATCAGGGTTAGCTGATGACGTTCAAAATCTCGGATGCGTTGTTTATAATGTTCAAGGGTTTGCTTAGTAGCCACGCTATAAGTCTGATCACGCAGCTCGCCCTCAAGATTTTTAACCAAGCAGCGCGCCGTTTCAACCATGGTCTCGTAGGCCTTGATGCTATCTCTCGGGCCCGGCAAATGCATAAAGAAAACGACCCCAGGAGTACTGAATCCATCGATTTCATCTAGGTTGAAATTTCCAGGCTCTACTAAATTAGCCACACTAAACTGAATTTGGCCGGTGCCGTCGGAATTTTCATAGCGATGAAAAATATTCATCTTTCCATAACGCACATCGCAAGCCATCAAAATCTGCAGCAAATCATTGCCTTTAAATGGTTTACCTTCTGGCGCCATGGCATTGATAACCAGCAGCTCGTGATGCTCTGAAGGAGTTTTATTTTCTTTGCCAAGGCCAGCTTTATCAGCGGTCGCCGGACTCACATATTTGGGGATATCTTGTGAATCTGCACGCAGTGACAGCTCTTCGTAATCATCATCAGTTTTGGATGACGACCAACCTGCAACCACTTCGTCTTCATCATCATCGATATTTGAACGATATTCATCGGCGGGATCAGTAAACAAAATATCGTCTTCCGGCTTAACATAATCATCATTAGCCAGTTCAATATCGTGTTCGACATTCAACTCAGTTTCCTGGCGCGCCTTAAACACCGCAGCTGGAACCCGCTTCACATGAAGGCTAGGGGTCTCTCTTACAGCCACCACCCTTGCTCTCGACGGTAATTCAGGGTTAGAGAGTTGGTCGTCATCTTGTCGGATTTTTGAACTTAATCGAACGGTATCGCGACGATCTTTACGCATCCGTCGGACACCGTCAAAGAGCACCGCCATCGCCAGCAAAGTGCCAATAATAATCAACCAATCTCTAACATTTAAATCCATTACCTAGCCCTTAATTGACCGTAGTGGTCATATACTCAAAAAATTTGCTTTGGCGCTGAATAAAACTCTATCAGCTATTGTTCCATGCGATTTAGTAAATATCCAGATTTTAGCTATATTACGACGCTTTACATCGCCGCCATTTCAGCTGCTTTTTCCAGATCTACCGATACCAAGCGTGAAACACCCGGCTCATGCATGGTCACACCCATAAGCTGGTGCGCCATTTCCATGGCAATTTTGTTGTGACTGATATAGATAAACTGCACTTCAGACGACATCTCTTTGACCAAACGAGCATAGCGGCCAACATTGGCGTCATCCAGCGGCGCGTCAACTTCATCAAGCATACAAAATGGTGCAGGATTAAGACGAAATATCGAAAATACTAGCGCAATTGCACAAAGCGCTTTTTCTCCACCCGACAACAAATGAATTGTACTATTTCGTTTGCCCGGTGGCCGCGCCATTATTGAAATACCGGTATTCAATAAATCATCACCCGTCATTTCTAGTGATGCACTGCCGCCACCAAAAACTTTCGGAAATAAATCCTGCAGGCCTCCATTCACCTTATCGAAGGTTTCTTTGAAGCGGTTGCGAGTCTCCTTGTCGATACGACGAATGGCGCCCTCTAGTGTCTCCAGCGCTTCAACCAAATCGTTGTTTTGCGCGTCTAAGTAATTTTTGCGCTCGGATTGCTGCTTATATTCTTCTATTGCGGCGAGGTTAATGGGCCCTAGTCGCGAAATACGTCTACCGGCCTGCTCGAGAGACACCAACCACTCGGCCTCGTTGGCATTTTCTGGCAGCGTGTCTAATACCGACTGCAACTCGAACTGGGCTTCTTGAAGCTGGTCCTGTAAGCCTTTGCGCCGGACATGTAGGCCCTGATTATCTACCCTTGCCTGCTCTAAATTATTACGTACAGCTTGCAAACGCGTCTCGATACCATGACGCTTCTGTTCATTTTCACGCAGCTGATGATCGACCACTTCGAGGGCGCGGCGAGACTCCGCCAGTTCTTTCTCAACCGCTAGACGCTGCTCAAGACGGTCTTCTAGTTCAATTTTTAGGTCATCAACCGGCGCGTCATTTTCATCCAAGCTGACCGCTAAGTGTTCGCGGCGCTCCTGAAATTGTGCCAACTGTTCTTCGGTTCGACCGATGTTTTGTAAGACCGAGTCGCGCTGAGTTTGTAAAGATTGGTGACGCATGGCCAACTGATGAGCATGGTCCTTACTTTGTCGCGCAGTTTGCCGAGCAGTATCAAGTATGGTGCGGTTATTATCGCGCTCACTGAGCAAGGCTTCGCGCTTGCTGGAGTCGTGATCCATAGATTCAATCGCTTCCTGCAAGATCATTCGCGCCTCGGCGACCGATTCCTGCTCTAGCTGAAATTGACTTCGCAAATCTTTGCCATCGCCAT
>JBKEFB010000099.1:0-9034 GCA_046712405.1 Zhongshania sp. | reverse complement strand
ATCTGGCTCAGGAGCAGACGCCATTTTGGTATTCGGCTTGGCTCTAAAATTTTGAACGATGATTTCTTGGATATGGCCGTAGCGCTGATGTAACTCACGCAAGGCTAGTAAAGACTCCACCCGTTCGAGACGAGTTTCACCAATACCAATAAGTATGCCAGAGGTGAACGGCACCAACGCCCTGCCCGCCCGCGCAATCGTTTCCAAACGCAGTACCGGGTCTTTGTCAGGCGAGCCATAGTGAGGCATACCTTTTTCACATAAACGGCTAGAGGCCGATTCGAGCATGATTCCCATTGAGGCAGATACCGGCCGCAACATCGCTATTTCTGCATCATCCATGCAACCAGCGTTAATATGTGGCAGCACATTAGTCTCTGCCAGTACCCGCGCTGCAACATGTGCAAGGTATTCCAGTGTGCTAGCAAAACCCATTATCGCGAGCGCGTCCCGAGCCGCCTTGTAACGCAATTCCGGTTTCTCACCCAAGGTAAATAAAGCTTCTTTGCAACCCATACTCTCGGCAACCTTAACTTGCGCCAGCACCTGCTCGACGGGTAAGTATGCTTGGTGTATTTTTTTAGGGGTTTTTGCAAAGGTGCAGTAATGACAAACATCACGGCATAAATGCGTCAACGGAATGAAGACCTTGCGAGAATAACTCACACCATTGTAAAAACCGCGGTCGCGCAACTCTGCCGCCGCAAGTATCAGCGCTTGAGTTTCTGTCTTGTCCGCCAGTAACAGGGCGTGTTCCGCGCTCATACCATGGTCGCCGACTTCAGCCAATAAAGACTCAACTGAGAGTGTCTGTGCTATTGCGTTCATACCGCACTCCGCACTTGTAGAGATGTATTTGCGGCTTCGCCACCCAGTTGTCGCAAGCGCTGCGCAATACCATCTTGATGTAAATACCCCAGTGTTCGCTCAGCGGCGTCACTAGGTAACATCGCCAGCAACCGCAGAAGATCGTCTTGCGTGTCAATATCTTGCGCCAGCCCCGGTAAAGATATCACCTGCGCAGGCAGCTGCATGGCCGCAGCTGAAGCGTAATGCGCCGCACAGCTGTTGGGACCATAGGCCAAGACCGGCGCCTTAGCAGGGTCGCAAACCACAATATTACTGCCGAGCCCATGAAGATCGGTGGCAATACTTACCGCCGACGGATGGGTTTTCATTAATACCCGATGCTGATCAATCAATGCGTTTAATTCTTGGCTACCCAGCAAAGGCAGATCGCCATGCACAACCATTGCTGGAGTAACGCGGGAGTGGTTGTCGGTAAGCTCAGCCATTTTTCCCAATGCCGAGCCCACCACGGCATTCAGTCCGCTTGCACCTAAGCTGCGCTCAGACCAACAATCAGTACCGTAGTGCTCGGCCAACAACTGAGCGGCGGGATCATCCGATACCACCACAATACGCTCAAAACTCGGATGCACGGTCAGTACCGTGAGTACATCCTCAACCATGGCGTGAAATAAGCCCCGTCTCTCAGAAACAGTCAAACTGCCCGCGAGACGCTGTTTAGCCTGTACAAAATCTTTTAACGGCAATAGTGCCCACATAGTGTTACACGCTTTTATCCGGTTACTTTTATTATCAATACGTCTCGGCAACGACATCACCGAACGTGTTTAAACGCTATAGCTGGCGGCAAAATCCAACACCGCATCTGCAAGCGCAATCTTGCTACTGAGATCTGACATCAAGGTCGGTGCCACAAGGACTTTAATGCCTAATGCTTCAATATCTTCGGCATACTGTGCATCGGCTTCATCAAGTACAAAGCCATCGAGTAAATCACCGTAATACTCTGCTACCGCAAAGGCCGTTGCTGGCATATCAAGTTCACGCATCATTTTTGCCGCCGGCCCTTTCACAGCCCGGCCGGCAATAATAGGCGACACGGCAATCACCGGCGCCGATGACTCCATCAGCAAACGCCGACATCTCGGCAAGCTGAGTATTGGGTCTATGCTAACAAAGGGATTGGACGGACAAACCACAATAGCGGTCAGGGCCTCACCCATTAATAGACTGTGCACCTGCGGATTTAATTGCGCATCGTCCGCACCTTCAAAATGTAGTTCTCGCACTACCGGTTGGCATTGATCACGCACAAAATATTGCTGAAAATCTAACCAGCCTTGATCGGTATTTACCTTGGTGGCAACCGACTGTTCCGACATCGGCAGCAATATATGCTTTATACCCAAGCCTGCCGCAATCTGCTGGGTCACCGCCGACAACGATTGGTCGGCGCGTAAAAGCTGCGTTCTTAGTATATGTGTCGCTAAGTCTTGGTCACCTATTTGAAACCACTCATCGCCGCCGAGTCTGCGCATGGCGATGAGAGTACGCCAGGTTTCATCGCGCAAACCCCAGCCGCGCTGCTCGTCATTTAAATCTGCAAGCGCGTACATCACCGAATCTAGATCAGGGCAAATACGCAAATCCCAATAATCGAAATCATCACCGGTGTTCGCAACAATAGTTAGTTGCTCAACGGCCAATAACGCGGCTAAACCACGGCATAATTTAGCACCACCAACACCACCACTTAAGGCCAGCACCTTGCCGCCTAAGCGCGATTCTAGCTTAGCCATCAGCGGAACATATCCTTTTCTCGATCACGAATTAAGCCCGCAGAACCGGCAGCCGACGGGCGTAATTTTGCCCCGCGAATTAAGACTAAAGGCAGTGCCTCATCCCCCTGGCCCATCATAAAAGAGGCCGCCGCCGCCAACTCATCGGCCACCGCCACTTCGGTAACCTCAAGTGGTCGGCCATATAAATCAGCTTCACCCACTCTATTTTCCAGCGCTTCAAAGCCGGCGGTAGCAATCGCAAACCCGACGGTGCCATTGCGCCAGGCACGACCGGCACTGTCATTGATAATAATATTCACACCAACGCCAGTGCTCGCCAATACTGCCGAGCGCAGCTCTGCGGCGCTGCGGTCCGGGTTTTCTGGCAACAGCAGTAACCGCGGATTGTCGTCTTCACTATTAATATTAGAGCGATCAATCCCGGCATTAGCGTGCACATAGCCAAGTACATGCTCGACGATAACCACACCCGGACGCCTACGAATAATCTCGCGAGACTCATTTAACACAACCTGCATATGACGGGGGTCTTTATCACATTGTCCGGCTAACTCAACAGCCTCGGCGCTAGGCTCTACACCGTTTAAATAGGCATAGCGCCCCTCGGCTTTGGACACAATCTTTTGTGCCAAGACCAATACATCACCGCCTTCTAATCCCAACTCTGAGGCGGCCAAGGCCGCCAGAATAAGTTCCGCTATATCATCACCAGGCTTCACCAAAGGAATACCCGGAACTGCATGAAGAATAAGCGAGGGTGTCATAACTGAATTAATGATCCAAACCCGTTAACTTAATACCGGCGTGACATTTATATTGTTTATTTATAAAGATAAGCAACGATGTCATGGCCTCTACAGCAGCGGCATTGGCGATGCTCCCAGCATGAAACCCGCGCAAACCCGCAGCCTCAACCAATTCGATCACCTTGGCGCGGGCTGCTTTATTGTCACCACAAACCAGCACATCACAATCCATACCTTGCCCATCTTGCAAATGTACCGCTGCCACATTTTGGAATGCCGACACCACGCTGACGCCCTCGCCCAAAATATTTTGCGCAATCTGGCCAGCTGAACCTTCAGCCGGCAACTGCACCCGCGCTACTTTTGGCGGTACTAATGGCACAGTAACATCGATCAGAATTTTACCTTCCAAGGCCGCTTTCACACTGAGAAGGGTGTCCGTATGGTGAGCAAAAGGAACCGTCAAAGCAGCGATATCCGCCGCTGCTGCCGCCGCCATATTATCCATAGCTGCGACCGACACGCCCTCTATACCGCGCTCTTGCATCAATTCTCGCAGCGCCTGGGCCGCCGCCTCGGCTTTTTCTTGGGTGCGCGACCCAATAATAATAGGGTAGCCGGCCTCAGCCCAACGCCGCGCCAAGCCAGTACCCAAACCGCCCGTTCCACCAAGAATTGCCACAATGGCTTTGCTTTCAGTCATTCGAAACTCTCTCTTTAATGATGCTATTATTAGACTTAGCAATGGCTGCGAAAATTTCTACGTCAGCAGCCAAGACTGTCAAAACATATTGTATTTACAGATTAGTGTATACGTCTTAATCCACCACGAATACTGTCAAAAACGGTCTATTCTCAAACAAATAAGATCGTTTTACTCGTCCCACTTAACACCCAAGGCGTCACTCAAATCAAAAGCTAAGACCTAGCAGGTTTACATCAAAGTGCTTCTCTAAAAAAAGAGCTCAGTCACCACAGTTACGCATTTTAGATTAGTCCTTTCAGACTAGCCGCTGCCAGAGTCAGCAATATTCCCCGCCATATGTACGTCTTAGACCAGACATTAAACCTAACACCAAAGCAAATCCGCTTCCGATAGTATGAAAATGCGTTAAACTTGGGCCAATTAAACTTAGCTAAATTTAGGCGGCAATACTCTAGACGAGCGCCTTCGCAAGTCGACAGCCAACTTAAATATAAAAATCACTTGATGTGTAGTGCGGAGTTAAAATGCAGGATAAGTTAGATTTCAACGGCAAGATCGTTATCGTTACCGGCGGTGGCAAAGGGGTTGGTAAAGGTATTACTGAACGCTTCCTGCAGTGCGGTGCAAAGGTGATTATCTGCGGCCGCAACAAACCTGAAATACTTCCCAGTGCAAACGGTGAAAATGCCGTATTTTTCCCTTTGGATGTTCGCGATGTCGACGCAATACAACTGTTTATAGATACGGTTGTCATCGACTTTGGCGGCATCGACGTGCTCATTAATAATGCTGGCGGCGCACCCGCCGCAGATGCTGCGACGGTCTCTCCGCGCTTCTCAGAATCCATTATCCGTCTAAACTTACTCGCCCCACTGAATTTTTCACAGTCCTGCAATAAAGTCATGCAAACTCAGAATAGTGGCGGCGCTATTATTAATATTGCCTCGGTGAGCGCAGTACGCCCCTCGCCAGGAACCGCAGCGTACGGTGCTGCCAAGGCAGGCCTAGTCAGCCTAACAAGCTCCCTCGCAGTGGAATGGGCACCTAAGGTGAGAAGCAATACCATCATCGCCGGCCTAATCCGCACAGAGCAAGCCCATCTTCACTATGGCGACGAAGCAGGTATCTCCGCTGTCGAGAACACCATCCCGCTGGGTCGAATGGCGTTACCCCAGGATATCGGCGACGCCTGTGTATTTTTAGCCAGCGATCTTGCCGCATACATAAGCGGCTCGACGCTAACGGTACACGGTGGCGGCGAAAAGCCCGCATTTTTAAATGCCGCCAACGCAGATTAAGATCGACTGCACTTGGGGTTAGCTCCCGCTTGCAACTCAAGCTCTATCATCCCAGCTCAATCCTGCGTCTGTCGGACTGGGACGTAGTGAATTACCGCAATTCGCTACGCAAACTATGTATACCCACTTCGGTAATCTCGAATAATCATACCGGCCGCTCAGGAGTACATTGGCTAACAAGTAAGGAGACTTGAAACCACTCAACGCGACGATCTGCCATCGCCTGCTCCCGACAATTAACGAGGCGCGACATGACACCTAGACAAATCACGATAGTACAAACACAGCTATCTACGGTGAAATTTATCGGCAAGCCCTTTGCCAAAGTGCTCTACGCGCGGCTATTTCAATTATCGCCAGATCTTAGAACACTATTCGCGGGTGGCAGCCGCAAAGACCGCCAACTCATAGACACGCTCTGCACTACCGTGAACTCATTACAAAATATGGATGGACTCAAAGTGGTAATCCATAATATAGGACGGCATTACAATGACTTAGGTGTAGGTGAACGCCATTACGATTTTTTTATGCAAGCGATGCTGGAAACCTTAGGGATGGCGCTGGGTGACGAGTTCAGGGATGAGGTGAAGGCCGCATGGCTAAACCTACTAACCACGCTAAAAACCACACTGCTTGAAGCGAGTCACTACCACGAAATTCAACACCCTGCCTGGGGCAGTGAAGTGCCGATGGCCTTGGTGGATCAAGGGCTGAGAAGAATCAGCGCTTGTCCATCAATGTCGTTAAAAATATTAGCGTAGCCGAAATGGAGTCTGACGTCATATAGTCATCCACAACATTTCCCAATGCGCGCATTATGTATTGTAGTGTGATCTGACCACTGCCGGAATGCAGCCAGACTAAACTACTCACATTAGCCAAAACCGTAAACCAAAATATCAATCGAAAAGACACTTTCTTGGTTTTATGACGCAAGCGTTGCTGCGCAAAAAATGCCCCAGGCCAGCCCCCAGAAAGGGATAATAGCTGCAAGGTTTTTTCTGGTACTCGCCAAGTTCCTACAAGAGCCGCTTTTTTATCCTTAGCATAATAGAAGTAAGTCACTACACTAAGGCATAAAATTAACAGCGCAATCAGTGGCGGTGTATATGCAAGATAATAAGACAGACCCAAAAAAAAACTCACTATAGCGACAATAACGTAAGCGATTCTCATCGTATTAGCTCTACTAGTCCTTGTTATAAACAGCGAAATTTATTACGCCACTATAATAAAAGCCACAAAAATGGAGCCTTTAAATATCAAACTAATAGTATTTACGATATCAATTAACTCGCACTATTTTTAAGGTATTAGTGTGTCCATCCATACCCACTTGGTCACCGGTGGTACCTAGGATTAAGTCGTCAGTTTCAACATGTCCTTGTAAGCGAATAGCCTCCACGCAGCCGTCAATTTCAATACCTGCTGAGGGGCTGGCAATGGCGTAGACACCGCGATATAAACTGACACGATTACAGGTGGAGGGATTGCGACTAAAGGCAAAAATAGGAATACCCGAAGTCAGTCGAGACATCAGCAAGACGGTTCTACCGGTCTCAGTCATTGACACTATGGCTTTAACGCCGACTTGATGGTTGGCAGCATACACGGCGCTCATGGCGAGCGTCTCTTCAACGGATTCGAATTTGCGCTCAAGCCGGTAGCTAGACTTACGCGCTGAGGGATACAATTCCGCGCCCTCGCAATTGCGGGCCATGGCTGTGACGGTTTCTACCGGATATAAGCCCGATGCGGTTTCTGCCGACAGCATCACGGCGTCGGTACCGTCAAGGACGGCATTTGCCACATCAAACACTTCAGCGCGGGTGGGAACCGGGCTGCTGACCATCGACTCCATCATTTGCGTGGCGGTAATAACTGGACGGTTTAGCACTCGCGCGCGTTTAATAATGAGCTTCTGAAGACCGATTAAGCTTGCATCGCCGATCTCTACACCAAGATCACCCCGAGCCACCATCACGCCGTCACAGGCGAGAATTAATGCATCCAGATGCTCGTCAGTTGCGACCGCCTCGGCCCGCTCTATCTTGCCAATGATATGCGCAAAGCAGCCTGCACTTTCCAGCTTAAGCCGGGCATCGTCAATATCTTCTGCACTGCTAGGAAAGGATACTGCGATAAAATCGAGATCCATTGTTGCCGCCAGTTTAATGTCTTCCATATCTTTATCGGTTAGCGCTGGCGCTGATAAACCGCCACCCAAACGGTTAATCCCTTTGCGGGAATGCAGCTTACCAATACTTTCTGAGCGACAAAATACTTGCTCGCCAACAACTTTATCGACACTTAAACGCAGCCGACCATCGTCGAGCAATAAAATATCACCCGCACTGACTGAGCGCGCTAAGGGCTCGTAATCTACCCCAATATGACTCGCATCACCCTCGCCATCGGCGAGCTGAGTATCCAATATTAGTTCCGTGCCCTTTTCAAGTTCAACCGGATCCACTGCCATCTTGCGCAGGCGAATCTTCGGCCCCTGCAAGTCTCCCAACAAACCAACGTAGCACCCCGCCTCGGCAGCCAACTCACGTATCAGCGCGGCGCGAGCTGCGTGCTCAACCGCAGTGCCATGAGAAAAATTCAATCGAAATACGTTAACCCCAGCGCTAATCATCTCAGCAAGAGTTTCTCGGGAATCACAAGCGGGTCCGACCGTGGCCACAATCTTAGTTCGACGCATGAATGGCGCTATCCTTTGAATAAATATTGAGGAAAATCGCTATGTTACACCTCTAACTCGCTGACAGCGACTAAGCAAACACTTGGTTTTATGACCGCCGCTATTCAATAATAATCAGCCAGCTGAATTTTGAACATAAAAAAACCCGGCAGAGCCGGGTTTCGGTGTAGAGCTAAAACATATTCAAAGAAAATAGTCACCGTTATCGATACCCAAACCCAGACCACCAAGATTGCGGGCAAAGCTGGTAGGATTATTCGCAACGTGGGCTCTGGCGGTGTGAATATCAAGGAAACGCTGTTGAATCTCACTACCAAGAAATACCGACTGACCACCGGCCACTTCAAACAGTGAGTCGATAATCCCAATACTCTTAGTGATAACCAGCGATGCATGATAGCGATAACGAGCGCGGTCTTCGACCGGAATAGCTTGGCCTGCTTCAGCCATGGCCATCATGGTATCGAAATTACCAAATAGCAGCGCCTCCATTTCGTCAATACCGTTTACCGCAGCGGCAATTCGCTCTTGAACCTGAGTATCACCAGCAAGTTTAGTAGGATCACCACTCGCCTTATTCAGTACCGCATGCTTATAGAGTTCTATCGCAGCTTTACACGCACCAATTGCCGGGGTACACACCACGCGGATAAACGTTTGCGCCCAGGGTAACTGATATAATGGAGCGGTATTGAGCGCCTGTCCGGGATTTGTGCAGGCAAAACCGTCAGTTTGCTTGTGGGTCATATAGTCCGGCACAAACACATCATCAACCGCAACATCATTGCTGCCGGTGCCCTGCAAACCCATAGATTGCCAGGTATCAATGATTTTATAATCACTCTTGGGCACCAAAAAGGTCCGGTAGCCGTCACCGGGAATGATTGCGCCCAGCAAAGCCCAGGTGCAGTGATCACTGCCACTAGACCATCCCCAGCGACCGCTAAGCTTAAAGCCACCGT
>JBKEFB010000098.1:0-9070 GCA_046712405.1 Zhongshania sp. | reverse complement strand
CAATGGCGCCGCCATTCACGTTGATCTTTTCATCGGGGATATTGAGTACTTTTTGATAGTGTAATACGACGGAGGCAAAGGCCTCATTAAGCTCAAACAAGTCGATATCATCGACCGTGAGACCGGCCTTTTTAAGCGCTTTTTCGGTCGCCGGCGCCGGGCCGGTTAACATAATAGTGGGTTCAGTACCGACTAGAGCACAACTTAGAATACGGGCTCTTGGTATTAAGTTTTGCTCCTTGCCTGCACGTTCGCTGCCAACTAGTACTAGCCCAGCACCATCGACGATGCCCGATGAATTACCTGGAGTATGCACGCAATTAATATTTTCCAATTGCGGATACTTCAATCTTGCAACACCACCATGGCCAAAATCATCGAACATTTGGAATGCAGGCTTGAGTTTAGTTAAGCCCTCTAAAGATGAATCACCACGAATAAACTCGTCGTGATCTAGAATGATGACGCCGTTTAAATCCCTTACTGGTACAATAGATTTAAAGTACCCTTTATCACGCGCCTGTGCCGCTCGCTGCTGCGACATTACCGCGTAACGGTCAACATCTTCGCGACTAAAACCGTCCATGGTCGCAATCATATCTGCGCCCAAACCTTGAGAAATAAAATAGCTCTTCATTGCTACCCAGGGATCGCCCGTTGCGCCGCCACTCGCGCCTATACCGAGACGCGACATAGATTCAACACCCCCTGCGGCGACTAAGTCCTCATAACCTGCGGCAACTTTAGCCGCCGCCATATTCACCGCGTCTAAACCACCCGCACAAAAACGATGTAATTGTGCGCCAGTGGTAACATCATCCCAGCTCGAATATACCAGTGCCGCTTTGGCGATATTTTGACCCTGCTCTTTAACCGGCTCGCCACAGGCCAGAATTAAATCTTCCACCTTTGTGGTATCTAAATCATTGCGATCTTTAAGTACTTCTAAAAGATTGGTCACCAAATCAATGGGTTTAACCTCGTAGAGCGAACCGCCACGTTTGCCTTTGCCACGCGGGGTACGAATCGCATCATAAATAAATGCTTGTGCCATGGTATGTCCTGCCGAACTAGGGATGAAAGTCATAGGGCCAGCGAGGTGGCCACGGCAGGCACAATGCACTGTCAAGAAGGTTTAAGACAATGGCTTTTTCGGTCAACACACTGACAGAGTTTTTAAAAAACGAGGAAAAACATAAGCTTACAAAATAGCAGACGGAACGACAAAGAAGAAAACAGCCCTCAGTTACTGGCTGAAATTATCAGCCATCGATGTCCTCAGGCGTTTAGCGGTGGCTTTCACGCTCTTGCTGACGGTATTCACCAGGCGTGGTGCTCGTCCACTTTTTAAAGCAACGGTGAAAGGCCGAAGGGTCTGTAAAGCCCATTAATGCCGCAACAGCATTAATAGATAACTCGGAATTCCCAAGGTAAGCCATTGCCGCGTCTCGACGACTTTCATCTTTCAATTGCTGGAAGGTTGTACCCTCTTTTTTAAGACGCCGACGCAAGGTTGGCGCCGACATATTTAAGGCGTCAGTAATACGTTCAAAACTCGGAAAGCCCTGAGAAAAATCGTGGCCAATCATGGCCCGAACTCGCGCGACTAGACTGCCGTCGTCACGCGCACCACTCATTACCATTAAGGGATATGGTGCGGCACGTAGAAACTCTTTCAAGGTTCGTTCATTATGAACCAGCGGGTAGGTTAAATAACGGGTATCAAATACAAATTCGTCACGAAGCTGGCCGTAATATACGGGGCAGGAAAACAACTGCTGATACTTTTCTACTCGGCTTTTTCCTGAGGGGGCCTGCCCAGCGAAGCGCACTTCTTTCAATTCGATATTGCTGCCGACCAACCAGCAAAAAAAACGATGCCAAATAGACAAGCCGTAAAGATCAGCAGCATCTACTTTATCGCCAGCGAAACCTTTTTTTATACTGCTGTATCCAACGATGGCACTATCTTTACGGGTGTCTAAATAGATCTGCGCATCGGCATCGTAAAATGTGCGAAAGAATTCACAGGCGCGCTTGATCGCCGCTCCCAGATTTTCGCAACCGATAATGCAATAACACATCATCCGAAAAGCGCCGGGGCTGACGCTGTGGCCGAGCATTAAGCCAAAGGCTTCATCCTGCAACAGACTCATGACCTGCTGGTACACTTTCGTGTATTGCATAGCTGAAATATTGGCCTGATAGCCTGCCGAGCGATTATTCAGAGGATTAAAACTAATCCCCGCCACCGTCAATATGCCACTGTGGTCGTAGCCTCTTTCAGCGGCAAGATTAAGTAGCGAGCGTGCGAATTTTGTCGGCACGGTTTCTAAGTCGATATTACTCAGCAGACTTCTCCAGCACGTCTATATTCATTCACCACATCTTAACACTCGCTTGCCACACTCCGGGTATTTCACCGCGATCTAACTAAATTCTCTGCAAAGTTGAACAGATCCAATAAGCTAGCCATAATCGATATATGACTGATGCCCGCTTCGATCTGATTTTGACTGGTAACGTCGTCCCCGGCGTATCGCGCGATGTCGCCATTACTAAACTCGCCGCACTATTCAAACGCCCTGAAGCGCAAGTAGATACGCTACTCACTGGCAAAGCCAGGCGTATTCGTAAAGATCTCGATCACACCGAACTGCGACGGTATCAGGAAACTTTTAGCCGCATTGGCGTGATTACTGAGGTCCTGCCCGCGGCGATTAAGCCACAGGGAGATCAAAACCCCACTAAGACCGCCGCCAAGCAATCACCCCCCTCGTCGACGCTGTCCCTATGCCCTAACGGCACGCCAGTATTATGCGACAATGAGCGGAATTATCCGCCTATCTTTGCTCCCGATACGCGGAATTTCAGTGTTGCCGCTGCTGGCGAAACACTAACTCAGAATCAAACAATACCGCTGCCCGAGCCAGACACCGACCATATTAATCTTGCGCCTGCGGGGACGACAATAATGCCTCCTTTGGAGTCAAGAGCTGCAGTAGCGCAAACTAGCAATCTAACGCTGTGTAACGCAGGCACCCCTCTGCTAGACCAAAACTCGGAAACGACTTATCGGGCATCGAACACCTGAGCTTAGAATAGCGCCCGTTATACTCGCAAAACACCTCAGCGTCATCGCGGAAAACGCAACACAATCCGTAAGCCTGGATCATTATCTTTTAATTCAATATAGCCATCGTGTAAGCGGACAACCGCTTGCACTAGACTCAGCCCCAGACCGTTCCCAGGGTGTCGACTGCGGCTGTGCTCCACCCTAAAGAAGCGCTGAAATACCCGCTCTCGATCTTCTTCTGGGATACCAACACCGCTGTCAGCAACTTCAATTCTAACAATACCGCCTTTAACCGCCAGATTGACCTGCACCCGACCACCCTCGGGAGTATATTTAATCGCGTTGTCGACTAAATTTGCCACTGCCTGAAATAACAAATTCCGATCACCGTGAAAACTTCCGACTTTAGCCAAGCCCGTATGAAAAGTCTGATTTTTCTCTGACGATAGTGGTTCATATAGCTCGATGACATCCGTTACTAAAGTGCATAAATCGACTTCAGTAAAACCCGAACGACGGTGACCGGTCTCGACCTGCGCAATACGCAGCAAGGCGCTGAAGGTGCCTAATAAACCGTCCGCCTCTTCAATTAACATTTCCAATTGATCTCGACTTGCGGAGTCTTCGCAATTCTCATGTAAATCACTGAGCTTGTTTCTTAGCCGAGTTAAGGGTGTGCGCAAATCATGGGCGATATTATCCGATACCTGCCTGACCCCCGCCATTAAGGCTTCTATTCGGTCGAGCATCTGATTCACGTTTTCAGACAAGCGCAAAAAATCGCCACTGCTTGCGTTGGTGTCGATACGCTCGGAAAGATCACCGGTCATAATTCGTCGTAAAGTGACATTAATATGTTCGACACGTCTAAGCGTTAATGCCGTGACAATGGCGCCGCCAATGGTGCCCAACAAAATCGTCGCGACCATACTGCGGGTTAAGGCGCCGCTGACTAATTTAGTGCTATTTAGCACATCGGCGTAATGACGCGCTACCAACACATGTTCGCCGCCGGCTAATTGCCGTGATCGCGCCACAAATTCAGTGCCAACATAGTCCGAGACACTCGTTAAGGATTCAAAACTAAACCCCAACCAGCCGTTGCGATACTCTTGACTATTAGGCCATTGATCAAGATTTCCCGCAATTTTATTGAGGCTTTCATCACCCACGTAGTAGAAAAACCGAATAAGACGATCTGGACCGCTATGGTCTTTTACAAACTCATCGACCGCAGCGGCGCCACCAGTTTCATACGACTGACTTAACGACCCCAGTTCGCTTTCCACAGAGTGGCGAACACCGGCAAAAAAGTCATATGCAATGAAGGCATAGATCAGCGCCAGCACCATAAATACCGCAACACTGAGCCACGCTACATAACTGACCAGAAACCGAAAAGTGAAACTGCTAAAGATTTTACTGAGAATCATCCAACATATATCCAGCACCGCGAACTGTGTTCAATAGGGGTTTATCAAAGCCTTTATCGATTTTCTGGCGCAGGCGGCTGACATGCACATCAATCACATTGGTTTGCGGGTCGAAATGGTAGTCCCACACGTTTTCAAGCAACATGGTGCGGGTAACAACCTGACCGGCGTGACGCATCAAGTATTCCAATAATTTATATTCTCTAGGCTGCAAATTGAAAGGCTGGCCTGCACGAGACACTTTGTGCGCCAGCAAATCCATCTCCAAATCAGCCACTTTTAACCGCGTAACAGCCGAACCTGCTTCTTGGCGACGCAGCATTACCTCAATACGGGCCAACAATTCAGCAAACGCGAATGGCTTAACAAGATAATCGTCTCCACCGGCCTTTAAGCCCTTAACGCGATCTTCCACTTCACCTAATGCGCTTAATATCAATGCAGGAGTGCTGTCATTTGAGGCCCGCAGCGTTTGAATAATGGTGAGCCCATCAACATGAGGCAACATACGATCGACAATAAGCGCATCGTAATCTTCAGTGGTAGCTTTAATCAAACCGGTTTTTCCATCGGCAGCGTGCTCAACCTGATACCCGCTTTCACGTAAGCCCTTCACAATATATTCGGCTACACTCGCATCATCTTCTATCAATAAGACCCGCATCAACACTTATCCTTTGCACTTTTATCTTGGCTTCGCCACTAAATTGTCTTTCACTCGCAAAACAGCTTTCCATGAAAGACCTAAGTATTTGAAGTACATCTACTTATTCACCCTTATTATGCGGGCGCTTACACTTTTTTTCCAACAACTTCAACTCTGCCAGGGAAGACTAACAGCAATGCATAATATAAAAAATGCTTATGCCTGCCTTAACCATTTGGCCAGCAAATACCATTATTTGTTTTTACTGACCTGCGGGCTAATACTAGGTACCGCTATTGGTGCTAACTGGGCCACCGAATCCGTTAACGACATCACCCCACCCAAAAATGAGCAACTAACCTACCAGCCCACCATCAGCTTTTGTATCGAGCGCAATCAAACCACCGGTCAATTCCAAGCATTTAACGCCAATCAGGCCCGTTTTAACCGCATATGGATTGACCTAAACACCGCCAAACAAGGCAGTGATGCCACTAAAGCCATAATTAAAATGGGTTCGAAAGCACTGTATAAATCTTTTCATGACAGAAGCGCAGGCGCCAAACGTTATTTGCCGGACGAAGAAGGTGATGTCGCTACGTCGAGCTTCGACCGCTACCCAACAGACTACCAAGTTCATGTGCGCAGTGATCCGCTGACCTTAGGTGTTGCACTCGCCTTCTAATCGCACTACACCCAGCAATGACAGCCCTGTTATAATGCATCGGATTCTGCCCAGGACCTACCGCTAATGCCGCCAAAATCTCAACATACTAAGCCTGTATCAAAAAAAAGCTCCGCGCCTATGGCGGCCAGAGACTCTCTCTCTGCGCGCACAGAAGGTCCACCGGGGGTATTTCGACGTTTCGCCGCGATTATCTACGACGTATTTTTGCTATTTGCGGTGCTATTTATTGCGACCTTGATTCCAGCTTATTTCCTAAGTCCAGAATCCTTTGTTGCTAACCCCGCCAATAATAGCGTTGTCCACGAACTCGACATCCCCCTGCAGGGATGGATTTACCGTGGATACTTGATGATGTTGATTATTGTATTTTACGGCTGGTTCTGGCGAAAAAGTGGCCAAACACTCGGTATGCAAGCGTGGCGAATTAAATTAGAAAACCTTAATGGCGACCAACCGAGCTGGACGCAATGCGTTATTCGAGTATTAGTCGCGGGTGTATCTCTTGCCGCCGGCGGCTTGGGCTACTGGTGGATCTGGCTAGATCGCGACAGTCGCGCTTGGCACGACCGCGCGTCTAAAACCGTCTTGCGCTCAATCCCCAAAGAAGAGAACAAGGTCTGAAAAGCTAGGCCTTTTTCATTAACAAATAGTTGCCCGCAATAAAACAAAGACCGATGGGCACTAAACTGGCATAAATCGGATCAAATCCATAGACCATACTGGACGATCCAAGAATATCCTGTAGGGTTCTAAATACAATCCCCACCATCACCCCAATAAACACCCGAAACCCCATGGTGACATTACGCAGGGGGCCAAAAATAAAGGAAATCGCGACTAGAACCATGCCCATAATAGTGAGCGGTTGTAATAATTTATTCCAAAACGCCAGCTCATAATCACCTGCATTCAAGCCCTGCTTATTCAAATATTGAGCATATCGCCACAAGCCGCTTATCGATAAGTCCTTGGGATCCAGCACCAGAATATTCAATAGTTCGGGCGACAGGCCGGTATCCCACGGCAGCTCAGTAACAAACTCATAGGTTGCGCCCTTAGGTCCGAGGTCAACAACTTTTACGGCTTCCAAGGTCCAGCTACCGTCGACATAATACGCCCGCTCTGCAAAAATATTGCGCTCTAATTGGCGCTCTTGGTCAAAACTGAAAACACTCACACCAAACAATACACCATTGGGCTGCACCGCATTAAAGTGCATAAATTGCTGACCCTCGCGGTGCCACATACCGTGTCGAGAATGAATAGAGTGTGTTTTTTGCAGGGCAACGGCACGCTGACTTTCGGCAATTTGCTGCGACACCGGCGCAATATATTCGGCCACAACCAGGCCCAGCAAAGTAATTACCAAGGTCGGTTTAATCACCGCAAACACCAGCTGACGAGTAGAAACCCCAGCGGCGCGCATCACAATTAATTCACTACTGCTGGCTAGTGATCCCAAACCCGCCAAACAACCTACCAAGGCGGCAAAGGGTAAATAATCGTAAAAACTTCCAGGTGAAGTAAGACCCACATATTGCAGTAGCGCTACAAAGGTATAGTCACCCCGCACCTCTTTCAGTTCATCGATGAGCTCTGACAGAAGATCTAAGCCAACTATAACAAAGAGCACCATGATAATGGCCCCGGCAACGGTTCTCCCGATATAGCCATTAAGTTTAGTCACGATGACGTCTCCTATTCAGCCACCAGTGTCGCAACATACTGTCCCAGTAAAGTAGCACCAAACCCAGCAATAAGAACGCCGCATGAACAATCCACATACCGGGAAATACCGGCCATATCCCTTTGGCGATGGAATCGCGAATCGCATTTAAGCAGACCAGATACACCATATAAATCATAAAGGCCGGAAACATTTTGCCGTAGCGACCACGGCGATGATTAGTTTTACTCAAGGACACCGCAATAAGCGCTGCTATCGGCACCAATAAGCCCAAAGAAATCCGCCACTGTATAGCCGCGATATCTTCGAGCTCTGATGACCCCCAAAGCTCGACGGTATCCTTGCCGTCTAATTCTTGGCGATAAGTTTTTGCCCCCGAATCTCGGATCAACTGATCAAGTTGGCCAAAGCTAGTGACCTGATAATCCATAAATCCAGATTGGCCCACGTAACGCACACCGTCATCTAACACCAAATAGCGCTGTCCCGACTTCTCATCGATCTCAAAGCGACCCTGCGCCGCGGTGACTAGCGATATTAGCGGCCGACCGCCATCGACAAGAGGCTCAGGCTGGGCGATAAATACCCCCTGCATAGTCTGATCATCGCGATTGGCCCGCTCTATATAAGTCACCCGGCCACTGGCTTTATCTAATCGAAACCGGCCCTCTACCGCCGCCTTTACACCTACCTCAGAGCGACTTTTTGCCAGCAGCTCGACATAGGCCTGAATACCAGAGGGAGTTACCACCAAACTGATATATGCCACGATACCGGCAGCAATCACGCTCGGAATTAAGGTATAGGTCAGTAACCGCCGCCGACTCAAGCCGCAGGCACTCATGACAGTCATTTCACTGTCGACGTAGAGACGTCCATATGAGAGCAGGGTGCCAATGAACAAACCGAGGGGCAGCACCACTTCAAGAAAGTTTGGCAGACGGTACATCATTACTAAAAACAAAACGTCTGGGGCAAAGTCTCCGGACGCAACCTGCCCAAGGTATTTAACAAACCGTCCGCTCATAATAATAACAAGCAGGGTCAGCGTAACGGCAAACACCGTCTTTAACATTTCGCTAGTGAGGTACCTAAATAAAATCAACCATCTCTCCATCAACCCTACCGGTAATTAATCACAATGACAGCACCGCATCGTTATATTCTAGCAAACGCTAATTAAATCGCATCCGCAGTTAATTTAAATACCGTCGAAACACAGAAAACGGGGCTCTCAAAAAAGTAAAAGTCGGTTCCATGCACCGCCGACGCTCAAAATACCGAGCCTAATTATTAATCAGACCACCGCTAACTATTTCACGCCACGATGATACCCTTTACACTGAGGGCAGAAAACCGCCTTATAAAGACTTGCGAGTAAGCGTTAATATGACGCGGCGTATAACGCCTCACCGATCAAGTAACAATATAACGGCGTGTATTATCACCAATCTGCCCACTGTCTGCGAGTATATCCATGCAAATTAGTCTAAAGCCCTGTAAAGATGTCACTACTGTAAACACCGATTGCCTAGTCCTC
>JBKEFB010000097.1:0-9140 GCA_046712405.1 Zhongshania sp. | reverse complement strand
TTCGCACGGGATCTTCCGCCCAGAGACCATTAAACGAATAAAACCCAGGCTGACCTTGCAGTGCTGTGAATCGGCCCGTTCCGACCAGTCGATTTTCAATGTCAGTCATGTCAGTACCCACCGTTTTTAGTTCGGAGGTTCGCATTTCTTCTGTCCAGCGCACACCAAATGTGGCCTGAAAGGCCTCAGTAACGTCATAAGAAGCCTGGAAAAATGCCGCCAAAGACTGGTTTTTTAAAGCGAATTCACTTTTAAGCAGTGGATCGCCAGTGATAGCCGCAACCACGGGTGCCGTTCCCAGCGGTGAAGCCGGTCTGGTCGGGTCTTGACCTGCGGCAAGCTGGGCTGCAGAAGTGGCATCCAAGCCGACAAAGTTGGTTAGCAGCCCAAAGATTTCATCATTATCTTCCGCTGCGAAGAATAAGCCCGTGGTGTAATTCAGGCGGCTTTCAAATGCGGTGCCGTTAAGCTGTAACTCTAGGCTCACGGAATTGCGATCACTGTCGCCAACATTAAAGGCTTCGTTGTAGTCTTCTGCGCCACCGTCATTGTCGGCGCTCATAATCGGACCTTCAGTGGCGGTCCGCAGCCCCAGCACCGCTTTAATACTGAGGTCTTGATTCACAACCCAAGTGCCGGTGGCGCCAAACAGTATTGAGTCGAACTTTTTGTTAAGCCGCGGATGTTCACCCTTATTGGCGGTGAGGTCGCCCTGGCGCTCGCGGCTATTGGCTTCACAGTTTTCTCGGTAGGCCGTGCCTTGAGAGGCGTCGGTGTCTCCGGCCCAGAGCAGTGCCAGTCCATCTACAAACAGCGCGTCATCATTGACAATATTGCAGTTAGTATTGGTCATGACTTCATTATTGCTACCGAAAAACAATAGGTTTTCGAGAGTGACCGCATCTGAGGCGTCCCAACGCGTTTGCAGTAGTATGGATTTACCGTCGCTTGAATTTGAGCTACTACCCGCGCCAGAGTCTTCCATATATCCATCATTTTTAGCGACATTGGCTGAAATTCTGGTGAAGAATGACTCACTGATTGGCAAATTAATGGCGCCTCGAATTCTGCGCGCGTTATAGTTCCCTATGCCGGCTTCGATATAACCTTCAAATTGGTCGCTGGGCTTTTCGAGCGTGAGCACCAATGCCCCGCCGGTGGTGTTTTTGCCGAATAGCGTACCTTGTGGGCCCCGCAGTACCTGTAGGCTCGCCACATCGAGTGTATCCAGCAGCTGGCCGTCAGCTCTGGGTAGAAATAAGCCATCCATATAGACGCCAACCGTGGGGTCTACTCTCACAAAACCAGTGCGCTCACCGATGCCGCGAATATATATTTGATTAGATTGGCCCTTGTTGATTTGCAGACTTGGGACACTCTTGGACAGTTCGTTAACGTTTTCAATGCCCGCGTCTTTAAGATCTTTGCCGCTAAGGGCAGTTATTGCCAGTGGTGTTTCTTGAATATTTTCTTCACGCCTGCGGGCGGTGACTACGACTTCTTCCAGTACCCCGCTTCGTCTAACCTCGCTACTTTCTTGAGAAATAGTGGGCGTGGCCGCGACGGCCAATAGCGATAAGGCTAGTAAGCGTAATTTCATGATTATCTCTTTTCGAGTTTATTATTATCATCTTTATTATTCACTTATACGGAACGCCTGTTCGATTGTCCAGTGTGAACATCTATTAGCCTTGCTATGTATATGAGAATGTCGGGGGAATAGTAAGACGCGCAGATTAAAATCCAGAGTGTATCGTCTGATCAGACTTCCTATATTACAAAACGCTTCGCAATTCGAAAACTCGCCTATTGACACAACTATTAGACGGCACGGTATCAAGAGTTTCAGCAGTCACATTCTCAAAAAAGACTTGAAAACCGCTAGACACTAGCTGGAAAATAATTTTCTAGAGATTTACTGTCATCATATAATCTATAGCACCAAGCCATTTAATGGTCTTTTCTAAAAAAAGTCTTTATCAATATTATCAGCTTAAGCGCAGTGTTTTGTGTCGACCTCTTTAGCAATTTGCGCTCCCATGACTCCGTTGTTTAAGCAATACGAGTAGGCAGCACTCACTCACTCACTCACTCACTTTATTTTTAGCGCGCTAATCTCTGTTATTTTTTATAGACTAAAAAGCTAGAAACGCTCGACTCACAAACACTCGTATCTAGCGGCGCATTGGGAATTAAATTAATATTTAATTATTAACTTGTTATCTGGCAAAGAATTACCACCAATCATCCGATATGCGAGCCAAGCTTGCAGACTAATAAAATAATCATCGTTTAAATTTTAAAACGAATTCTTAATGATTAATATTGCCTCTCACTTCTATACTTAAAATAATCGGTTAAATATATCGCAATAACGACGCAAATTAATTAATATTATTTAAGTTATATTTTTATTATTTAAATAAAAATATTAATTTCAAAAATATCACATACTTTACGTCCTCTTTAATATTAAAACATGCGGTAGTTTTCGGCTTTAAAAACACCAGCCGCTAGGTGAAGCATCCGCCCTGCATATTTATATCTCACTTACGACATTAACAGCCAGTATGAACCGGTATCTCTGCGCAGCATTATTAAGACCGGCTTTATACATACGCCCTATCTAACGATACACAAACCAAATTTAAGGCTATGATTAGGCTTTATTTCGTTTAGCAATACGAGCTACTGTTATGGATCTGAACACACTGGCCGATAGTATTTGGCGGGAACTTGAACAGGCTAATACTGTTCGAAAGCACCCTTGGCGAACACCCGTACTGGCCAGCATTGATATTGCTGGCTTACCTCAAGCTCGCACCGTGGTGTTACGAAAGGTTTGCCGCAACACCCAAACACTGCAATTTTTTACCGACTCTCGCAGCCCTAAAGTCGCCCAGCTAAGGGCCTCAGACCAAATTCAACTGGTATTTTGGAGCTCAGAACTACATTGGCAGCTTAGAATAAGCGCGCAGGCGAGAATAGAAACCAGCGGTGCGGAGGTAGATACGGCATGGCAAAGGATTAAACAAAGCCCCGCGCGCCAGGATTATCTTTCGCCTTTTGCCCCGGGTGACGCACTACCCGACGCGGCAACTACGGCATTAGAAGAGAGCCCTAATTTGGCTATTATCACTGCCAAGGTGACACATATGGATTGGTTATCACTCAGCTCCAAAGGACACCAGCGGGCAGAAATCTCGGCCACGACTATTCGCTGGCTAACGCCCTAAGCGCAGGCTAATATTTTTTTAGCCTGCCGTTGCCGTGCTCACTTAGCCTTTGAGTATTTGGCAGCTAGTGAAATACCGCGACAAGCGTGGACACAATCATTGGATTAAGCGCATGGGTCACCCCCGCAGGCCAATGTAGAACCCGTGAACGCGCGGAGATCCGCGCAGCGCCAAACTCACTCGAGTAACTTCAGAGACGGAATACGCCGCGCCAACATCAGCTCTTACCTGAAGTTCTAAATAACGTAAGACGGTTTGCCGTGGCAATGGATTTGAGAAGAACTTACTAGCACAGATCTGTATCTTAACTACTAAAAATAACGGTAGAGGAAAGGCATAACAGAATGGTCAAGCGCTAGCTATATGCGAGATCAAGCCGTCGATACCTTCAATACCATGGGAGCCAGCCGCGTAACGACAAGACTCCCCAGCTATCAGCGATTCAAATAATGCTTGAACGCCAAAACACTTTGTATGCCAACCACAATATAATCAGCTCTTAAACTTCACTAAAAAGTCGAAGAATTGGGTAGCAAATTTACCGTATGGTGGGCGCAAATAACGCATCGGTGAAAACGAGGCTTGGTAGAATACGGGTCTTAATTTCGAGAAGGTAACGAAACCTTCATAACCATGGTAATGCCCCATACCACTAGGACCAACGCCACCAAACGGAATGTCGTGTTGCACAACGTGGAAAAGCGCATCATTGACGGTTACACCACCAGACATAATATTCTCAATATACTGGTCTTGCAGTGCGCGCTTACTGGTAAAGGGATAAATCGCCAGAGGGCGATCATTGGCATTTACATAATTAATCACCTCACTTGGTTGATCGTAAGCCATAACCAAGAGCAGGGGTCCGAAGGTTTCGCGGCTGCGAATATTCATGTCGGCGCTACTATCTAAAACCAAATGCAGAGGCATTTTGCGCGTTGCTGGATCGCTAGTTTGCTCTCCGTGCAAATTAATCACCCGCGCACCTTTATTGCGCGCATCTTCCAGCGTACTTTCAAGACGCTGTAATGATCGATTGTCGATAATCGAGGTATAGTCAGGACTGTTTATATCTGGGCAATGCTTATTCACCCAGCTCTGCGCGGCGCTCACAAACGCTTCAATTTTGCTTTGGTGAACAAAGACGTAATCGACGTTGGTACAGATTTGCCCGGCATTAAACTGCTTGATAAATAAAATGCGGTCTACCGCTTTTTCTAAGGGATAATCTGGGTCAATAATTGCCGGCGCTTTGCCACCTAACTCTAATACCACCGGCGTTAAATTTTTAGCCGCCGCCGCCATGACTGCTCGACCTGTCTGTCCAGAACCAGTAAACACTAGCAAATCAAAAGGCAGTGTTGAAAACTCGACGCCAACCTGTCCGGTTTCTTCAAAGAAGATCAGTTTCTCGGGCGGGAAATAGTTAGGCACCACTGAGATCAATAGCCGGGTAAGCGCAATTGAGTTTTCTGACATTTTTACCATTGCACGGTTGCCAGCGGCAAAGGCTGCAGTAATTTGAGTCATGCTCAGGTTAATCGGAAAGTTCCACGGAATGATCAACCCTGCGACGCCCAAAGGTTGCGGTATAACCCGGTTCTTGCCGCCGGGGAACATCATCTGGTCAACATGACGACGCTGCACTTTCATCCAGCCTTTCATCTGTTTAATGATACCGTTTATACCGTCAGTAACCGTAATAATTTCAGCAAATAAGGTCTCGTGGCGAGAACGGTTGCCGTAATCCTCAGATATGGCCGCAACAATTGCATCACGATTTTCATTAATCATGCGCTTTAAGGTAAGTAAGTCCTGCTTGCGCTGCGCGTAATCTGGCACCGGCGCCGCAAGATAAGCCGCTCGCTGGGCATCGAAGGCCGGCCGAAGAATGGATGCCTGCTCAATATTTTCCGATATCTCTACACTACTGTTCATGTCACTACACTCCCATTCAGATTGCTATCAATTGAGCATAACCCTTAGCTACACAGCAGGTCTTTAAATCCTCCTAAATTTGATCATACTCCCTAGGCTCAGGTTATAACGATAAACCGTCTCACTCCCCCGCCGCCGCTTTAGACAGCAGCTGGCACAGCCAGCGCGGGTGCAGATCAAGCACTAAATTTTTCTTATACTAGATTAATGGATAATACAGAAGTGGGGGCAAATCGCGAATTAAACCGCGGGATATAGATCGGAATTCTGGTAAGCCAGGCGTCAACAGTCGTCCCACGACAATATTGGCGCGGCTTTCCACTTTCAGGCGGTCAATTCTATCGCGTGGCAATCACCACGAAGGAAGTCATTGGTATTTAATAAGAGGAAATACTAAGCAGAATAGTGCCGGTAATACGGCTGCCTGAAAACGCAGGCAGCCAGAGGGAATTACCTTACTTTAGGGTTCATACGGCCGGAGTCGTATTCCATATACATGGCTTCCAAGCTCATTGGTTTGATTTTAGAGGCGTTACCCGCAGAGCCAAACGCTTCGTAGCGAGCGATACAAATAGCCTTCATTTCAATAATAGTTTCTTTCAAATATTTACGTGGATCAAATTCGCTAGGATTCTGAGCCAAGAAGCGCCGAACCGCACCCGTTGATACCAAACGTAAATCGGTATCGATATTCACTTTACGGACGCCGTATTTAATACCTTCGACAATTTGCTCAACCGGTACGCCATAAGTTTCAGGGATTTCACCGCCGTGTTCATTAATAATTGCCAACCAGTCTTGGGGCACGCTTGAACTACCGTGCATAACCAAATGAGTATCGGGAATACGTGCATGGATCGCTTTGATTCGGTCGATTGCAAGAATATCGTCAGTCGGTGGGCGGGTAAATTTGTAGGCGCCGTGGCTGGTACCGCAGGCAATAGCCAAGGCATCAACGCCAGTTTTAGTGACAAAATCAGCCGCTTCTTCTGGGTCTGTGAGCATTTGCTCCGGAGACAAAATACCTTCAGCACCGACGCCATCTTCTTCGCCGGCCTGACCGGTTTCCAGTGAACCTAGGCAACCCAGCTCGCCTTCAACCGATACGCCACAGGCATGTGCCATTTCAACGACTTTGCGGGTAACAGCAACGTTGTAGTCATAGTCAGCCGGCGTTTTACCATCTTCTAATAATGAGCCATCCATCATTACCGAGCTAAAACCCAGCTGCATGGAGCGCTGGCAAATGTCGGGGCTGGTGCCGTGATCTTGATGCATAACCACTGGAATTTCTGGGAATTCTTCAATTGCCGCGAGAATCATGTGCCGCAGGAAAGATGCGCCGGCATATTTACGAGCGCCCGCTGATGCCTGCATGATAACGGGGCTATTGGTTTCGCGAGCCGCCTCCATAATAGCCCGGGTTTGTTCCAAGTTATTAACATTAAACGCGGGAACGCCATAACCGTATTCGGCGGCGTGATCCAGCATTTGACGCAGACTAATAAGTGCCATTGTGAGCTCCTTTTAAGTTTTACTAAATTCGTTTAGATACGAGCAGACCACTATATAAAACCTAATGAATTAGGCTTTAGCGCGCTCTTCCAAGATCGCCACAGCAGGCAATACTTTGCCTTCTACATATTCTAAAAATGCACCACCACCCGTCGAGATGTAGGACACCTGATCGGCAATACCAAACTTGTCCACTGCGGCTAGGGTATCACCACCACCGGCAATGGAAAATGCACTAGATTCAGCAATAGCTCGGGCAATATCTTCAGTGCCATCAGCAAACTGATCAAATTCAAACACCCCAACTGGGCCGTTCCATATAATAGTGCCCGCTTGCTTCAAAATTTCGGCAACACAAGCTGCGGACACCGGACCGATATCAAAAATCATATCGTCATCACCCACATTTTCAACCGGACGCAAGGTCGCCGGCTCATTGGCGTCGAATTTTTTACCGGTAATAACGTCGGTGGGAATAGGAATATGGCACTTTTCCATCAAAGCTTTGGCTTTGGGAATAAGACCTTCTTCATAAAGCGATTTACCAACGTTATGGCCCGCCGCCGCTAAAAACGTATTGGCGATGCCACCGCCAACAATCAACTGATCTACCTTGTCTGACAAGGTTTCGAGTACCGTTAATTTCGTCGACACCTTCGAGCCACCGACGATGGCAACAAAGGGGCGCGCTGGATTTGCCAGTGCGCGCTGCAAATTATCCAATTCACTAGCCAACAACGGTCCAGCACAGGCAATCGGTGCAAATTTAGCAACGCCATGAGTAGACGCCTGCGCGCGATGCGCGGTGCCGAAGGCGTCCATCACGAACACATCACAAAGAGCGGCATAGGCTTTTGCCAGATCGTCAGCATCTTTATTCTCGCCGATGTTAAAGCGCACATTTTCAAGCAGGGCAAGCTGACCATTTTCTAAGGAAACGCCGCTTTGCCAATCGTCCAGCAACGCCACTGGGATATCCAGTGCCTCACTTAAATAGTCAGCTACTGGCTTAAGCGAGTATTGCGCATCAAACTCGCCCTCGGTAGGACGACCAAGATGAGACATCACAATCACTTTGGCACCCGCTTGCAGCGCCAACTTCAAGGTTGGTAATGCCGCGCGCAGACGCGCATCTGAAGTCACTTTGCCATCGGCAATGGGTACATTCAAATCTTCGCGAATAAGCACGCGCTTGCCGGCCAAATCGACATCCCGCATATCAATTACTGTCATATTCTATTCCCCGCTCTCCGACGGTCATTAAGCCATCACTAGACTTGACCCATTTAGCTGTTTTATCGGCGTCAACTCACCAGTAATCAGCAAAAACTATTTAAGCAAGAATCGCGTTTAGCTGGCTTACTGAAGCCAGTGCGCCGTCACATCCAGCATCCGATTAGCGTAACCCCATTCATTATCGAACCAGGTAAATAAACTCACCAGCTCCCCGGCAACACGGGTCTGGCCTGCATCCACAATCGCCGAGTGCGGATCGTGGTTGAAATCACAGGACGCCAAGGGTTCATCGCTATAACCCAAAATACCGGATAGGCGGCCACTGGCAGCCATTTTAAGCGCCGCATTTACATCCTCGACACTAACGTCAGCATCTAGGCTCACCGTTAATTCCATAGCAGAGACATTGTGGGTTGGAATGCGCACCGCACGAGCGGCAAACCGACCATCAAGCTCGGGGATAATACGACCAATGCCCACTGCCAAACCGGTATCTACCGGAATCATAGACAAGCCCGCTGCACGAGTTTTTCGCAAATCGGTGTGGTGATACGCATCCAGCACTGGCTGATCATTCATCGCCGAGTGGATGGTTGTAATACAACCGGACCGCACGCCAAAGGCCTTATTTAAAACATCGATGACCGGCACAATCCCATTGGTTGTACAAGATGCATTGGACACAATGCGCTGCTCAGGATCCAGCTCATGGTGGTTTAAACCGTATACAATAGTGGGGATACCCGATTCGCCGGGCTGAGAAAGCAACACATGGCGAGCGCCACGATCGATATGCGCCTCTAAATCCGCATAGCGACTAATAACACCAGAACACTCCAGTACCACGTCGATATTGTGACGACTCCAATCCACTTTCGCCATGTCATCATGGTGACTTACCGCAATCACGTCGTCATTCACCACTAAGCTGCCGTGGCGATACTCTACCGAACCGGGAAAGCGCCCATGGGTGCTGTCGTATCTGGTCAGATAGGCAATCGTCGCCAAATCTGCCGGCTCGTTAATGGCGACAATCTGCATGCTTGCCCGCAAAGGTGATTCGTAAAGGGCGCGCAATACACAGCGCCCAATGCGGCCGTATCCGTTTATGGCCAGTCGCAACATTAGTCTAGGCAATCCTCAACGGCTTCAACAACAGCCTCGGTGGTAATACCAAAATATTCAAACAAAGCTTCTGCAGGTGCCGATTCGCCG
>JBKEFB010000096.1:0-9311 GCA_046712405.1 Zhongshania sp. | reverse complement strand
ATAAGAGCGAAATCAGAAGATTGGCTGGTACTGCCGGTTTTATAGTTGATGTTATCTTGCTCACAAACAGTTGCCTGAGAGAACGCGAATCTATTCTGTACGCGTTAATTGTCAACCTCGATTTTCAGAGATGCCCTAAACTATTTTTGATAGTAATTCTTTACTGTCTTGAGGGAAGGCTTTAGTTTAGTTTGCTTTATATCTTTTAGAGAGCCGGAAACATATTAAAGTTTTACCTTGGACTTCTATATAAACATTTTTAAGTGATTCAAGACTTAACACCCTTCAATACTCCATTTTATGTGATGCTAATGTCTGCTAAATCGAATTTGGTTTAAAACTGTCTGGAAAACTCAGTATTATCAGTAGTGAATGAGATGCCGGCTCTAATCCTACCTGAGACGCTTGAGCTTTGTGGGTTCAGCTTTGTTGAGCTAGTCAACAATAGGGCCGAACATAAACAGCAGGCAATAATGACGGTTACCACCGCCATGGCAAATTATGATTAAAAAATAAGGCTTGCATTAAAAATCTGATGGGTTCATCTAACGGAACCTTAACGTTAAATATTGAGTCTGGCACAGCAAACTATCTTTAACGCCAAAGACATAGTGGCTGAAATCAAATGGAAACACCGGCCTAGTATAGTTATCTATCAACCATAGTTTAATGCCTTAGCTATACAAAAAATTACGTTGTACCAGACGCTGTTATAAAGCTTCTAACATTACAGAGTTGGCTTAAATGAACAGTCGTGTCTATTTTACTGCTACAAACAAGCCCTGTAATACTGCGCTGGGATCATCGCCAATATTAACTGTTAAATTGAGGCGGGCCTTGCCGCTTGATTCAAAGTCTTCCTTAAAGGCTTGGCTCGCGGCTGCGGTTACTTGCGCACGACAAATTAAAGCGCCGGTCACGGGCGTGCGATATTTAATGTCGGCCTTGCCTACCACTAGGTCACCCTCCATGTTGTGCAGTGACATGATGTGGGTGGATAAGGCCCAACCTGCGAGTATTGCAACCGAGTAGAGACTGCCGGCAAAACCAGTGCCATGGATATTTATATTGGGTTCTAATGGCGCACCGACGATAATCGAATCTGGATTTAGCTCGATAATGGAAAACTGCATGACGGCACTGAGTGGAATTGCCGTGTGAATTTTTTCCTGTAACTGAACAGCGGGATTAGACATTGGTTTCTTTATCCATTTTTTTAAGAAATTGGTTAAGGCTTATTTTAAGACTTGGCGTTATCAAGCTTTTACCTAACTGCCAAGCACCCAAATGCGGCAGTGCGCTTTGGCCATATCGATATGCACTTCTCGGTTATCATTCTTAGTCTGTTATACCTAACCTGAAGCTTAGCAAATTAACTTGTGCACTAAACAGTAGCACCTACTCTTTTGTTTAAATGATATTAGCTATCAATAGTACAGAGTAACAAAGTCATAAATATTTGAACATAGCAATAATTGATCCCCACCTACTTAAACGGCTGTAATAAATAGACCCGCCAAAGCCATATCTGCAATGCCTTCGCGTCACTTATCTAACAGATGATAAAGCCTTCTCAATAGTACCCCGATGAGCCTCCGATATAAGCGGCAGGGCTAGGGTCGTAAGGATGAGTCTAGCGACCTGTTGGCATCAATAAGTGCATATATTCCGCAAAATAAATGAGTGGTTTCTCACCCAAACGGACTACGATAATATGTAAAAACTGACCCAATTAAGGCGGTAGTTTTTGCGGAAAGGCCCATATTACGGGCTTTATATGTGTTGGCTCGACCTTTGCTATTAGTCAAGTCAAGCGAGTTTGGTCAGGCCCCCAAATGGGTACTGACAGCACTTAGCCAAAAACAATAACGCATACAATAACAACTGAACTGGAGAGTTAAATGACTTCTATACGACTGTTAGCCCTAGCAGCTATAACAGCTTCTGCTATGAGCGCTGGTGTTGCAAACGCCGCTGGACACGCCCCCAAAATAGATAAAACAGATTGGCCAACAAGCTTTACTGTAGGCACCGCTAGTCAAGGTGGTACTTATTTTGCCTATGGTACCGGTTGGGCCAACTTTGTTGCCGAAAATCTAGGTATTAGTGGCGGTTCTGAAATTACTGGTGGGCCAATGCAAAATATGGCACTGGTACACACTGGCGAAGTGGCCTTTGGTTTGACCACGATGGGACCTGCCCGCACATCGATAGAGGGTAATAGTCCGCTGGCACCAGGATTAAAAATGGACAATGTTTGTGCCATGTTTCCTATGTATCAAACGCCGTTCTCTGTAACCGCACTGTCTAAGTCTGGTATCACCAGTATCAAGGACATACCTGCGGGCTCTAAAATTGGTTTTGGTCCCTCTGGCTCAACATCAGACACTTATTTTCCAGCGATGCTAGAAACCTTAGGTGTTGATTTTGAGCGTCGTAACGGCGGTTGGAGTGACCTTGGAACTCAGCTCCAGGATGGTCTCTTGGATGTTATCGCTTTTGCCGCTGGTATCCCCATCCCAGCTGTTAGTCAGTTAGAGGTTCAGACCGAAGTCAACATTGTCGAGTTTACTGCTGATGAGTTAAAGATTATTACTGACACGTTTCCAGTAGCGGAATTTATGATTCCTGCAAGCACTTACACTACCTTGACTAAAGATGCCCGCGCTGTATCTATGTGGAACTTCGCAATTGCCGATTGCACACTGCCAGAAAGTTTTGTGTATGAAGCCACTAAATTGACTATGGAAAATAACGATAAGATGGTTGCTGTCCACAATGCGGCGAGATCATCTTTACCTGAGAATTTCTCCAAGAACAGTTTCGTTCCATGGCATCCAGGTGCAGCACGTTGGTTTAATGAGAATGGTTATACTATTGACGCTAGCCTAATCAAATAAAGACTTTGATTAATTATGTGTCTTTTTTCAAGAATTGAGTGGCCTTCGGGCCACCAATTTTTTTAAATATGGATTTAAATATGACAACTGATAAGAGTAATCCAGAGCCGGCCAACGTCGAATCTGTAGCAGGCGTTGTTATCGCCGATGGGGTCGACGACGAGGCAGTTGAGAGCAATCGCAGAATACTTGAAGGACCCATACTTTTGCTGGTTACAGGTTTCGCCATCTTTTACTCGGTGTTCCACCTTTACACCCTAAATATAGCGCCATTAGAAACTTGGACGTTTCGAATTGTCCACGTATGTGGTGCGTCCATACTAGGTTTTCTGCTTTTCTCTGGTGCTCGCTTTAGCGACCATAAGATTTCAGGTAATGCTGCTCGCTGGAGTACTTGGGCGGGTTTAGTATTGTTAATTCCTGCTCTGTTTGTTCTTGTGCAGACAGCTATTATGCAAAACATACTGGCTGGAGGCGCTTTACGCTTGCCGGTTGAGATGGAAACCTGGCGTTTCGGATGGCCTCTCATTGTAGTGACCTTCCTGGGTATCATCTTAAGCTGGTTTCACCGCCGGCAACAAAATATATTCTCTGTGCCAGACCTCGTATTAGTCGTGTGCACTATTGCAGTCGCCAGTTACTTGGTATCAGTATTTGCGACCCCAATTCGAATGACTACGGGTACTTCTTTTTCTCCTATTGGCATTACCTTTGCGGCTGTTGCCGGTACGGCTCTAATTTTTGAACTGACACGACGAGTAGCGGGCTTGGCACTTGTAGTGATTTCTGCGGTGTTTTTGGGCTATGTTTTTATAGGGCCTCATTTGCCAGGCTTTCTCGGCTATCCAGGTTTAAGCATTCAGCGCTTTTTCAGCCAGGTTTATACTGACGCGGGCATATTGGGTCCAACGACTGCTGTGTCATCTACTTATATCATCCTATTTATTATTTTTGCTGCCTTCTTACAGGCATCAAAAGTTGGCGATTATTTCGTAAATTTTGCCTTTGCATTAGCGGGACGTTCACGCGGTGGCCCTGCAAAAGTATCCATCTTTGCTTCAGGCCTGATGGGGATGATCAACGGCACAAGTGCTGGCAATGTAGTTTCCACTGGCTCACTAACAATTCCCTTGATGAAAAAGGTAGGGTATAGCAAAACCTCAGCCGGTGCAGTTGAAGCAGCGGCATCGACGGGTGGTCAGATAATGCCACCGATCATGGGGGCTGGTGCCTTCATTATGGCTGAAATTACTGGTATTCCTTATACCGAGATTGCCATTGCTGCCATTATTCCAGCTATTTTGTATTTCGCATCCGTTTATTTTATGGTTGATCTAGAAGCCGCGCGAACCGGAATGCGGGGTATGCGCGATGATGAACTGCCGTCTTTGCGGCTTATGGTCGGCCAAATCTATTTATTTATTCCTATTATCATCCTCATTGGTGCTTTGTTTATGGGTTATTCGGTGATTAGGGCAGGTACCCTAGCTACCGTCTCCGCTGCAGTTGTGAGTTGGATATCACCCCATAAGATGGGAATAAAGTCGATACTCAAGGCGTTTGAATTAGCGTCTAATATGGCTGTTCAGATTGTGGTGGTTTGTGCCTGCGCCGGTGTTATCGTGGCAGTTATCTCGCTAACCGGTGTTGGTGCGCGCTTTAGCTCTTTGTTGTTGGGCGTTGCCGAGGCAAGTCAGCTGCTGGCATTATTTTTTGCCATGTGTATTTCTATTATGCTGGGGATGGGAATGCCGACGACGGCTGCTTATGCGGTCGCCGCCTCGGTGGTAGCACCGGGTCTTGTACAAATGGGTATTCCGGTATTAACCGCACACTTCTTTGTATTTTATTTTGCCGTGGTTTCTGCCATAACACCGCCTGTTGCTCTGGCCTCTTACGCGGCCGCGGCCATCTCTGGAGCCAAAGCCATGGAGACTTCGATTGCTTCATTTAGAATTGGTTTAGCGGCTTTTATTGTACCGTTCATGTTTTTCTACAACAGTGCATTGCTTATGGACGCCGATGTATTTCCCATTATCCGCGCTTTAATTACTGCACTTGTGGGTGTTTATTTACTGTCATCAGCAGTACAAGCTTGGTTCTTGAGCTACTCAGCCCCTTGGTATTTGCGAATATTGCTGATTACGGCAGCATTTATGATGATTGAGGGTGGGCTCTATACAGATATAGCGGGTGTCGCCGCCGGCGTCATTGCCTACTTTGTGCAGAAATTCATCAATAACCGGATAACACCAAGCCCTGCCTAAAACTTATCTGCAGTGGCTAGTGCTATACTCGCCTTGATAAGCTTAATACCACCCCACGAGCCTATGGCTCGCGGAGTGTTGCCTTTATTAGGGCTGTTATAGTTTCGTCCAAGTAGATGATCTATAGCAACATATTATTTTTGGCTTGGCATCAGACCCAGTGGAAGCATGTCTAAACGGGCAAGGGCCTTTCTATGAAATACTATATCTGGAGTCTATTACTCTTCGTCATAACCTGCCTATGCTCCTGGCTTTTGGGTTCGTGGACAGGCTATCGGCAGGTTGAGCGAGAAAGTCTGTACGAGTCTTTTCGATATAACCAGCTAGTTGCTAATGAGCTGGACCGCTATCGTCCTATTCCCGAATTGATAGCGCAACATCCAGCGCTGTTAGATGTTTTAAGCAACTCCGATGATCCCGCACTAGTGCTCGCGGCCAACGAAGAAATGCAGCGCATGGCAACCATTGTTACTAGCTCTGATATCTATCTGATGAACACAGAGGGTGAAACCATTGCCGCCAGCAACCATCAGTTACCCACCAGTTTTATAGGCCGAAACTTTGGCTTTCGGCCTTATTTTTCGGATGCCATGGAGATTAATGGCAACGCGCTTTATTTTGCTCTGGGCATCTCCACCAATGAACGCGGGTTGTACTTTTCGCATACGGTCACTACTAAAGATGAGCCTGATAGTCCTTTGGGGGTTATAGCCGTAAAAATCCAGGTGACGGATCTCGAGTCGCAATGGAGTCAGCCCGAGTCATTTTCAGTCTCTGACATGGTTGTCTTGGACTTGGACGGTATTAGCTTTCTTGCTAGTAATCCAGATTGGTTGTACCGCGCTTTTGAGCCAATTTCACCATCGCGGCTTGATCAAATTCGCTCTCAGCGACGTTATTTTGATGAACCCTTAACCGCTATTGATACGGTTGCACGAGGTCGCCCCTGGAGCTTGGGGAAATGGCCTGAACGTATTGCGATTCCAACCAGTGGCGTGCTCGAGGAATATCTTAGTGTGGACACGCCGCTGCCACAGCTCGACTGGACACTCCGAGTTTTTATAGGCACGGGTGCGGTATTCTGGATTAAGGTTCAGTTTTTGATCGGAGGCATCATTATTTATCTGGGCTGCTTTTTAACTTGGCTGTATTTACGTGAGCGCTATCGTCGAGAGGCCGAGCTGGCTCAGCGCAGTGTTCAGTTAGAGCAGCGAGTGAGTAAGCGAACCGTTGATCTGGAAGCTTCGAATCGTCAATTAAAGGCAGAAATTCTCGAGCGCAAGCGGGCTGAAAAAGACCTGAATGCTACTCAGCAAGAGTTAATTCAATCTGCAAAATTAGCCGTACTCGGACAGATGTCTGCAGGCTTGAACCATGAAATGAATCAACCACTTACCGCGATACAGGCTTATGCAAGAAACAGTCAGAGATTTTTAGAGCGGGGCGATGCACAAATGGTGCGGGCTAACCTTATAGAGATTGTTGGCCTGTGCGATAAAATGGCTGAGCTCACTCGGCAGTTCAAGATCTTTGCACGCAAATCTGAAGGGCCGCCCGCAACTGTCGACTTGCGCCTACCTATTGATGCGGCCTTGAAAATAATTTGCGCTCAAGACAGCAATGATAACGTTCATATTGATTGGCAGCGACCCGAGTTGGCAGCTTTTGTACACGGAGATTTGATTCGCATCGAGCAGGTGCTTGTTAACCTAGTGACCAATGCCTTACATGCAGCACAGTCTAGTGAATTGCCTACTGTCACCATAAAGCTGGTCAGTGAAGCAAATCATTGGTCGTGTTCTGTGACTGATAACGGACCTGGGTTACCGGCTAATACAGAACAATTATTTGAGCCTTTTTATACAACGAAATCGTTAAAACAGGGGCTGGGTCTAGGCTTGTCGATTTCTCGACAAATTGTAGACGCTCTAGATGGTCGATTGATCGGTCGCAATCGGACTGATGTCCGCGGGGCCAAGTTTATTTTGCTACTGACAAAAAAGGATACCTCTGAATGACCACGTCTGAAGTGATCTTTATCGATGACGAGTTGGCAATAAGGCAAGTTATGCTGCAAACGCTGGCGCTAGAAAACCTTAATGCAAGGGCCTATGCGCAAGGTGCTGCAGCCCTTAAAGATATCAAACCGGATTTTCAGGGTGTGGTCTTGTGTGACTATCATATGCCTGGTCTCGATGGCTTGCAGGTGCTGGCAAAAGTTCATGCGATCGATGCATCTATTCCGGTTATCATGTTGACCGGTCAGGGTGACATCAGTACCGCGGTGGCGGCGATGCAGCAAGGGGCCTACGATTTTATCGAAAAACCATTCAATCACGATGCCTTGATTGAACTACTGAGGCACGCGATCGAAAAGCGCCAGCTGGCACTTGAAAATCGTATGCTAAAGGCGCAGTTGCGCCAATTTGTAAGGCCCGGCCCACGCTTGCTTGGGGGGGAATCATCTAGTATGCGGCGGACTATGTCGATACTTGATAGCTTAGTAGATACCTCAGCAGATATTCTTTTGAATGGCGAAACCGGTGCGGGCAAGGATGCTATCGCACGCTACATACACGAAACTAGTCCGCGCAGTCAGTATAACTTCGTTGCCATTAATTGCGGAGCAGTGCCTGAAAATCTCATAGAGAGTGAATTATTTGGTCACGAGGCGGGAGCCTTTACCGGGGCCGACAAAAGGCGTATCGGTAAATTTGAGCATGCTCATAAAGGCACTATTTTCTTGGATGAAGTGGAAAGTATGCCGCTGCCCTTGCAGGTCAAATTACTGCGCGTACTTGAAGAGCGTAAAGTTGAGCGGCTGGGCAGTAATATCAGTATCGATGTTGATGTGCGTATCATTGCCGCTTCAAAGACTAGATTGAAGCAGCTCAGTGAGCGCGCAGAGTTTCGCGAAGACCTCTATTACCGGCTCAACGTTATTCAAATTGATATTCCACCGTTGCGTGAACGCAAAGAGGATATTCCCATACTGTTTCGTCACTTTGCTTTAATTGCCGCTGCCCGTTACGACCGCGAAAGTATTCCGCTTAACAGCCAGCAGGTGGGTCGGTTAATAAGTCATAATTGGCCAGGGAACGTCCGTGAGCTACGCAATCGTGCCGAGCGTTATGTGTTGATGGGGCCTGATGCACTCGAGGATCCGCAAGAAGACGATGCAAGCTATGTTGCGGGTCGTCAGACCTTGGCAGAAGTTGTCGACACGTTTGAGCGTTCTGTGCTGCAAAATGCCTTACAATTTTGTCAGGGCAGTATCAAAGATACGATGGCATACCTCGGCTTGGCACGTAAAACTCTGTACGACAAGATGAAAAAGCATGATTTAGACAAAGCTCAATTTAAAAATGAGGGCGAAGCCGAGTAATCTTCTAAGCCCATTGCCCAGTTAATAAGGCAAGGGCGCGCCTAGCTTGGTAAAACTTTAGATATCTAGCTCGGCGCGTAACTCAGCCATGCGGTTAACATTATCTGCTTTTGTTAAAGGCGTCTCTATGGTCTCGGGCAAGGCTCGTTGTTGAACCGGCATTAACTCTTCGCCATTTCTTACACGCTCACAAATTTTCTCGTAATGTGTTTTAAAAATAGGGAAGGCGCGCTGCTCGGTATTATTAGCTAAAAAATACCAATCGCTGTTTTTGCCCGCGTAATAGACCGCGGGGTGGCTCCAGTTGTTGTTTTGCTTGGGCGATCGGGCGTTACAGGCCTCTTTATAGGCACTGTGTACATCGACTAAGTTGCTGCCATCGCTAAGCTCGGTACATTTTCTTATGACTCGGCTTATTGTTGGTAAATAATCAGAGTGTTTAATTAATTCATGTGTGGCTTTACGCACAATGTCAGCACTAAAAGGGGCAACGCTCTCTAGCCATAAACGCTTAGCTGCATTGACGGCAGCGATTTCTGAGTAGGCACTAAAATACAGATGCTGATAATTAATACGCAGTAATTCGAAACACTCGTTAATAGCCTCTACTAGTTGGGCTTTTTCTTCGGCACTTTTATGAGCTTTTTTGTCGCGAAAATAATCACTTTTTGTAGTTTCTACATGGTTATTCTTATCGTCAAGATGCCCAGCTGGTGTCATTGAGCTGTTGGGAGATGGAGCGATCTTTTGTGCGACTTG
>JBKEFB010000095.1:0-9340 GCA_046712405.1 Zhongshania sp. | reverse complement strand
TATTTATGGAGCGTAAAATACGCTCTATGATCCGCTGGAACGCCCTGGCCATGGTGATGCGCGCCAATGACAATAACGAGGGCTTGGGTGGTCATATTTCGAGTTTTTCGTCGTCTGCGACCTTGTACGATGTGGGGTTTAACTACTTTTTTCGTGGTGGTGAACAGGCTGACTTAATTTACTACCAAGGTCATAGCTCTCCGGGTATGTATGCGCGCTCTTACCTTGAGGGTCGAATTGATGAAGCGCAGTTAGATAGTTTCCGGCGTGAAGTTGATGGTAAGGGCTTGTCGTCTTATCCCCATCCATGGCTGATGCCTGATTACTGGCAATTTCCTACTGTTAGCATGGGCTTGGGTCCCATCCAAGCGATATACCAAGCGCACGTAATGAAATACCAGCAAAGTCGCGGGCTGGTCGATCATGGCGATCGCAAAGTGTGGTGCTTTATGGGGGATGGTGAGAGTGATGAACCTGAATCTTTGGGGTCTATCGCGCTAGCTGGTCGCGAAAGTCTGGATAATCTCATTTTTGTCGTTAACTGTAATTTACAGCGCCTTGATGGGCCGGTGCGTGGCAACGGCAAAATTATTCAGGAATTAGAAGGTGTCTTCCGCGGCGCTGGTTGGAATGTCGTTAAAGTTATTTGGGGTCGGCACTGGGACAAATTATTAGAAAAAGATACCACTGGGTTATTGCGTCGGCGCATGAACGAAGTGGTTGATGGTGAGCTCCAAAATTACAAGGCCAATGGCGGTGCCTATACCCGCAAACATTTCTTTGGCAAATATCCAGAGCTGCTGGAGTTGGTGAAAGACCTGTCAGACGAAGATATTATGTATCTTAATCGTGGTGGTCATGATCCTTATAAAGTCTATGCTGCTTACGCTCAGGCCATGGAAACTAAAGGTCGGCCGACCGTTATTTTAGCTATGACCGTTAAGGGTTACGGCTTGGGCGACGGCGGTGAAGCACAGAACGAAGCACATTCGGTTAAGAAGCTCGATTTAGAAGAATTGAAAAAATTTCGTGACCGTTTTGGCGTGCCAATTAGTGACGATAACTTAAAATCAGTACCCTATTATCGTCCGGCCACAGATAGTCCTGAAATGGTGTATATGCGTAAACGTCGTGAACAGCTTGGCGGCTTTTTACCGGCTAGACAGGCAGACTTTGAGGCTTTAACAACGCCTGCGATCGACACCTTTAGCGCTCAACTCAAGTCTACTGGTAAGCGCGAAGTGTCGTCTACCATGGCCTTTGTGCGCATGCTGTCCACTTTGGTAAAAAATAAAGAAGTGGGCTCTCGTATCGTGCCCATTGTGCCGGATGAAGCGCGCACTTTCGGTATGGAAGGCATGTTCCGCCAGTTAGGTATTTACTCCTCCCAAGGCCAGCGCTATATACCCCATGATTCAGATCAGGTCATGTTTTACAAGGAAGATAAACAAGGCCAGATACTCGAAGAAGGTATTACCGAGGCGGGTGCATTTTCGGCGTGGCTGGCGGCGGCGACCTCCTATAGTAATCATCATTATCCGATGATTCCGTTCTACATTTTTTATTCTATGTTCGGTTTTCAGCGAATTATGGATCTGGCATGGGCTGCCGGAGACTCCCAAGCGCGGGGCTTTTTAATTGGCGCGACCGCAGGGCGCACCACACTTAATGGAGAGGGCTTGCAGCATCAGGATGGCCACAGTCATTTAATGGCCAATATGATTCCTAACTGTGTGTCTTACGACCCTACATACTCATATGAGCTGGCTGTTATCCTTCAAGATGGTATGCGGCGGATGTATCAAGACAAGGAAAATGTTTTCTATTACGTGACCGTCATGAACGAAAATTACAGTCACCCAGATATGCCTGAAGGTAGCGCCGAAGGTATTATTAAGGGCTTGTACTGCCTTGCACCATCTGCGCTTAAAAAGCCTAAATTGAAAGTGCAGTTGATGGGTAGTGGCACTATTTTACGAGAAGTAGAGGCTGCCGCAAAAATACTCAAAGCAGACTATAACGTTGACGCTGATGTCTGGAGTGCAACCAGTATTAATCTGCTGCGCCGTGATGGTTTAGATTGCGAGCGTTGGAATATGCTGCACCCAGAAAGTGAGCCTCGGCTGCCGTATGTGACTGAGCAGTTACATGGTAAGCAGGGACCATTGATCTGCGCTACAGACTATATTAAGTCTTATGGTGAACAGTTGCGGCCTTATATTGAGTCTCGCTATGTTGTGCTGGGTACTGATGGCTACGGCCGCTCTGATACCCGGGCGAAGTTGCGTCAGCACTTTGAAGTAGATCGCCAGTATATTGTGGTGGCGGCATTAAAAGCCTTAGCTGACGATGGTCAGCTGGCTCTAAGCGAAGTGACAAAAGCGATTAAGGCTTTTGGTTTAGACATGGATAAACCCAATCCGCTGTGCAGCTAATTGTTTAAGAAGGATTTATTTGTGGCTAAAGAAACGATAAAAATTCCTGATCTGGGTGGCGGCGAGGTTGATGTCATTGAGATCTGTGTAAAAGTTGGCGATGTCATCGCGAAAGAAGACTCTTTGGTGGTAGTGGAGTCTGATAAAGCATCGATGGAAATTCCTTCGCCACAGGCTGGGAAGGTACTGAGCATTAGTATTAAGGACGGCAGCACGGTTAGCGAAGGAGATGTAATTCTCGAGCTTGAGGTAGAGACGGACGCCGCTGTCGATAATTCCGAGGCACTATTTGCTGGCAAGGCTGATGCTACTGAAACCACAGAGCTTGAAGCCTCAGAACCAGAAACTCCAGAATCAGAAATCACAGATAAGGCTGAGCCAGTTTCGGCAAAAGATGAAAGGTCAGTATCTGCGAGTCTTAAGCGTGAAACCATCGAAGTACCTGATATTGGTGGCAGTGGGGACATCGAGGTTATAGAAGTTTGCATCGCTGAGGGTGATGAGATTAGCGAAGGTGATTCACTGGTGGTGTTAGAGTCCGACAAAGCTTCTATGGAAATTCCGTCCCCGCATAGCGGTAAGATTTTGTCGGTAGCGATTAAAGTAGGTGACAGCGCCAAGCAAGGCACCATCATTGCGGAAATTGAGTGTCAATCACCCGCTGAGCAGCTTGAGCCTGAAAAAACTGTCGCAGTAGCGCCAGTAAAAACTACTCAATCCGCAGAGATATCAGTGCCCCCGGCCGCTTCGCCGACGCCTGCAGTGAGTAAGTCAGAGCCGGCCGCGACGACCATAGTTAGCCACGCCGATATTTACGCCGGACCGGCAGTTAGAAAGTTGGCACGGGAATTCGGTTTAGAGTTAGAGCAGGTGACGGGCACCGGACCGCGTGGACGTATTCTTAAAGAAGATTTACAACAATTTGTTAAAGATCTAGCTACCGGCAAGTCTGCTGCAGCGGCAAGCGGCGCCGGTATTCTTGCTATCCCCGATATCGACTTCAGCCAGTTTGGTGAGATCGATGTGCAGGCCACAACTAAGCTAGCCAAGCTGACCGCGGCGAATATGCACCGGAGCTGGTTGAATCTGCCGCATGTGACTCAGTTCGATGATGTGGATATTAGCGAGCTAGAAGACTTTCGTGCCAGTGTTAAGAGAGAGAGTGAGCAGCGTGGAGTTAAGCTCACGCCGCTGCCGTTTTTGCTTAAAGCCGCTGCCGTCGCTTTGCGCACCTACCCAAAATTCAATGCGTCTCTGAGCAGTGATGGCGAGAGTATGATTTTCAAGAAATACGTCAATATTGGTATTGCTGTCGATACGCCTGTTGGTTTAGTGGTACCGGTGATTCGCGATGTCGATAAAAAGTCCTTATGGGAGCTGGCGGCGGAATCCGCAGAGCTGGCACAAAAGGCCAAGAGTCGCAAACTCAAGCCTGCAGAGATACAGGGCGGCTGTTTTACTATTTCTAGCCTTGGCAATATTGGCGGTACGGGCTTTACGCCGATTATTAATGCCCCAGAGGTGGCTATTATGGGGGTCTCCAAACTCTCAGTAAAACCGCAGTGGAATGGCAGCGAGTTTATGCCACGTAAAATGTTGCCAGTGTCTTTATCTTATGATCACCGCGCTATCAATGGTGTTGATGCAGGACAGTTTTTTACCTTTATGGGTGAATTGCTAAAGGACATACGACGTTTGTTATTGTAATTTTTCTTGCCCCGATTTTGGGTGGATGCTATTTGCTATACGGGGAGATACTTGCAGAAGAGGGGTAGACCAATGTGTTTTGGTTTACACCTAAAATGTGTCCATGAAAATTATGTCTTATCAGTTACAGGCTGGAATCCAGACATTAAAGCTGGGTTTTTAACGGTAATTCAGTGGTATTTTTGATTTCTGTTACCGCAATGTGCGAGTGAATTTCGCGAATCATAGGTAGTCTTAATAGGCGGTCGCGGACAAAGCTTTCGTAATTTCGAATATCCTTTACAATAATTTTTAGCATGTAATCCCAAATGCCAGTCATGGTGTAGCACTCAACAACTTCATCAAAATTCTCAACTGAAAACTCAAATTCTTCCAAGTTTTGGCGACCTGATGCAGTGAGATTAATGGTGGCGAATACCACCAAATCCATTCCCAAGACATGACGGTCTAGCAAAGCGACTTTTTTGCGAATCAGACCATCTTGCTCAATACGGTTGATGCGCCGCCAACAGGGTGATTGCGACATGCCCACCATATCCGCGACGTTGCTTGATGTTTTGCTACCGTCGGTTTGAAGGATGGCGAGAATACTAAGGTCTTGCTTGCTTAGTTCAATGCTCATAATGCAAACCTTATTTAAGCGTAAACTAGTTTGTGGCAAATATTATGCAAATACTAGCGCGTATCAAGTCTATTTAAAATACGTATTACCTGTCTGTCAGGCTAGATATTCCCATTCTCTTGACACTAATGACTGTCGATGTCAGCGCAATCATATAGCAGTTGCTGGCCGCAAATTTTGGACTACTGATAATTCCATAATACGTTCTGATGTGACTTATTACTTATCGTAAGTGGCGGCTGGCATATCAAAAATGATCGCTACACTAATCTTATCTATTTCAGCCAGACGTCAAAAAGTCAGTTGATTTTTTTGAAATCATGGCCGATATGTTAGTGTGATAAGTCGATATTAGCTTTCTTAGTTTATGAGTATATCTATTAATGCCAATATTGCGGCGCTCGTTAGTGCTCGTAATCTGCAGATATCGGCGAGTCACTTGGTCTAGGCGCAGCAGCGCTTGTCGACTAGTCTGCGACGTATAGGGCACGCGATGATGCTACGTATGGTCCACTCTTTGTTTTACTTAATGATTTAAAACGGTATTGGCGATGATGAAATATTCATTGCTGAGTCCAGTGATTTTTGTCAGTTTTAATGGATACACGCAAATGTTTTGCAGAATGGTGGGGATGGAAGATAAAAAGATGCTCACTATCACGGTGGCCGTGTGAACAGAGACGAAAACACCGAAGATTATCATTCCAGCGTCTTTGAGAATCTGCCAGATGTTCGCGACGGCTTAAATAAAAAGGAACGCGCGATCCTGTATTGCCTTCATGAAACTCAAAAAGAATTAGGTGGCAGAAATGTGCCCACCATTATGCTCTATGGTCGAGTGCTGGAGATGGTGGACATTAGCAAAGGTGAGTTTCAATCGATACTATCGCGGTTTGTTGGCTTAACTAAGCTCCGCGAAGATTAGCGCAGCTATCCCTTCCTGATGACGGTGATTTGGGCGACGCGCTCTCCGTTAGTTTCGTGATGTCATTTTCTTTGAGGTCTTAAAAGTGCGGGTGCTCATACTTCACTATGCTGTGATCGATATGGCATTTTTGGATTAATGATGTGTTCATTTCCACGGCACGAGATTGCTAATGCTGTTTGTCGATATTCTCGCATTTGAAACAAAGCTACTGAATTCTCGGTAGTTGATAATCCGTTCCGGTGACCTGCGCCAAAAGTAATGCTGGCAGCGCTATAATCTACCAGAATATCCTCCTCACGATGCCATGAGCGATTTGCTGGCAGCGGCGCCATCGTTTTTGGCAATGATGGCGTCAAAGCGCGGTACAAAGAGTATCGTTGGGCGGGAAGAAGTCAGAGGTAATAGCCATATAATTCGTTATTTTGTAGAAGATTATGCGTTTTAGGTGTTTTTTTGCTATAAAAAATGCATCTTATTAGCTTCTTTGTGCATGAATAAAATAATAAATTCCGCGTGTAAAACATAAGCTGGTGGTTAGACGTTTACTAGCCATTGTCGGAGAATAAAACCTATGCCTCTGTCAGAGCACGCCTTTAAAATTTCATTGGACGACAAGTATAGTTTGGATCATACCCGTGCTTATATGACGGGTATTGAGGCCTTAGTGCGCTTGCCGATGCTCCAGCATCAACGCGACGTAGAGCGTGGTTTAAATACCGCGGGCTTTATTTCAGGGTATCGGGGTTCTCCCTTGGGGAGTGTCGATCAGGCCATGTGGAAAGCCAAGAAATACCTTGATAAACACAATATTCAATTTGTTCCGGGCGTGAATGAGGACTTGGCGGCGACGGCCGTGCGCGGTAGTCAGGAGGTGGGTCTGTTTCCCAATGCCAAATACGATGGCGTATTTGGTATGTGGTATGGCAAGGGTCCCGGGGTGGATCGCAGTATGGATGTGATCAAACATGCCAATGCGGTTGGGACCTCAAAATTTGGTGGTGTGTTAGCGGTTGCCGGCGATGATCATGCCGCCAAGTCATCTACATTGCCACATCAGTCAGAACATATGTTTATAGGGGCATCTATTCCGGTACTAGCGCCTGCCAATGTGCAGGAGGTCTTGGACTTGGGCATTTACGGCTGGGAGCTGTCTCGTTACGCCGGTTGTTGGGTAGCACTTAAAGCGATAACCGAAAATATGGATTCGGCGATTTCCGCCGAGATAGATGCCCGCCGCGTTAAAATTGCTCTGCCAGAAGACTTTGAGATGCCGCCTGATGGCGTGCATGCGCGCTGGCCCGATTCGCCTTTAGCGCAAGAGCTGAGACTGAATAAATATAAAATTTATGCCGCGCGTGCTTTTGCGCGTGCGAACAATTTGAATCGCATTGTTATCGATAGCCTCAAGGCGCGCTTGGGTATTGTGACCAGCGGCAAGGCTTATCTCGACGTCTTGCAGGCTTTAGAGGACCTAGGAATAGATCAGCGTCAAGCGGCGGCAATTGGTTTGCGGGTTTATAAAGTCGGTATGCCCTGGCCCTTAGAGCCGTTAACAACCCATGAATTTGCTGCCGGTTTGGAAGAGATTCTGGTGGTAGAAGAGAAGCGCTCCATCATCGAAGACCAGATTACAGGGCAACTCTATAACTGGCCAGTAGCAGATCGCCCCCGTGTTATTGGTGAGTTTGATGAACAGGGCAAAGAGCTGCTTCCTAACCTCAGTGAGTTGACGCCGGCGATGGTAGCGCGGGCTATTGCCTCGCGTATTCGCCGCTTTTATAAAAGTGATGAAATAGAAAAGCGTCTTAGGTTTTACGATCAAAAAGAGCAATCTATCGCCAATAAGCATGGTGTTATAAATCGTAGTCCGCATTATTGTTCCGGTTGTCCGCACAACACTTCCACAGTCGTGCCAGAAGGCAGCGTGGTGATGGGTGGTATTGGTTGTCACTATATGAGCACGTGGATGCCAAGCCGCCCAGCAATTACCTTTAGCCAAATGGGCGGCGAAGGCGTGACCTGGGTGGGGCAAGCTGCATTTACTGACAATAACCATGTATTTCAAAATTTGGGAGATGGCACGTATTTCCACTCCGGTAGTATGGCCATCCGTCAGGTCGTTGCCGCCGGGGTCAATATCACTTACAAAATTCTCTATAACGACGCCGTGGCGATGACAGGCGGGCAGCCGCTCGATGGTTCATTAACGATTGAACAGCTTATTATGCAACTTCGCGGCGAGGGCATTAAACGTATTGCCTTGGTGTCAGATCATCCTGAAAACTATGCTTGGCCACAAAATAATGGCCTAACTATTAGTCATCGCGATGACCTGCTGACCATTGAAACTGAGTTGCAAGGCGTACCCGGTGCCTCGATTTTAATTTTTGAGCAAACCTGCGCGGCGGAAAAACGTCGGCGTCGGAAAAAAGGCACGATGATTGATCCCAATCGTCGTATTTTTATCAATCAAGCAGTATGCGAAGGTTGCGGTGACTGTGGCAAGAAATCTAACTGTTTGTCGGTATTGCCCAAAGAGACCGAGCTTGGTCGTAAACGTCAAATAGATCAAAGTGCGTGTAATAAAGACTACTCCTGTGTGGATGGCTTTTGTCCCAGTTTTGTATCGGTGATTGGCGGTAGGCCAAAAACACACACAGCGGTCGCGGCTGACAGGTTTGGCGTTATTCCTATGCCTATTTTACCCGCGATAATTAGGCCGTGGAACTTGGTGGTTACCGGTGTTGGTGGAACGGGAGTGCTTACCATTACCGCCGTTCTGGGCATGGCGGCGCACATCGAGGGTAAAGGCTGCGCCACGATGAATCAAACTGGCTTGGCGCAGAAGTTTGGTCCTGTAGTAAGCCATTTGCGGGTGGCAAATAAGCAGGAAGATATTAATGCCGTAAGAATTCCTGCTGGCGATGCCGATTTGTTATTGGGTTGTGATTTAGTGGTGTCGGCGTCTGATGAAGCCATTGCCAAGGTCAATGTCGAACGCACAGTTGCGGTTATAAATGATACCGAAATGACCACCGCAGAGTTTATCTACAATCGCGATGTCGAGTTTCCAGCAGACGCTATGAAGCAATTGATTGTTGACGAGGTGGGTGAGGGCAAGGTGAGCTTTGTCGATGCCACCGAGCTAGCTCGTCATCTGCTCGGCGACACCTTGGCGAGCAATTTCTTTATGTTGGGCTACGCATTTCAAAAGGGCTATGTGCCGGTGAGCTTCGATGCTATTGATCGCGCGATAGACTTAAATGGTGTGGCGGTAGATTTTAATAAGCAGGCATTTTTATGGGGGCGCCACGCTGCACATAATATTGATGGCGTACGTAAAGCAGCTGGCGTCGAAGTCGAGCATTGGTCGCCGCTGGATGAGGTCGAGGATATTATTCAGTATCGCTATCAACACTTGCTGAAATACCAAGACAAACAGTATGCCGATAACTATTTAGAGCTATTGAACGCGGTTAGGGCGAAGGACGAAGCTATTAACGGCGTTGCGTCCGAGCTAACGTCCGTGGTTGCTAAGTCTTTACATAAATTACTGGCATACAAAGACGAATATGAAGTGGCACGCTTATACACTGATGGCGAATTTTTGAAGACGCTCAACAACGCTTTTGAAGGTGACTATAAATT
>JBKEFB010000094.1:0-9613 GCA_046712405.1 Zhongshania sp. | reverse complement strand
TTTAAAGGCATTCTCGGCGGTGATTACGATCATCTTCCAGAGCAGGCTTTCTACATGGTTGGTACTATCGACGAAGCAATCGAGAAAGCGGCTAAACTGTAAGCTCGCGCAAGCGAGCTTTATGCCTAAGAGGCTATAAATATGGCTATGACTATTCATTGTGACATCGTGAGTGCAGAAGCAGAGTTGTTCTCTGGTCGTGCCAAGCTGATTGTTGCCAACGGTACTCAGGGTGACCTGGGTGTGACCTATGGTCACGCGCCCTTGCTAACATCCTTGGAGCCCGGTCCGATTCGTATCGTTCAAGATAATGGCGAAGAGATTATATTTTACGTCTCTGGCGGATTTCTGGAAGTACAGCCCAATGTGGTGAGTATTCTTGCAGATACCGCTATTCGTGCTGGTGACCTCGACGAGGTCGCAGCATTGGAAGCGCAGAAACATGCTCAACAAGCGATGTTAAATCAGAGTGGGGATATTGACTACTCGCGCGCTGCAGCTCAATTGGCAGCGGCGTCAGCACAGCTCCGGACTTTGCAGCAAATTCGTAAGTCCATGAGTAAATAATACGGTTTAGCCGTATTACGAAAAGGGCGGCTATGGCTGCCCTTTTTTGTTTCCGTTACTATCTCCCGTGACAGTGTCCGGATTACTAAGTACGTATAAGCGCCAAGGGTTTAATAATGACATTAGACGTAGTGATTCTGGCCGCGGGTCAGGGAAGCCGCATGCGCTCCAAGCTACCAAAAGTACTACATGAAATTGCCGGTAAAAGTATGCTGAGGCACGTGGTCGAGGTGGCAGTAAAAATCGGCGCTGACAATACTCATATCGTGATTGGTCATGGCGCGGACCTTGTTAAAGAGGCCATACCTAACTACCCAGTAATGTGGTCGCTACAGGCGGAACAAAAAGGCACCGGTCACGCCGTTGCGCAAGCGCTGCCCGCCATCGCAGATGACGCCCAAGTTGTCATCCTCTATGGCGATGTACCCTTAATATCGGCAGAAACCCTAAGCGCGCTACTCGAAAATAAGGTCGCTAATGTTCTGTCCTTACTTACTGTAAAGCTCCCAGATCCAAGCGGTTACGGACGCATCATTCGCAATGCCAACGATCAAGTTGTGGCTATTGTTGAACAGAAAGATGCCAGCGCCCAGCAGTTAGCCGTGAACGAAGTAAACACCGGTATTATGACTACCTCAGCAAAAAATCTTAAGCGTTGGCTGCCGTTACTTAAATCGAATAATGCCCAGGGCGAATATTATCTAACGGACATTGTCGCCATGGCGGTGACGGACAGTGTTGCCATCGAAGTTTGTCACGCTAGCCACCCAATGGAAGTTCAGGGGGCCAATAATAGGCTTCAATTACAGCAGCTAGAGCGCTTCTATCAACAACAGCTTGCCAACATCCTGATGGCGAGTGGTGCGACACTTGCCGATGCCACCCGTATTGATGTTCGCGGTGTACTACAAACGGGTGAAGACGTTTATATAGACGTCAACTGTGTGTTTGAAGGCGACGTCTACCTAGGAGACGGGGTACGAATTGGCCCGAACTGTCATATTATAAATTCCAAGATATCACGTCACTGCGAAGTAAAGTCTCATTCGGTTATTGAAGGCGCGGTCTTGGCAGAGTCGTGCACTATCGGCCCCTTTGCTCGTCTGCGCCCCGGCACAGTCTTAGCCAAAGGTGTAAAAATAGGTAACTTCGTTGAAACCAAGAAAGCAAATATCGGTATAGAAAGTAAAGTCAGCCATTTAAGTTATATCGGAGACGCTGAAATAGGGCGTGATGTAAATATTGGCGCTGGCACTATAACGTGCAACTACGATGGCGTTAATAAATTTAAGACTCATATTTCGGACGGCGTTTTCATTGGTTCAAATACCGCATTGGTGGCGCCGATTTGTGTTGGCAGGGAGGCCACGGTTGGCGCTGGGTCAACTATCACCGGCAATATTGCTAATGGCGAATTAGGCATTGCCCGCGCTAAACAAAGAAATATTAGTAAATGGAAGCGTCCGCTTAAAAAGCCGCAGGATTAATCGTTAGCAACGTAATTTTATAAGGATAGAATCTATGTGTGGCATTGTGGGTGCAGTAGCACAACGCGAAGTTTGCGGCATATTATTAGAAGGTTTGCGCCGCCTAGAATATCGTGGCTACGATTCCGCGGGCATGGCAATTATCGATTCATCAGATGTCATACATAATCGTAAACGGGCTGGTAAAGTCCAAATGCTGTCCGAGGAACTTATAGCTAGTCCAATTGCGGGGCGGGTAGGTATTGCCCATACGCGGTGGGCTACCCACGGTCAGCCCTCTGAAATTAACGCCCACCCCCATCTATCTGGCGATATCGCTCTCGTTCATAATGGAATTATAGAAAATCACGCAGAGCTGCGCCTGCGGCTAGAGAAATTAGGCTACTTTTTTCTGTCGAAAACCGATACCGAAACCATCGTTCATCTGATCCATTATTATTATAAAGATCAAAAAAATCTGATGGCCGCGCTTAAATTAGCAATTGCTGATTTACGTGGCGCCTACGGATTGGCGGTTATCAATAGTGCAGAACCGGAAAGAATATTATGCGCTCGCAAAGGAAGCCCCTTAGTTATTGGTATTGGTATTGGCGAAAATTTTATCGCATCAGATCAACTAGCTTTACGACAGGTCACTGACCGGTTTGTCTATTTACAAGAAGGCGATATAGCAGAGATTACGGCTAATATATATACTATTTATAACACTGAATTTGAGCAGGTTTCTCGAGAAATAACTCAAATAGATACCGCTGTGGAGTCAGCTCATAAAGGTAATTATCGACATTTCATGTTGAAAGAAATTTATGAGCAGCCGTCGGTAATTCGACGTTCTTTGGCGGGGAGATTAGGCACTAAAAAGATTCTTGTAGAAGCAATGGGCTCGCGTGCAGAGTTCATTCTTGAAAAGATCTCGTCTGTCCAAATCGTGGCCTGTGGCACTAGCTATCACGCAGGAATGGTAGCCAAATACTGGATAGAAGGTTTAGCTGGTGTTCCCTGCGGCGTAGAAGTTGCCAGTGAATTCCGTTATAGAAAGTTTAAAGTTCAAGACAATACTCTTTTTGTGACTATCTCTCAATCTGGTGAAACAGCAGATACTCTCGCTGCATTAAGACTGGCAAAAACCTTGGGTTACTCAGCAACACTCGCTGTCTGCAATGTCGCTCAAAGCTCCTTAGTTAGAGAGTCTGATTTATATTTAATGACAGAAGCGGGCCCAGAAATTGGTGTTGCATCCACTAAGGCGTTTACAACTCAGTTAGTTGCATTGCTATTTTTAACAGTGGCACTGGGTCGACACCACGATATTAGTGTAGCCCAAGAAGAAGAGATTGTTAGCGCCTTAAATGCACTGCCCGATTTATTGATCGAAACCTTGGCATTAAATTCAGATATTAAAGAAATGGCGAACGCTTTTGCTGATAAAAATAACGCGCTATTTCTCGGTCGTGGCGTTCAGTGGCCGGTGGCAATGGAGGGCGCTTTAAAATTAAAAGAAATATCGTATATTCATGCAGAGAGTTACCCTGCGGGTGAGCTTAAGCATGGGCCCTTAGCCCTGGTCGATGCGGACATGCCCGTCGTTGCGGTTGCACCGAATGACCTGTTGTTAGAGAAATTAAAATCAAATATCGAAGAAGTGCAGGCGCGTGGTGGACAGCTATTTGTTTTCAGTGATAAAGCTGCTGGATTTAAAGCGGCTAAAGGTATGAATATTATTGAGTTACCGCACTCCAGTGATATCATTGCTCCGATTATATACACCGTTCCACTCCAGCTATTGTCCTATCACGTTGCTATACTCAAAGGCACCGATGTTGATCAACCGAGAAACTTAGCGAAATCAGTTACTGTAGAGTAGCGTGTAGTGATCAACAATAATGTTGGTAAGATATTTATAGATAGCCCAGTCAGTTTATTCTTATAAATATCTGAACTTAATACTTATCTCGCTATTTATTAAAGCACCATTGTGTTGCTCACTTTACGGCATTCAATGCCCGCGCTTTAGGCCCTTGCTGAAGGAGTTGTTACTCTAGGTGAGACTTACTGTTGACTGTTGTTCTAGATGTTGCGCTAAGCCTGCTGGTAATCTAAGGGCTTGTTCAAGTTGATTTAAATATTCGCGCTCACTTGGATGGTCTATCTCGATGGTGAAGCAAGAGATCAGGTAAACCTCTGCCTTTTGCTCAAGGGTATTGGTCTCTTGAACAAGCTCCTCAATACTTGGCGGCTTGCGTAGTAAGTCGAATAGCTGGCTTTTCAGTTCTGCTGCCAACTGGATTTTATCGACGGCATCAAAAATCTTGTCTTGTTCTTTGGAATCAATCTCTGAATCCGCCTTAGCTGCCGTTATCATGGCTTTGATCAGTGTTAGCTGAAAGTTGTCGTCGAGCGCGGCGGTGTTCTCAAAGCTACTTTGGTTAAGCGGTACCAGTGTTTGCGGTGTGCTGTGTTTTTCATCAGAGGATTGCTTCCAGTTCTTAAACGCGCTGTAAGCTACTCCCCCTAGCAAGGCTGCGCCACCAACCGTTGCTGCTTTTACGGCAAATTTTCTGGCCTTTTTATTTCCGACTAAAAGAGCCACCAAGCCCCCGGCAGCTGCACCGCCGGCGAGGCCTCCGGGAAAACCGGAGGCAAGTTGACTAATGCTATCTTTAGCCTGACCAAGCGGGCTGCCTTGACCGAATGTGATCTGTTCTTGTGCCTGATCAGGTCCCATAAACTGCTTAAGTAATACCTGTAAATTCATCGTTATTACCTCGCTATAATAGGTCTACTCGTCGTTCATAAATCCCATAAGGTGAAGTAGACTGGTGAACAAATTAAATATTGCGACGAAAAGTGTAGTCGTTGCCATGATGTAATTGGTTTCACCGCCTTTGATGATATTGCTAGTTTCATACAGAATGAGACCAGACATAAGCAGCACAAACATGGCTGAGACTGCTAAAGATAATGCCGCTATTTCAAAGAAATAGGCACCTATCGCCGCAAGGAAGGCCACTAGAATTCCAACTGCTAAAAAGCCCCCCATAAAACTGAAGTCTTTCTTAGTAGTGAGAACGTAGCTAGAAAGTCCAAGGAAGATAAATCCTGTTGCGCCCATAGCGTTCATGATGACTTGACCGCCGTTTGCCAAGCTCATATAGGCGTTTAATATCGGTCCGAGGGTGAAACCCATAAAGCCGGTCAGTGCAAATACACAGACAATACCCACGCTGCTGTTACGGAACTTTGATGTCGCATACAACAAGCCAAAGTATCCGATCAGAGTCAAAATTAAACCCGGATGTGGCAGGTTTAATACCATAGAAAGACCGGCTACCGCGCCACTGAATAACAGCGTCATCGAAAGCAGTATGTAGGTGTTTTTAAGCACTGTGGTCTGTGCGTATGTTGAACTGGGGTTGCCGGCCACAGTCGCTTTATAAATCATTTTGTTGTCCATTAGTGTTCTCCTGCTGCGTATAGATAATCTGCGGATTCAGCTTCAATTGATGTATCCGGCCAATTATTGGATCGGTCGCTGGGCCGATTATTTTTGCTACGTGATTTAGCCAATCGTCGTGTAAATGTTCTGTTGGCGCGACCTGCTGCTTTATCGATGGCTACTTGCCAGTTGTCTTGGACATCGTCGATGACAATGTCGCGTTGGCCTGCGATCATGATTCGTACCTGGCAGCGCTTGTCTTCACCCCCTCGTGGGCCATTTATATCTGACAGGGTGATATCGATTTGATGTGTTTGCGAGTATCTTGTCGCTAGAGCGAAATCCATCCGTCGTTGAACATATTCTTCCAGCCCTTGGTCAATTGAGACATGGCGGAGCTTTAAATTAATCCTCATCTTGCTCTCCTGTATCCTCTTAAGAATACTTTGAGTTTGAGTATTTATCTTAGAACTAGAAAACAATAAGTTATATTCGAATTATCGGTTGGAAGACCTCGTAAAAACCGAGGGTTAATGAAGACTAAATAGAATCAGTTAGTCGATAGCCGATTTTGCGCAAACTTAGGTGTACTAAATAAGAGCAAGTACTTAACACGCATATCAGGTTTCATTAATAGTTGGCGTGGATAAAATTTGAGAGTATTCACTAGAGGATGGCGGATAGAATCTGGAGTTTGCTAAATTAGCTTACTAAATATTAAAATATTTTTACGATAAATAAATTCATACTATATCGTTAGTTATTACGCCTCTGAGTTGTTTTTATGCGCGTTATAAATAGTTATTTTATGTGATATTGGATCATGCAGCCGACCTTACTGAGTCCGCTCCCTATATTTTAAATTAGAGTGTTTATAGTAAAAAATAAAATAATACTTTTACAGGCATCTCTTCCTTAAATAGAGTTATCGACCCTTTATTTAGTCCAAGCTACGTAAGCGATTATCGATGATTACCATACTGAGAATTCGTGATGCGATCGGGTTAATATAAGAGCTATCCATAATTTTTTATTTAATTACACCCTAGTACTTATAACTGTAGATTTATTTTAAGCGATCCAACGGTAACTTTAGAGGTTCTTTTTAAAATAGTCGACTGCAACTTTTATTTTGGGAATGGTGTATTGCGTCTGTTGGTACAACATATAAATGCTGCTAGCAGGATGGCTTGGCACAATGGACAGGGTTTCTTGCATCGGTACCCAGCGCAGTGGTCCGTTGGCTATTTCCTCTTCAATACTCCAGGCCGGCAACATCGCCATGCCCTGATCTGTTAATAGGCCCTGACGAATTACACGCAGGCTATTACTGATTTGGGCGGTACTAATATCAAGGCGCTCCCATGTTCCATGAGATTCAATATGCCAATGTAATACTTGCGCCGGGCTGCGATACAATAAAGCGCGATGATGGCTTAGTTCGGCAAGGGTTTGTGGGTTACCAAATTTATTGATGTAGGATACTGACGCACACAGGCGGTGGGTATTGTCCTCTATCCGTTGAGCAATAACTCGGCCGTCGGGTGCACGGCCACCGCGAATGGCGATGTCGGCGCCGTCGCGGTGGAGCTCAGAGGCTCGATTAGAAAGCTCGAGGTCAACCACTATTTGCGGGTAACGACATTGAAACTCTTCTAATAGCGGTAGCAAGCGACATTCAGCATAGTGGGGTAGGGCGCTAATACGCAATATGCCAGACGGTGCATTTTGGTAGCTCCCTACTCTGCCCTCGGCACTATCGATAGCGGCAAGTATGGCTTTAGACTCATTGAAATAAATCTTACCAATTTCAGTTAATGCCACGTGGCGAGTGCTGCGCTTTAAAAGCTCGGCGCCGAGTTCGGACTCTAGAGCTTGAATACTGCGAGACACCGTCGACACCGGCACATTTGCGAGCTTGGCCGCCGCACTGAAGCCTCCCGCCTCGGCGATACAGCAGAGGTGATACATCGCTTTAAGTTTATCCATTATTGCAATTCCAGCAAAAGTATTTCGTAATATTAGCTGATTGTGTTCTATTTTGATAAAAGTATACTAGCTGGCTAATAGTAAAATGCATTCGTAGTCTTCTCTTGAGGTAGCCACATGAACACCAGTGCTTTATTCACGCCCTTTGAACTAGGTAAACTTAAGTTGGCTAATCGCACTGTGATGGCGCCTATGACCCGCGGGTTTTCACCTAACGGTGTTCCCACTGATGACGTTGCCGAATACTATCGCAAGCGCGCTGAAGGTGGTGTTGGCTTAATCATTACCGAAGGCACACTTATTAACCATCCTGCAGCGACCGACAATACTAGCTATCCCTCTTTTTTTGGTGAGGAGGCCTTGGCTGGCTGGGAAAAAGTTGTTAATGCGGTACATTCTGCTGGCGGCAAAATCATGCCCCAGATCTGGCATGTAGGTGCGGTTCGGCGCCCTGGTACGGGCCCCTTCCCTGACGCGTTGTCGGCATCGCCATCTGGCTTGGTGTCAAAAAATAAGAAGGTGTTTGAGGCACTGACCATCGAAGAAGTTGAACGTTTGGTCGCCGACTATGCCGAAGCCGCTTTCGAGGCCAAAAAAATTGGTTTTGATGGCGTTGAGATACACGGCGCTCATGGTTATCTAATAGATCAGTTTTTTTGGGCAGCGACCAATGTGCGCACCGATAGATACGGCGGCAGTTTAGCTGCACGCAGCCAATTCGCTATTGAGATTGTGAAGGCTGTGCGGGAACGTTGTGGTGACGATTTCCCCATCGTATTCCGTTGGTCGCAATGGAAGCAACAAGATTACGAAGCTCGCTTAACGAATACCCCAGAGGAGTTGGCCGAATTTTTAAAACCACTAAGTGATGCCGGTGTTGATATATTTCACTGTAGCCAGCGTCGTTTTTGGGAGCCTGAGTTCGATGGCTCTGATATGAATTTGGCTGGCTGGACCAAAAAGATTACTGGTAAGCCGACTATCAGCGTTGGTAGTGTTGGCTTGAATCAAGAGTTTCTTACTTCGTTTCGCGGTGAGGGAGCTGATGTCGCCAACATCGACAACTTACTTGAAAAAATGAACAACCATGAGTTTGACTTAATTGCGATTGGACGTTCCCTGCTCTCGAATCCTGACTGGGTTAACAAGGTAAAAGGCGGTCTGATAGATCAACTTAAGCCATTTACACCAGATCATATTGGTCGCTTACTGTAATTACAGTTTTTATTCCTTCAATACCAATAGCTTATCGGCAGGCAAGCTAAATGTGCAGCTATTAGTGGCCACTGGCGTCAGCCGCACTATTTTTTTTGCCCGCTGGTATCTTAGCTATATCACTTGAGAAGTAGATATTTCCTGATTTACAGGGTATTTGCTTCTATACTCCCCGCTCTGATAATGGGCGGGTATTCTGCGTCTATCATGGTTTTGCGCGAGTTCTTGTTGGCAGTGGTATTTTGCTGGCAGTATGCAGCACTCGCGTGCGCTCATAGGAGGTTTCCTAGATGAAGATTGCGGCCACGATAATTGAAGACAGCAGCATGACGTGCGATCGTTGCCGCGCGTCATGCTGCCGTTTAGAAGTGATGCTGATAACCGAGACAGGCGTTCCCGAAAAATATATACAGCGTGATGAGTGGGGCGGCGGGGTAATGGCGCGCCTAGAAGATGGCTGGTGTGCGGCATTAGACCGCAACACTATGCTATGTACAATTTATGAAAATAGGCCGTTTATCTGCGGTGATTTTGCCGCGGGTTCCTACGAATGTCTGGAAGAGCACGAACCGCGTTAATCTAAAATAATTAGATGATTTGGCAACTCGTTTTTCTCGCCGCTGGCAGGTATGTGCCGCTGTAATTCTTCCCCACAGGATTCTATACATTCTATAAAGCCTTGCGCAGTTTCATTTTTAGCAACTCTTGCGGTAAACCGATTCACCATAGTCTCCCAGTAGACATCAGGAATTTTCGCCGAAATTCCTCGATCAACCAAAATCTCAACGTAGCGCTCGGCTTCTGAGACAAAAATCAGCATCCCAGTTTCGCCCTTGGTGTGATGAAGGTTTTGTTCTAAAAACTGTCGTCTTGCCAAATTACTTGCCCGCCAGTGACGCACCGCGCGAGGGATCAGCCG
>JBKEFB010000093.1:0-10277 GCA_046712405.1 Zhongshania sp. | reverse complement strand
GCAATGTTAGTCGATTTACCGACACCCTCGGTGCCCTCAACCGTAATAAAGCGGCCTCTTACTTGTTCACTCATTTATTTCTCCGAGGCCGGTGGCGCAGAGCGATAATCTGCTCGGCGCTGGCTAAGTTGATAGCGCCTTACCGCCGCCTCATGCTCTTTGAGAGTAACTGAAAAATAATGACTACCGTCCCCCTTTGCCACAAAGAAAATTGTCTCACCGTCGGCCGGGTGCAAGGCCGCATGAATTGCCTCCCTGCCGGCCGAGGCAATTGGGCTTGGTGGCAGACCATCGTGACGGTAGGTATTGTAAATATTGGAATCATCACGCAAATGTGAACGGCGTAAATTACCGTTGTAAGAAGCGCCTAAACCATAAATCACAGTGGGATCAGTTTGCAAACGCATCCCGAGTTTTAATCTCCGCACAAATACCCCAGCGATCTCAGCACGCTCTTCTGGCACACCGGTTTCCCTCTCAACAATAGAGGCCATGATCAATGCTTGGTATGCATTTTTATAGGGCAACCCGGTATCCCGAGCTTCCCATTCATCCTTTAAAACTCGTTGCATACGATTGTAAGCACGCAGCAATATCCGGCTCGGTAAATCATCACGATGATAATCATAGGTATCAGGGAAAAACAGCCCTTCCGGTAAAACTGAAAACGGCTCATCAATTCCAAGTGACTTCCATAAACTGGCGTCATTTGACAGCGCCTCCATCCCCAGCAAGGGTTGATTTGCTAAATATGAAAGGACTTGAGCGACAGTCCAACCCTCTAAGAGCGTCAACTGATGACGAACAACGCGACCCTCGCGTAATAGCTCTAAACTCTCCGCCAATGATACACCGCGCTCAAATAGATATTCCCCCGCTTTTATATGGGTGACATTCGGATTGAGACGGCCATACAGCTGGAGTACCCGAGAATTTTCTATCCAGCCGCGCTGGTTAAACTGATTGACCATGGCGGAAAATCCAGTACCCGGCTCTAATACAAATACGGCTGTTGAGTCGGTCAGCGGGAGCTCACGGTTTAAATAATCATCGAGATACCAGCTTGCAGTGAGCACAGTGATAATGAGGGGGAAAATTAACGCTAAAGCGGCCTTAAATAACTTAAACATAGAAATAGTTGTGGAACTCCCGCTGGAATAGGCGGCTTATCGGCCCAATCTGCTTATGCATGCACTCAACTTTATTAACCGGCCAAATCCCGAAAACACTATTGCATACAAACACTTCTTCGGCGCGCTGCAATAAGGACACACCAAACTCTTTTATATTAATACTAATTCCTAATTGATCTGCGCGCGCCAAAACATGCTGACGCATAACACCGTCGACACCACAGCTTCTCAAAGACGGGGTGAACAACTCGCCGTCACGCACTAAAAAAACATTGCTGCGACTGCCCTCAATAATTAAGCCGTTATGCATCATCAAACCTTCACGATAGCCGCGCCTATGCAGCTCTTCAGCTGCTAGTACTTGCTCTAAACGATTTAAATGCTTAATCCCCGCTAAGCGCGCCTGTGCGGAAAGCTGGGTTTTACAGAGTCCTAGGGCTATTCCATCATCCCATGGCTGACAATTTTGCGTGTAGTCGGACACGCTAAGAATACGGTCAGACTCTGCAGGGTAAGGTGTATAGCCGCGCGCGACAGCCCCACGAGTGAGCACTACCTTCAAAACCGCCGCACTAGTATTCAGACCAGCTAATAGCAGCGAACAGTCTCGCCTTATTTGTGAAATGTCGCAGGATATATTTAGCTGTCCGGCTCCGCTGGCAAGCCTCGCAAGGTGGTCATCTAGCCATAATGGCTGACAAGCGCGAACAAGAATCGTCTCAAATACACCATCCCCATAGGCTAAACCACGATTATTGGCTGAAACCAGATCGCAAGATTGACCGTTTACTAAGCTTACAACTTTATTGTTTGCCATTAATTTCGCAAATTACCGAACAGTAAGCTGCCATTAGTGCCACCAAAACCAAAGGAGTTAGACAGCACAAAAGCAATCTTTCGCGGCTGTGAAATATTAGCAACGTAATTAAGATTGCAGCCCTCATCGGGCTCCTCTAAATTTATAGTGGGAGGGGCCACTTGATCACGAAGTGCCAAGATTGAAAATATTGCCTCGACGGCCCCGGCGGCGCCCAGCAAATGTCCGACCATAGACTTCGTAGAACTTACGGCCACTTTAGCGGCCGCAGAACCCAGTAATTGCTCAATCGCTTTACTTTCAGCAATATCACCCGCCTGCGTTGACGTGCCATGGGCATTAATATAATCAATCTGATCTGCATTTAAAGCGGCATCATCGAGCGCACTTTGCATCGCAGCCCGGGCACCGCGGCCGTCTTCAGGCGGTGACGTCATATGAAAGGCATCACAACTCATACCAAAACCTAGTAATTCGGCATGAATATGCGCGCCACGGCGCTTGGCAAATTCGTACTCCTCCAGCATCAGCATGCCAGCACCATCGCCCAAGACGAAGCCATCACGCTGCCTGTCCCAGGGCCGACTCGCTCTTTGCGGATCATCATTGCGCGTGGACATCGCCCGCGCAGCTGCAAAACCACCGATTCCAACAGGAGTCGTCGCCATTTCGGCTCCGCCCGCCAACATGGCGTCTGCATCGCCGTAGGCAATCATTCTTGCGGCCATACCAATATTGTGGGTGCCCGTGGTGCAAGCGGTGCTTATCGCGATGCTAGGACCGTGAAGATTATATTTAATGGCCAGTACACCAGCCACCATATTAATAATGGCGCCGGGAACGGTAAACGGCGATAACTTTCGCGGACCACTTTTATCAATGATTACTCTGCTGTGCTCAATTAATCCGATGCCACCAATACCCGAACCTATCGCGGTGCCGATTCGGTGAGCATTCATGCCTGTCACCTCTATGCCAGAATCAGATAGCGCTTGCTCTGCCGCTGCAACGCCATAATGTATGAAAGGGTCAAAGCGCTTGGCTTCTTTGGCCGCCATATAATCAGCAATATCGAAGTTCTTAATAGCACCACCAATACGAGTGGCAAACTGCGATACATCAAAGCGGTCTATTGTTGCTATACCACTCTTGCCCGCCAAAATATTCCGCCATGTCTCTGCCACCGAATTCCCTAGCGGACTGATGATACCCATGCCGGTGACGACAACTCTTCTTTTAGACATTAACCCCTCCCGATCTCCGTTCATGCGCTCAGTAAGTAATCTTTATACTACGGATGGCGCATTCAGGCATAAAAAAAGCCGCACTACATTACATAGAAACGGCTTTTTAAACGGCTAGGCCGTTACTTCACTGCTTACTGTAGATTTTCTTTGATGTAATCAATAGCTAAACGCACAGTAGTAATTTTTTCAGCTTCTTCATCAGGAATCTCAGTTTCGAATTCCTCTTCAAGTGCCATTACCAGTTCGACAGTATCCAGAGAATCCGCGCCCAGGTCTTCTACGAATGATGCAGACTCTGACACATCTTCTTCCTTAACACCTAGTTGCTCTGCAACAATCTTTTTGACGCGCTCTTCAATGCTACTCATGGTCGTTGGTGACTCCTAATTAAAATTATTGGCCTGCTTAATATTTCGTCAAGGGACAAAACTCTGTACAAAAGTGCGAACGCCGACACTGTGCTTCACACTGCCAGCACTTATGTGAACATTCTACCGCGACTAACGCCGCTTGTGCATAGAAAAATATGAAAAATTCATGCTTAAGAAGAATAATCCCTTCCTAAACATATGTTTACGCCATATACATGCCGCCGTTAACATGAATAGTTTCGCCGGTAACATAGGCTGCAGCGTCGCTAACTAAAAATGCAACAACCCCGGCAATTTCTTCTGGGCTGCCAAGGCGCTGCAATGGAATCTGTGCCTTTAGTGCATTGCGCTGCTCATCACCCAATTTCTTTGTCATATCGGTATCAATAAAACCGGGCGCGACGCCATTCACGGTAATTGCGCGCGACCCGATTTCGCGCGCCAGGGCACGGGTAAATCCATCCATACCTGCTTTTGAGGCAGCGTAGTTAGTTTGCCCCGCATTCCCCATTGCCCCTACGACGGAGCTAACATTGACGATACGACCCCAGCGCGCCTTAGTCATACCCCGCAAGCACGCTTTGCTTAGACGATAGAGTGAATTCAGATTAGTATCGATAACGTCATACCACTCCTCCTCTTTCATACGCAGCATAATATTATCTTTGGTAATCCCGGCATTGTTAATCAATACCGACGGCGCACCAAACTGTTCGTTAATAGATTTCACCACAGCATCAACTGAGGCGGTGTCCGACACATTTAGCATCATACCTACGCCCTCGATACCGACCTCACTAAAATGTGCAGTGATGGCATCTGCGCCGACTTGTGATGTAGCCGTACCAACAACCAGATAACCCAATTCCCCAACGGCTATAGCGATAGCCCGCCCTATCCCGCGGCTAGCGCCAGTAACCAATGCAATTTTTGCAGTCATGATAAAACCCCTTATTAATGCACTTTACTAATCAATAAATTAGCGTATGGACTCCAAGGCCGCGACCAAACTCGCCGGCGATTCAATATTGAGGCCCTTTAATGATTTATTAATGCGCTTATTCAAGCCACTAAGAACTTTTCCCGGGCCACATTCAATTGTGGTGTTAATCCCGGCAGCAACCATGGTTTCGACGCAATCGACCCACTTAACCGCACTGGAAATTTGCTCAACCAGCAGCGCTTTTATTGCCGCAGGATCCGATTCTATTTTACCGTGAACATTGTGAACTACCGGAATACTTGGTTGCTGAACAGTAATATCGGCCAAGGCCAACGCTAATTTTTCGCCCGCTGGACGCATCAATGATGTATGGAAAGGTGCGCTTACGGGTAACGGCATGGCGCGTTTCGCCCCTGCCGCTTTTAATAGCGCGATGGCCTTATCCACCGCGGCAACCTGACCAGCAATAACAACTTGTCCAGGTGAATTAAAATTTACCGCTTCTACCACACCAACACCTGCGGCCGCCTCTGCACAAATCTGCACAATTTGCGCATCATCCAAACCCAGCACCGCAGCCATCGCACCTTCACCAACAGGCACAGCTGTTTGCATATATTGGCCGCGCGCGCGCACTAAACGTAAGGCGTCAGCAAACCCAATAGCGCCGGCGCATACTAAAGCTGAAAACTCACCCAAACTATGACCGGCTAAAAGTGATGGCCTTAAACCACCTTGCTCACACCATAAACGCCAAATCGCCACACTGGCCGCCAACAATACGGGCTGGGTTGTTTCAGTGAGATTAAGCTGAGCTTGATCGCCATTCTGAACTAAATCCCAAAGATCATAACCAAGCGCGTCAGATGCTTCGGCGAACGTGCTTTTAATAATACTAAATGACTCGCCGAGTTCGGCCAGCATACCGACTCGCTGAGAGCCCTGACCGGGGAAAACCAGTGCAAGTTGCTGACTATTCATTAGCTATCCTTTATTAGTATCGAATTTTTATGATTTAGTGGTATCTATCTGAGCTGCGATTAATTGTGTTAACTCACTGCGAACGGCTCGCGCGGCTTGATGAATTGCCGATTCAAAACTCTCAACACCTGAGCCGCCATGACTTTTTATAACAACGCCATTCAATCCTAATAAGACCGCGCCGTTATAACGCTCCGGGTTTATATCTTGCTGAAAACCACTTAACACCGGTTTCACCACCAGCCCTGCCAATTTGCCATACAGACTTTGTTTAAATTTGGCTTTTAACTGATCGCGAATAAAGTTCGCCGTGCCTTCACAAACTTTAAGCGCGACGTTACCGACAAAGCCATCACAAACCATCACGTCAATCTGCTCAGAAAAAATATCGTTGCCCTCGGCGAAGCCAACATAATTCAAACGTGGATCAGTAGAAATTAGTTCGGCGGCATCCTTAACCACCGACGTACCCTTTATTAATTCAGCACCAACGTTTAACAACGCCAAGCGTGGCGATTCACGACCGTCTAAGGCCTTAGACAAAGCCGATCCCATAAGCGCAAATTGATAGAGCTGTGCTGAGTCGCAAGTAATATTAGCGCCGAGATCCAGCATAAAGGTATAACCATTACGCGCGGGGACCGGAGCACAGATAGCTGGACGACGGACACCTGGCAGACGTTTTAATATAATACAGCTCATTGCGACTAAAGCGCCGGTATTGCCAGCACTCACCACTCCAGCAACGTTGCCGTCGCGCAATAGTTCGAGGGCGCGGTACATTGAGGAGTTTTTTTTATCTCTAAGCGTTTTAGACGGAATTTCGTGCATCGTCACAACATCGGGGCTATGACAAATTTGCAGGCGAGTAGGGTCGTAGAGGCTTTCGGCGAGCGCCGACTGAATGGCAGGCTCATCACCAACCAAGAGAATATGAAGAGCTGAATTCTGCTTCAGCGCATTTAAAGAGGCAGAAATAGGTGAGCGAAGACCGAGGTCTCCGCTCATTGCATCAACGGCTAATCGCAGCGATGCCACGCAAATACTTAGTCGTCTTTACCGGCAACAACTTTGCGACCGCGAAAAAAACCATCCGCAGTAACATTGTGACGCAAGTGCTTCTCACCGCTAGTTTGATCAACAGATAACGTTGCACCAGTCAGTGAGTCATGTGAACGACGCTGACCGCGACGTGAACGGGTGACTTTACTTTTTTGAACAGCCATGGCCTAAAAATTCCTCGTACTTAAGATTAATCGCGGGGCTTTAATTGCCCCAAAATAGCAAACGGCTTATCACCTTCCTCTCCGTCGCGAACGACCTCAACCGGCTCCGGTTCAGGCACAAAATCACGACACTCTTCGCTGTGAAAACTGACGAAGGGAGTATTTATGATTAGCTCTTCTTGCAACAAATCAGCAAGCACTAGACTCTCCTCCTCCAAGATCAAAGGGTCTAATGATTTTGGCAACGCCTTGGCCTGCTCATCCGTCCACACGATAGCTAAATTAAATTCAGCTTCAATGCATATAGGCATCGGGTTTAAACAGCGCTGACAAAGAACTTCAACCTGCGCAGCCGCGTTACCTTGTATACACTTAAACCCCTGCTCATCTCGAAAAAAACGCAGATCGACGTCTACCGAGCCGCGGCTATTAGCGAGGCCGGCAACGAAACGATCGAGTCCCTCCACTTGTCGATAGGCATGAATCTCCATACCTGAAACAACAAATTTACGAGCATCTACAAACTTGGGCAGGAGCTGTCTTTGCATAGGCGCGCAATCATAGGGTCTTCGCTGACTATTGTCAAAGCAAAAACACCCGTATTATTGGGGGCTTAGAGACAAAAAGCACCACACCTTGTGTTTGACGCCAAATACGCCGGACAACATCGCAAGATAAAACAGTCTCGTGCAAAACCAGCTAAAACATGCAAACTCATAACAAAGGAATTAAGGAAATGCCGCCCAGTGACCAATCAGCAACCACCCTGATATTAGCATCGAGCTCTAAATACCGCTTAAAACTACTTAAGCAAGTCGGCTTGCAGCCACTGTGTATTGCCCCGGACATTGATGAAACGCCAAATCCACTTGAACGCGCCGAGGCACTAGCAACCCGATTGAGCGCAGAAAAAGCCCGTGCAGTAGCTAAAGATCACCCTAATGCGATTATTATCGCCGGCGACCAAGTGTGTGACGCCGGCGGCCCCATTCTTGGCAAGTCAGGCGACGCCGAAACGGCAAAGCAGCAATTAACGTTGTGCTCCGGCCGGGAAGTTATCTTCCATACCGGGCTGTGCGTACTGAACACCACAAATAATAGACTGCAAATCTACACAGAGCGCGTGCTGGTAGAATTTCGCGCGCTTAGCCCTCAAGAAATCGACAGCTATATAATGAAGGAGCCAGCCTTTGACTGCGCAGGCAGCTTTAAAATGGAAGGCTTGGGCATCGGCCTTTTTAAACGTATACGCAGTGACGATCCAAATTCACTGATTGGTCTACCTTTGATAAAACTCTGTGAGTTCTTGCGCAACGAGGGCATATCAGTAATTTAGCCAGCCGGCCTTTACCGCTAGCGTTGATACCCCTCAAGTACCGGCAGTAACATTGAAAACTCATCCACAACAGATAGCGGTTTCCAGCGCATCAATCGCTCCACGCTGTGAACACCATAAGAGACGCCAATGCGCGGCATGGCGATTCGACTCGCCATTTCCAAGTCGTACTCAGTATCTCCCACCATGACCGCGTCACGGGGATTTATCCCGCGCTCGCCGCACAGCTGTTGAAGCATCAGCGGATCTGGCTTCGAGGCGGTTTCGTCCGCGCAACGGCTCCCGCTAAACAGTGCGCTGATTCCCAGACCCGCAAACACCCTATCCAATCCTCTGCGACTCTTACCGGTTGCCACGCACAAATCATGCCCCGCACCCTTCAGCGCATGAAGTGTTGACTCCACCCCTGGAAACAATCGACATGGCTGCTTATCTGCCTCTATGAAGCACTGAACGTAGCACGCCCGAATCCCCTCAACCGCCACTTTATTGAGCTCTGGGTACAAATACGCAATCGCCAGACTCAACTCGAGACCAATGATATTGCGGATCTCCTCAGGATCACGTGCCGCGACACCAAAATCCCTCGCTCCCTGCTGCATACAGAAAACAATCTTATCGCTGGAGTCTAAAATAGTGCCATCCCAATCAAAAATTATAAGCATTACAATTCACTACCGGCAATATCTAAAATACTTTCTAGCTCTTTTGGCAATGGTGCTGTCACATTAATACGCCGGCCATCCAGCATAAAAGACAGGGAGTGAGCATGAAGAAAAAGCCGTTTTAAGCCCAACCTCTTGAAATTAGCGTTTGCCTCGTCATCACCGTATTTTTCGTCACCAAGTATTGGGTAACCCGCATATTGACAGTGGACCCTAATCTGGTGAGTTCTGCCTGAGACCGGCCGAGCCTCAATCAAACTCGCACCCGTCACGCGTTTTATCAAGGTGAATTCCGTAAGCGACTTTTTCCCTTCCAGCTCGACACGCACCATTCTCTCACCGGAATTCAGGACATTTTTTTGAAGCGGCGCATTCACTTGCTGCTTCCTCACCGGCCACTTGCCGCCAACTAAAGCTAAATAGCGCTTGTCTACACCCTTACGCGCCTTCAACAGCTCATGAAGTTGCTTTAACACGCTGCGCTTTTTGGCCACCATCACGCAGCCAGAAGTATCGCGATCCAGGCGATGGACTAACTCCAACCTTCGCTGCTCAGGATACATTTGTCGCAGGGCTTCAATTAAACCAAGGGAAATACCACTACCACCGTGAACGGCCAAGCCAGAAGGCTTGTTAATGATTAACAAGCCATCATCCTCATAAAGAATTGCGGATCGCAAACTTGAATCCAAGCCACCAGGAACCACCACCCCCTCCCTAACAGCCACTCTTACCGGGGGGACACGCACCACATCACCGAAAGCCAACTTTTGATCAGGTTTAACCCTAGACTTATTGAGCCTGACCTCACCGCGCCGCAAAAGGTTATAAATCCGTGACTTGGGAACACCTTTTAATTCTCGCATTAAGAAATTATCGATTCGCTGCCCGGCATAATCAGCTTCGACAGTCACCAAGCGCACCGTTGGGTTGATGACAGTTTCTGAACTCACTTACACTCCCGTAACTCATTGAGTTAGTTATTGAATACTGGTATCATCGCCCGGTAGCTACCGGGTCCGGTTCCCGCCACAGCATGGCTGTGACGTGAGGGAAGACCGCTGGCCATCTACTAAAGTAAAGGCTGCGGATTTAACGCATAGCCTTATATCCATTAGTGAACAGCAGTGTACCGGCGGTATTCTAACGCAGAGTCGGTACATTAATTAACAGTACTGCCGATATTTGTTTACACCACGGCTGTGAAAGAACTCTGAGAAAGCGACGTAAAGAACGTTACCAATACTGGCGCAGTGAATAAGCGCCCAACAGTAATAGATGAAAGACGCCCAGCGCGGGGCTGTAAAAACACCACCCCCAGCGAACTGGAATATAACGGCCAGGTTACAGGCCACACTGATGTGTCCGTGCAGCGCAGCATAAAACACTGCCAAGCCCATAAGGAAATGCAGCGTACGTCAGAACGCTTAAAGATGCTCGATCGCACGAGTGGCGCGACAAATTCCGGCTTTTGGGATTTTTAGCTCATGAAAAGAATGCTTATTAATGCGACTCAACCAGAAGAGTTGCGCGTTGCCCTCGTTGACGGCCAACGTTT
>JBKEFB010000092.1:0-10447 GCA_046712405.1 Zhongshania sp. | reverse complement strand
CTAACATTCAATTTGTAAATGTTTCACGCAAGACCTTTAATTCATAACAATACAAGGTTGCAGCTATGCCACTATCCAAAGACATTCTTGACGAAATACGCGTCCTCACCCAGTTTAACCCGGCTTCCGCTCTGGAAGGTATTAAGGTACATCACACCGCAGATCACAGCACCATAGCCGCCACTGAGCGGCTGTATGCAAAAGAGCTGATTACTCTGCCAGACGGTGGCTATCTCACCAACAGTGGCCAAGAAGTCATTCGCCATTTAGACAGTCTTGTTACGGTTCTACAGTGTAAAGAAGCCCTAGTCGCCTAACAATATTAGCTCTGTGGTCGGTAGTTAGCTTGGTCCTAACTATCGCCGACCATGAACACTCCTGTCCGCATTACGTGATTCCGTCACCGGTTTTCAGATACACTCCCGACTCGCCTCGATTACAGAGTAAATTATGGATCCCTTTACCCAAGGTTTACTTGGCGCAGTCGCCGTTCGCAACTCGGGCAATGTCAATGCAAAACGCGGGGCTGTGCTTATAATCGGCTTCTTAGCTGGTATGGCCGCCGATTTAGACGTGCTCATTCGCTCTAAAAGCGATCCCTTACTCTTTTTGGAATTTCACCGCCAGTTCACCCACTCACTGATTTTCATCCCCTTGGGCGGTCTCATCTGCGGCTTGGTTTTATACAAACTGATGGGACGGCGAAACACCACTCTTAGTTGGCAACAATCTGTGCTGTTTTGTACTCTGGGCTATGCCACACACGCCCTGCTCGACACCTGCACCACCTATGGCACCCAACTGTATTGGCCATTTAGCAATGCCCGCGTGTCATGGAATGTGATGTCGATTATCGACCCGCTATACACCCTGCCCATTGCTGGATTACTGATTCTAAGTGTGCGTAAACACTGGCGATGGACGGCACCCCTGGCGCTCTTCTGGGCACTTGCCTACCCAAGCCTAGGGTGGTTGCAGCGAGATCGCGCAGAGACGGTAGGCTACCAATTAGCAGCAAGCCGTGGTCACTTGGTTCGCAGCTTGGAGGCAAAACCCTCCTTCGGCAATATCTTGCTCTGGAAAATTGTCTACCGCACCGATGGAGTCTATTACATTGACGCCGTGCGGGTCGGCCGTACGCCTAAAGTGTTTACTGGCGATAGTATTCCCTTACTCAAACTCAGTAGAGATCTACCTTGGCTGGTTGCCAATAGTCGTCAAGCGATAGATATAGAGCGCTTTCGATGGTTCTCGCAAGGCTATATTGCCCTAGACCCCAACGACCCTAATCGTATTATCGATATTCGTTATTCTTTGCTACCCAATGAGCTAGATGCGCTATGGAGTATCGAGCTATCGCCAGACTCACCAGACAGCGCGGTGAGCTATCAAACCCATCGCGCTGATGGCAGGGCAAAACTAAATCAACTGTGGCAAATGCTGACCCACTAACCCAACGTCAATATTGCTATACACAACTAACACGGATTCACCCATGGTTAAGCTTGCAGTCCTCGATTTATCGCCGATCACCGCCGATGGCAGCGCCGGTACGTCACTAAAAAACAGCTTATCATTGGCTCAACATGCCGAACTGTGGGGTTTCAATCGTTATTGGCTCGCCGAACATCACAATATGCAGGGCATCGCCAGCGCGGCTACCGCGGTGGTTATCGGTCATATTGCCGGCGGCACTAAAACCATTCGAGTTGGCGCCGGCGGCATTATGCTGCCCAACCACGCACCGCTCATTATTGCTGAGCAGTTCGGCACCTTAGAAGCGCTATTCCCAAACCGTATTGATTTGGGTCTTGGCCGAGCGCCGGGAACGGATCAAGCAACCGCTTATGCCATGCGTCGCAACACAAATGCCGACGTTGAGCAGTTCCCCAAAGATGTGGTTGAACTAATGGGGTATTTTGGCGAACCGTATGCGGGGCAAAAGATCCATGCAGTGCCGGGAACAGGGCTCAATATTCCCTTTTGGATTTTAGGCTCCAGCCTCTTTGGCGCACAATTGGCAGCCTCGCTGGGTCTACCTTACGCCTTCGCGTCCCATTTTGCGCCCGAAAAAATGCCTAACGCGATCGCCGTATACCGCGAACGCTTCCGCCCCTCTGCCCAACTTAGCAAACCCTATGTGATGCTTGGCTACAACGTTTTCGCCGCCGACACCGACGCTCAGGCACACTATTTAGCAAGCTCGATGCAGCGCGCCTTCGTTAATTTGCGACGCGGCCAGCCGGGGAAGCTCCAGCCCCCAGCAGACGACTACCTCTCGCAATTACCCGCCAGCGACCAGATGTTGCTCCAGCAAATTATGTCGTGCTCGGCCATCGGCGCTGCAGATAAAGTACAGCAGCAAATGCAAAAATTTATCGACCTGACCGAGGCTGATGAATTAATGATTACCTCACAGATATACTCCCATGAAGCGCGGCTTCATTCTTATCAAATTGTGTCGTCACTGCAGTCGCAACTGAGCTAGTTCCGGCCGGCATCAACCGGCTGCAAATGCAGTGCGCGATGAAAGCAGCCAGCCATAACAGCAGCAGTGATTAGTAGAAAGGATGAAGAAAAAGGGTAGCGGGTAAAAAAGACGGTAAACTTTGTCGCCGAACCGCTTGTCTGACGACATATAAAGCGACAGGGTTACTTTCCCATGCTCTCGTTGAGTAACCGCACCTCGCGCTGAGGAAATGGAATCTGGAAGCCGTTGTCACGCATCGCTTCGAATATCATCAGCAGTAAATCGCCACCGACACGGTTTTTACCGTCATCTATGCCAATCATCCAAAACTCGACAAACATCTTTACACCGGAATCACCAAAGCTATCTATTTCACAATCTGGCCGCTCTTCAAAGGCAATATCCTCACCGCTAATCACCTGTTCATGTGACGCCACGGTTTCCTTGATTATTTCCACCAATTTACGAATATCCGAATCGTAGGCTACCGAGAAATCGACACGGTAACGCTGTTTTTTATTTTTATGGGTCCAGTTAGTAAAGCTCTCAGTCACGAACTTTTCGTTTGGCACCATGATGTCTTTACCATCATAGGTCTCCAACGTCGTCGATCTAAGCGTCAGCTCACGAACAACCCCGGCTCTGCCATCCTCAAGCTCAATGTAATCATCAAGCGCAATCGAGCGATCAAGCAGAATAATAATGCCAGAAATAAAATTAGACGCGATCGCCTGTAAGCCAAAGCCCAGACCAACACCGAGGGCGCCACCAAATACCGCCAAGGCGGTCAGATTAACCCCCATGACCTGTAATAGCAGTAAGGAAATCACCACAAAAATTGCGACTTCCAAAAGCTTTGCGGCTACTTCCTTAGTGCGAAAATCAAGTTTTGGCTGTCGTCGAATGATCTCTTGACCGGTACTACTTGAAACTCGTCCCAACCAAAACAACAGCGATCCAAATAAGACCACCCTGATAATGCCATATACCGAAATCTGGATATTACCAACTGTCAATTGCATGGCTTCCAGAACCGCTATGATCGGTTCAAGCACATGCAATAAATGTAATAACAGCAGTGGCTGACCAACCCAGCGGAATACAAAATTGATGAATTCATTTTTAACGTAGTCACGCACTATTGACCTGTAAACCACCATCATGGCGACCACTAAGGCTGCGCGCATCAGCCAGGACTCACCAAGGAAGTTCTGGCTCAACTGGACAGCTATACTCAATGCCAAAATGGCGAGCACAGGGAAAATAAAAATACCCAGCTTGCCAGTGAGTTTGCGTAGCGGTTTGAGTGGCGCATTTGCAAACCGTGGAACAAGCTTACGAACATAAGTGCTTACAAAAAATGTTAATGCAAAGATCACCAATACTAGCGCAAGCTGAATATAGGTTTCCGTTTGCAGCACCGCAGTCACCACCTGATTACCAAGATCTGTAAAACCCTGCTTATAATTCTGGAAATTCACGCTAGCTACTCTTGCTATTTGTTATCAGCAGGCAGAATCTCACACCTTCCACCCTTTTAGAAAATACATTTTTACCCGCCACCGGCTCCGCCTAACTAAAAAAAAAGCATCACCCAATGGATCTCGTCTCAAGTAGCTTTTAAAAAACGAGGATTATTGACTGCAGCCGCCCAGATTAAGTAAATCCAGCCGTATTTACTCAGCGGCGAGTCCTAAAGTGCACTGCAACTCTCGACAAGGCTCTGGAGACAAAAGATCAAGCCCAACAAGCGCGACAACAGACAATATATTTTGGGTGTCAATGGCGAGAGTAATACCATAAAACGTAGAAACGCCCTCATCTGAGAGCGTTTCTACGTCATCAAGTAACACTATTACGGCCAGTAAAAGCCGCGATAGAATTATTTAATAAATAGCATTTCAGCGTACTTAGGCAGTGGCCACAAGTCATCAGCAACCAGTGTTTCTAAGACATCTGCATGACTACGCACTTCAAGCATTAAGCTACACAAGGTGCTTGCCGAGTACTGCATGTGCGCCTCAGTAGAGTCAAAGTCATATACCTCTAATGCAGCACTTAAGGCCGCGACCGACGCCATCATGGCATTGGCTTCTTTAGCAACAGCAGCGGCAACTCCGCTGTCGAAAGTAATGTTCAGCGCTGCCATTGAAGACGCGGTGCCAGCTAGCTGCGACAAGTACTCAATAGCCGCTGGGTAAATACTAGTAGTAGCCATATCAACAACCAACTTGGCTTCTACTTCAATCGACAGTAAATACTGCTCCGAATAAACCTCAAAACGACTTTCTAGCTCAACTGGCGTTAGCACCCCAGTGCTAGAAAACAGCTTAACAATAGACTCTTCACGCAGTGCAGGTAACGCATCGGCAGAGGTCGGCAAGTTTTTCAAACCGCGATCTTCAACGGCCATGCGGTGCCACTCCGCCGAGTACCCGTCGCCACCAAAAATAACATTGCTGTGGCCGTCCATCAGCTCTTTCAATACTTTGACTGCGGCAACTGACTTGCTAGTACCCGTTGCCAATTCGGTTTCAAGCTTGTCGGCAATCCAGTTCAAGGAATCAGCTAACATGGTATTCATCGCCACTAGCGGGCCGGCCACTGACGCCGAAGAACCCACCGCACGAAATTCAAAGCGATTACCAGTGAAAGCGAACGGAGAAGTTCGGTTACGGTCACCGGGGTCGCGCTCAAACTTGAGAATTTGGCTCAAGCCCAAGTCCATCAGACCACCAACTTCAGACGTCAGCAACTTGCCTTCTTTGATATCGTTGAATACACCCTCAAGCTGGTCGCCCAAGTAAACAGATAGGATAGCCGGAGGCGCTTCATTTGCACCTAGGCGATGGTCATTCGATGCAGATGCGATAACCGCGCGCAGAAGCGGACCATAAAGGTGCACACCACGAATTACCGCACCACAAAAGAGCATAAAGTTAATATTTTCATGGGGAGTGCTGCCTGGATCAAGCAGATTACCTTGAGTAGCATTACCCACTGACCAATTCACGTGTTTTCCAGAACCGTTAATGCCAGCGAAGGGCTTTTCGTGTAATAGACACATAAAACCATGACGTTTTGCAGTCAATTTCAGCACTGTCATTAATAGCTGCTGATGATCGGACGCGACATTGGCAGCTTCAAAATAAGGCGCAAGCTCAAACTGACCGGGAGCCACTTCATTGTGATGAGTCTTGGCTGGTATGCCTAAACGGTATAGCTTGTCTTCAAAGTCTTGCATAAAGACCTGAACGCGCTCCGGGATTGCCGCGAAGTAATGATCATCAAACTGCTGACCTTTAGCCGGCACTGCGCCAAACAAAGTTCGGCCAGCCAGCAGCAAGTCTGGACGACTATTGGCAAAATTAGAATCAATCAGGAAGTATTCTTGCTCGGCACCGCAGCTGGAGTTCAGGGCCGCAATTTCAGTCTCGCCCATCAGCGCTAAAACCCGCTGACCCGCTTTATTCATTGCAGAATTTGAGCGTAGTAACGGGATTTTTTTATCTAGTGCTTCACCTGTCCAGCTCATGAAAACGCTAGGAATCATTAGCGTTGAGCCGTTATCGGTATGCATAATATAGGCAGGACTGGTTGGATCCCATGCGGTATATCCGCGCGCCGCATTGGTCATCCGCAGACTACCGTTGGGGAAAGAAGAACCGTCTGGCTCACCTTTAATTAACAAGCTCCCAGTAAATTCGGTGATCGCATTACCGTCTGCATTAGTAATAATAAAACCATCATGCTTTTCGGCAGTGGCATTGGTCATGGGGTAAAAAATATGCGAGAAAAACTTAACGCCTTTGCTAAGAGCCCAATCTTTCATGGCTGCAGCAACAACATCAGCGGTGGCTGGAGCAAGTGGCTCACCAGTTTGCACTGTAGTTTTGATGGCTTTGAATGCGTTTTTGGAAAGGGCTTCCTCCATTTTCGCAAGATTAAAGACATCACTTGCCCAGATCTTGCTGAGAGGTTCAGGCATCGTTACGTCTGTGGTTTTGCGATTTACTATTTGGGAAATAGCTTGAACACGCGCTTGATTGCGACTCATTAAGGAGACCTCGCCTTATTAGTGGGAAATTAAGTAATCGGTGTCGCTCGAGTTAGCTGAGAAGACCAAGAACTGAAGTGATTAGTGCAATCCTTAGCAAAATCCGCACCAGCCTAACGGAAAAATGCCTTGCCAGAGCAAATATTTCCATTTTGCACAAAGCAACCATCTGAACTGCAAGCGTCTAAGGCCGCGCTTGGCAAATACACTCTAGTACCACGGCGCTGGCGCATATAAGACAACAGATTTTATCGGTATACTGCGCATCTTTTATAGTATCAGCTCAATTTCAGCTCACACAAAACCACCTACAGCGAAGCCCACACCGTGCCTACTAGCGCAAATACATACGACGTGATCATTCTTGGTGCAGGGGCATCGGGTTTGATGTGTGCGATCACCGCAGCCCAACGCGGTCGCCGCGTCCTGGTACTAGAAAAAGCCAACAAAGTGGGCAAAAAAATACTTATGTCCGGTGGCGGTCGATGCAATTTCACCAATCATTTCGTCGACGCCGACAACTTTATTTCTGTTAATCCCCACTTTTGTAAAGCTGCCTTAACCCGCTATACCCAGTGGGATTTTATCGGCATGGTTGAAAGCTATAATATTCCTTATGAAGAGCGCCGCCACAGCCAGCTTTTCTGTCTTAACTCGGCCAAAGACATTCTAAATATGCTGCTAGACCAGTGTGCCGAAGCCGGCGCAGAGATTCGCACCCATTCTGAACTTATCTCAATAGCGCCTTGCCACGCCGATACAGCGAACTCACCTCGCTATGAACTAACGGTAAATCAGCAAGATACCGAGCAAAAATTCCACTGCCACTCCTTTGTGGTCGCCTCCGGCGCGCTCTCCATTCCCACGCTTGGCGGCAGCGGCATGGGTTACGATATTGCCAGACAATTCGGCTTAACACTGACTAAACGCCATGCCGCCTTGGTCCCCTTCATGTTTAGCGATGCCATGAAACAGTTCTGTGAAAAGCTCGCCGGCTTGGCCTTGGAGGTTGAGCTCTCCACCAATAAAGTGAGCTTTACCGAAAACATTCTTTTTACTCATCGCGGCATTTCTGGCCCAGCAGCGCTGCAGGTCTCAAATTACTGGAACCCCGGCGATGTCATCACTGTAAATATACTGCCCGGGGTAAGCGCTGTTGACTGGCTAGTCAGCGCCAAACATAGCCAGCCTAAAAGCCTGCTGAGAAGCATACTAAGCCATAAATTATCCAAGGGCTTAGTGGCCGAACTGCAGTGGCTGTGGTGGCATGAGCACGCTGATAAACCGCTGGGGGAGTTTTCCGATAAACAGCTCATAGGCATCGGCGAAAAGCTCAATAACTGGCAGCTAAAACCGTCTGGTACCGAGGGCTACCGCACCGCAGAAGTCACCCGCGGGGGTGTCGATACCGGCGGTATCAGCTCAAAAACCATGGAGGCCAAAGACCAAGCCGGACTTTACTTTATTGGTGAGGTAGTTGACGTGACTGGCTGGCTTGGGGGCTTCAATTTTCAATGGGCATGGTCATCCGGTTACAGCGCGGGTATTGTGGTTTAACACTTACGCCTTGCTATCAGCTCAAAGCCCTGTGATAAATCCAGCTATGCTGCAGCGTCGTAAAGACTAATATTACTCTTGGCCCTCGGTATCAAACATATGCAAACTTCTGACTCATTGCCAATCACCATCGTTATTGGCGCGAGCGGCGCCCTCGCGTCCGCCTGCATTCATGCCGTCAGTGCCATGGCCGACACCTCGCACATCGTGGCTATTAGCCGAGGTCGCTCAGCCATCCCCGACACCGACCGCCTTAGCTATTTACAATGTGACAATTCAGAGACAGACATTGACAAATGCCTTGCAGAATTGGCGCAGTTTCGCGGCAAAATCAACCGCGTCATTATTTGTAATGGTCGCCTACATGACGAGAATATAAAGCCAGAGAAGCGCCTAGAAGACATCAGCGCTGAGAATATGATGGCCATTATGCAAATCAACACCCTCACCCCCATGCTGTGGATGAAAGCCTTAGCGCCGTTATTAAAATCACCTCAAGCCTGCGTCATGGCAGTGTTCAGTGCGCGAGTCGGCAGTATTACTAACAATCATCTTGGCGGCTGGTATAGCTACCGGATGTCGAAAGCCGCCCTGAACATGGGCGTCCGGAGCACAGCTATAGAATACGGCCGGCGAGCGAAAAATGTCCGCTTACTCGCCTTTCATCCGGGCACCACCGACTCACCCCTGTCGCGGCCGTTCCAGGCTTCGGTACCACAGGGGAAGTTATTCTCTCCCGCCTTTGTAGCAAACAGTCTACTAGAACTAATGCAACAGACCGCCAACACCCTTGAAGACACGCCGGCAGAAGCGACATTTATCGACTGGGAGCACAAAACTATTCCGTGGTAGAATATTGCGCTTTCCAGCATACCACGACGCCTCATAATGCTCAGACTCAACGACTTGAAACTGCCCCTCGACCACGACGAAGCGGCATTACGCAAATCCATTCTGGTCAGATTGGATATAGACGATGCCGATCTTCACTCAGTCGCCATATTCAAACGCAGCTATGACGCCCGCAAAAAAGGCGATATCCAATTAATTTATCAATTAGATGTCGCGGTAAGCGCAGCCTGCGAAGCCGCATTGCTGGCACGTTTTGATGGCAAATCCTTTCTTGGTCCTAGCCCCAATACCGACTACACACTACTTGCACAAGCACAGCGCGACTTCCCAGCAGCAGATCAGCAGCGTCCGCTGGTTATTGGCTTTGGTCCCTGCGGTATTTTGGCAGCCTTGGTACTTGCACAAATGGGGCTAAAACCCATTGTCTTAGAGCGTGGCCAAGACGTCCGGCAGCGCACCAAAGACACCTGGGGACTTTGGCGCGAGGGCAAACTCAATACCGAGTCTAATGTGCAATACGGCGAAGGCGGCGCGGGCACTTTCTCTGATGGCAAGCTTTGGAGCCAAGTTAAAGATCGGCGTTTTCTCGGTCGTAAGGTCATGGCCGAATTTGTTAAAGCCGGTGCACCCGAAGAAATCATGATGGTCAGCAAGCCACATATCGGGACCTTTAAGCTGGTTAAGATGGTGGAAAATATCCGCGCTGAAATTACCCGCCTAGGCGGCGAAATTCGCTTTAATAGTAAAGTAGAAACCATACATCGCGAAGCGACTAGCGACGACCAAGGCCAAATCACCGGATTAACCCTAAGTAGTGGCGAACACCTGCCAACGCGCCATGTGGTGCTGGCTATTGGCCACAGTGCCCGCGACACCTTTGAAATGCTTCTAGATCAGGGTGTTTATATAGAGCCCAAACCCTTTTCTATCGGCTTTAGAATTGAGCATCCGCAGTCTGTTATAGACGCAGCGCGATTTGGTGACCAAGCCGGCCACCCCATTTTAGGCTCGGCCGACTACAAGCTCGTTCACCACTGCAAAAATGGTCGCAGCGTATACAGTTTTTGCATGTGTCCCGGCGGCACGGTGGTCGCAGCCACCTCAGAAGAGGGCCGTGTTGTCACCAACGGCATGTCGCAGTACTCCCGCAATGAACGCAATGCCAACTCCGCAATTGTGGTAGGTATTGAGCCAGAAAAAGACTATCCCGAACACATATTAGCGGGTATCGATCTACAGCGTTCGCTGGAGGCCTTGGCGTATCGACTGGGCGGCGAAAATTACAATGCACCGGCGCAGCTCGTTGGCGACTATTTGCGCAACACGCCATCAACCGACCTCGCCAGCGTTACACCCTCGTACAAACCCGGTGTTTCTCTGGGCGATCTATCAAAAGCGCTACCCGATTTTGCCAATGAGGCCATTCGTGAAGCAATCCCCGCCTTTGACAAACAGATCAAAGGTTTTGCCATGAACGACGCCATTCTCACCGGTATAGAAACCCGCACCTC
>JBKEFB010000091.1:0-10501 GCA_046712405.1 Zhongshania sp. | reverse complement strand
TGGCCTTACGCCCTGCTCTTCGCACTCGGACAACATCCGCGCGTGAGCCTGATTGAGATACACCAGCATGATAACGCCAATTTCAACCGCAACCCCCGCCAATGCAATAAATCCGACACCCACTGCTACCGAGAAGTTGTATCCAAGTAAATACATCAGCCAGATTGAACCGACCATGGCCAAGGGCAATGTGCCCATGATAATTACCACCTCGGCGATATTACGGAAGTTTAGATAAAGCAGCACGATGATAATGGCCAATGTTAAAGGCACCACGTAGCTGAGTTTGGCTTTGGCGCGCAACATATATTCATACTGCCCTGACCAATCCAATGAGTACCCTGTGGGTAGCTCAACCTGATCCGCCACAACCACCATGGCATTTTCTACATAGCTACCGATATCGACGTCGTCGATATCGACAAAGGTCCAGCCATTCAAACGCGCATTCTCACTTTTAATGGCCGGAGGTCCATCTTCCACATAGACCCGCGCCACATCGCCGAGCGCAATGCGCTGATTACCCAACGTCACTATAGGCAGCAGCGCCAGCTGTTCTGGGGAATTTCGGTAGTCTTGGGGATAGCGCAAATTAACCGGGTAGCGCTCCTGACCTTCGACGGTTTGGGTCACATTCATTCCGCCGATGGCGGTAGCCACCACCTGCTGCACATCCACGATATTGAGGCCATAGCGAGCGGCCTTCTCTCGCTGGATATCAACCTTGATATAGCGACCACCAGCCACCCGCTCAGAATAAACCGAGGCCGTGCCGGGTACGTCTTTTAATACCTGCTCTAAACGCTTGCCAATTTTTTCAATCTCTTTTAAATCTGGCCCTGCCACTTTTATACCCACCGGTGTTTTGATGCCCGTGGCCTGCATATCGATACGGGTTTTGATGGGCATCACCCACGCATTGGTGAGACCGGGAAACGTTACCAGCGCATCTAATTCTTTTTTGAGCGTTTCGGTCGTCATGCCCTTGCGCCACTGATCCCTTGGCTTGAGCTGAATAAAGGTTTCAATCATGGTGAGCGGTGCCGGATCGGTAGCGGTCTCCGCGCGACCAATTTTACCGAACACCGTCTTTACCTCGGGCACAGTGGCTATCAACTTATCGGTCTGCTGCAAGATTTCCCGCGCCTTACCGATGGACAAGCCGGGGTAGGTGGTGGGCATATACATGAGATCGCCCTCATCTAAAGTCGGGATAAATTCGCTACCAATTTGCGTCACCGGCCAGAAACCCACCATCACCAGCAACAGCGCTGCCGCCAGTGTTGATTTGGGATAATTAAGCACCACGTTTAGGGTTGGCATATAAACCGCAATAAGCCCGCGGTTGATCGGGTTTTTATGTTCCGACAAGATCTTACCGCGAATAAAATAGCCCATCAGCACCGGAACCAAGGTCACCGCTAGCACGGCGCTAGCGGCCATGGCATAGGTTTTTGTAAACGCCAGCGGTGAAAACATCCGCCCTTCCTGGGCGCCCAGTGCAAACACCGGTACAAAACTCACCGTAATGATCAATAAACTAAAAAATAGCGCCGGTCCCACTTCCGCCGCAGACTCGGCGACCACCTCCCAACGATTCTCGTCGGTCAGCGGTGTTCGCTCCATGTGCTTATGCATATTTTCGATCATGACGATAGCGCCATCGATCATGGCACCAATCGCAATGGCTATCCCGCCTAGCGACATAATATTGGCATTGAGACCTTGGGCGTGCATAACAATGAAGGCAGTGAGAATACCCACCGGCAGGGTGATGATGGCCACCAGACTGGAACGCACGTGAAACAGGAACACCATGCACACCAGTGCAACCACAATGAACTCCTGCAGCAGCTTATGCCAAAGGTTGTCTACGGCGCGCTCAATCAGGCCGGAACGATCGTAGACCGTGACAATTTCTACCCCCTCAGGCAGACCGGCTTTAAGGGTCTCCAACTTGGCCTTAACCCCATCAATGGTCTTTTGAGCATTTTCTCCAAACCGCATAATCACAATACCGCCGACCACCTCACCCTCGCCGTTCAACTCGGCGATACCCCGGCGCATTTGCGGACCAATCTCAATATCAGCGACATCTTTGAGCAGCAAAGGTGTTCCCTGCATATCCAAACCCAACGGTATGGTGGCAAGATCTTCAATATTACGAATATAACCGCTGACCCTCACCATATATTCGGCTTCGGCCATTTCCACCACTGACGCCCCGATCTCCTGATTACCGCGTTGAATGGCAGTCTGAATATGGGACAGCGGGATACCAAAAGCACGTAACTTATCTGGGCTCACTTTGACCTGATATTGCTTAACCATGCCACCCAGAGTCGAGACTTCAGACACACCGGGGACCGTTTGCAATTCATATTTGAGAAACCAGTCCTGCAGGCTGCGCAACTGGCTGAGGTCATGCTGACCGGTTTTATCAACTAAAGCATAAAGGTATATCCAACCGACCCCAGTCGCATCCGGACCCAATTGTGGCCTGGCATTGGGCGGCAAACTTGGCGCCACCTGTGACAGATATTCCAACACCCGAGAGCGCGCCCAATAGATGTCGGTATCTTCATCAAAAATGACATAGACATAGGAATCACCGAAGAAGGAATAACCTCGCACCGTTACCGCGCCCGGCACCGACAACATTGCCGTGGACAGTGGATAGGTCACCTGGTCTTGGACCACTTGCGGCGCTTGGCCGGGGTAACTGGTTTTGATAATCACCTGTACATCCGACAAGTCTGGTATGGCATCAACTGGCGTCTTTGTCATCGACCAGCTGCCGACGCCCACCAAGATAAAGGTCGCCAGCAGCACAAAAAAACGATTGCCCACAGACCAGCGAATAATAGCTTCTATCATTGCATGCTCTCCTGATGGCGCTGACTATCATCCATTAACATTAAACTGTGAGTCATACGTTTGAAATCGGAGGTTTTGCTGGATTCTGAATCAATCAGAAACTGCGCAGAGCTAACAATGCGATCACCCTCATGCAGGCCCGAGATAATTTCCGCTTGGGTATCTGCCACCCTCCCCACTTCAACTTCTATCGATTTAAAACGCCCTTCACCCCGAGCCAACACCACCCTAGACTGGTTACCGGTGCGAATGAGCGCCTCACGGGGAATCAATAAGGCTTTTTCGAGTGGATCGGTTTCAATATTTAATTGTGCGAACATACCGGGCCGCAAAAATTTATCCAGATTGTTAATATGAACCCGAACTTGAGCGGTGCGGGTCTTCATATTCAGAGAGGGGTAGATATAATCAACGGTACTTTGCCATTCACGGCCCGGCAGATAGTCGAGTCGCATACTCACCGTATCGCCAACCTTAACGACCGCAGCCTGACGTTCAAAAACTTCGCCAATAACCCAAATGTGTTCCAGCATACCGATGGACATGACACTCATGCCGGGTTTAACGAACATACCCTCACGGATATTGAGGTCATCAACCACGCCCGATTGGGGCGCAGTAATTGTGATGGTCTGGCTGACCTTGCCGGATGCCCGCAACTTCTTGATCGCCGCGGGCGGCACATCCAATGCTGACAATCGCTCCACGGCGGCCTGAATCAAAATGGCATTATTACGCTTCAGGGCCAGTAATAACTCCTCTTGAGCGTTGACCAAGGTGGGCGAATACAGTGCATACAGCGGCTCATCTTTTGCTACGGGATCACCGGCCGCTTTGACATAAAGTTGTTCGACCCAGCCTTCCACACGCGGGTGGATATGAATAAGACGATCTTCGTCATATTGCACGTAACCTACTGTATTTACGCTAATCGCTAATTGGCCCCTAATGACCGTTGCCAGCCGGACCCCTAGATTATTAACCACGTTTGGAGAAATAACGACGGTACCTGCATCAGTGTCGGCATCATTATTGTAAACTGGAATCAAATCCATCCCCATGGGGGACTTGCCAGGCAGATCAGATTTATAATTCGGATCCATGGGAGCTACCCAATACATCGGCTTCCCTTCGCCACCCTGCTCCACCCCCAAGTCGGCATTCTTTCCAATGACGATCCAAACACCGGCAGCGCCAATAAGCGCGCCCAAAGCAATACTTATCACAGTTTTAGAAGTTGGCTTCATATTCGTCCCCGACCTTTATTGCTGGCGTGTGAATTGCCACTGACGACCCGCTTAGTAAGTAGTTTATTTTTACGATGGTTTGTTGCTGCTCGACGGTGATTACCAGCGCCTCAATCTTGGCATTTAACTGAGCAATACGCGCGCGTACCGCTTCGGCAAAATCGCCATCGTCACTGTCATAAGCTGTCAAGGCGGCCTCAGCCTGCAAAGCCATTTGCGGCAAAAGTTGATTTTCATAAAGCGCTAGGCGCTGATTGAGGCGTTGTAGTTGGACGATGGCCATCTCCAGCGAAGCCATCAACTGACGAGACAATAATTGCTTATCGGTTTTGATCGCCTCGGCTCGCGATACCGCTGCACTGACATCTTTATCTTGTCGATTAGCGGTAAACAGCGGCATATCAACGCTAACGCCAATAGAGAATAAGTCTGCCCGATGGCGCCCCAGCGAATCATCATCACGATATCCGTATTGCGCAGTCAGTCCCCACTCCGGCTGATACTTTTGACGCACTAACTCAACACCGGTCTGCATGGCATTAATACGTTGATCAAAGGCCTGCAAAAGTGGATGTAAACTGATCAACTCATAGCGCGATCGGGCACTGCTTACCGGAACGGACACCGCAGATACTGCCAGTAACAGCGCATCGTTTGGCAACAGTGGAGCCAGCGGCAGATGGCCGCGAACACCAATCCATTCAGACAGACGCCGCTGCGTAGTTTCCTGCTGCTGCTGCAGTACCGTCAAGCGATCATCAATTCGAGCCAGCTCAAGTTGCGCACGAATAAGATCTTGTTGTCGCGCCCGCCCCAGCGCCGACGAATAGCTCGCCCGCGCCGCATCCACTAGCTGCTCAAACAGCGAGCGGTCACGCTCAATCAAGCGTATGCTCTCCTGCGCCTTAAATTTCTCTAACCATAACTGCGTAACAGTCGCCGCAACCTTGGCTTCCCTATCCAGCCTGAGCATAGGCTCCTCGGCAGCCAGTTCGCGCTTCTGCCGACTCGACAGTGATAGGCTATCACCACGTGGAAACGTCTGACTCACAGCCACTGCAAGCTGGGTCATAGCCTCCTGATTAATATCCAATGTATCCACGGGGAAATTACCCGCCGTTAAGCTGATCTTTGGATCGGGCAGGCTTGCCGCAGAGACGGATTCGCTACTCAGAGCATTTTCCCGGTGGCGACTGCCGTTGAGCCACGGGTCCGAGGCTATTGCCGCGGCAATAGCCGAGTTTAGGCTCAACTCAGACGCTGGCTCCTGAGCGAAGACAAGGGGAGTGCTAGCTAGTAATCCTAGCGCGACCAAGACCCTCATGGCTGTCGGCCGTTGGCATATTGCTCTTCAGCTCTGTCGACAATAGCAAATACCTCGGCGCTACCATTTTCTTTCAACAGCAGCACCTGATAAGGCATAAATCGATCCCCCATTTCCATACCGGGACTGCCCACCGGCATAGCAGGTACACTCAGACCCAGCGCGCCGGCAGGGGGATTTTCAAGGAACTGCTTGATAAAGCGAGATGGAATATGGCCTTCGAATACATAACCCTGACTGGATACCGCGGTATGGCAGGACTGATATTTGCGGGCAATACTGTACTTATTCTTAGTCGCATTCAGATCTGTAAGATGATGAATGCTGGCAGAAAACCCATCGAGTTGAATATGGTCAACCCATTTAGTACAGCAGCCGCAAGTGGGACTCTTGTAAACATCTAAGGTCACCACTGAACCCTGAATAGGTGCTTGTTGCTCAGCTATGTTAGAGGCCTCTGAGCAGGCAGTCGCTCCCATCAGAAACATCACTAGGCTTATATAGCTAAAACTTTTTGCGAGATATTGCATAGTATTTTTCCACCGCATGACACGTTATGAAAAGTAAGTTTAAGAACAGCTTAAAATAGATAAGTATGGGAGTTACTTGGCTACCCACTCAAAACGGAGCTAAGAATATCCAAATTGCAGGCGCACTTACCCCGTATTAGTGGGTAATGGGGGGGCGGTAAAAAGAAACTGGCTCAATGCCTGTGTAGGCGGCAGTATAGTTAACATGCAGTATAAGAGGCGAATCAGCTCCAAGCCGCAACTGACTAGCCACTGCCATCGCAGGGAGCGAAACACAATTAAGCATGGAACATGTTTGTTCATTACAGCAGTCGCTAGGCGCGCTGTAGTCGCTAACTGCAGAAGTCGAGTGATGTGAATGCGACATACCGTCCATCGCCATCATCGCCGGGCTGGTGTTGGCCGTCATTTTGGTATCGGAATGCAATATTTCACACGAGGGGCCGACAGCAGCAAACGACTGACTGACTATCGCCAACAATAGCCAAACAAGGCCTGTGAATTTTAAATACCGCTTTAACATACGTCCACGCAAGAAAATAACCAAGGCTAGGCTTCAATAGTACAAGGGTACTCTCGCCTAAGGAAGATAAACCGATCCAGATACCGACGCTGGATATTAACCTCGTCAATACTTGAACAATTAGTCTCACAGTCTTTTCATACAGCGCCAGCTAGCTCACTTTTCAAAACTAAAGCCCTAACGTTACTGAAAATCACCCTGTTTACCACTAAAAGCATATATTTCGCATGCCAAGATTACAAATTTCTAATTCGACCTGTGTCTGCTGCGCTTTCCATCACGACAGGCTACCTTTACACTCACTGGCTAACAAATAATAGTGAGAGGCACTCAGTAGATGCCGGCCAGTGATCAACAGCGCCAACAGCTCCTCCATATCTGCGAGCAACTTAGAGAAGCACTAGAAAGCAGCCAAACGCTGGGTGGCAGCAGTAGTGAACTCGCAGAGGTCGAAGCCACCCTGTCCCTGCTGAATGGGCAAATGACCGCCCTCCGCGATCGCAAAATGCTTGAGTTTTACAACCCCAATTATGACGGCGACTTTCGCAATATCCTGCCGTGCAGCCCGCTCAGCGGCTATTTCAATCCAATAGCACCAGAACTTAAAATCTGGCGTGAAGATGAATTCGTATATGCAGAAGGCCGTTTAGGCAAAATCCATGAAGGCCCGCCCGCGTCTGTCCACGGCGGTGTCATCAGCGGCATCTACGATCAAGTTTTAGCCTTTACCAGCCTGGCAAACGAACTTCCGGGGATGACTGCAAGTCTGACGATAAAATATCACCGCCCTACCCCGCTGTTTAGTACTATTCGCTTCACTACATGGCTGGAGAAAAAACGGGACAGACATATTATCATTCATGGCGAATGCCACAGTGGTGATACCCTGCTCACCAGCGCCGAAGGGCTTTTCATTCAATATAAGAAATAACGCGGCACGCAACATTAAGGAACGGCTCACACATGATGATAAAACACGCTATTCTGCTGGCAGTAAGTCTGACGTCAAGTCTAACTCTGGCGGCGGGCGATCAACATCAAGGCCCTGAAACGGTATCGGTTACCGCTGATCGCATTGAAAAACAATTGCATGAGCAGAGCCTGGCAATTAGCGTCATTAGCCAAGAAGATATTGAAAGTATCGGCCACACCCACATCAGCCAATTACTCAGCCAAGTTCCCGGCGTTTCAATCAGCCGCGGTAACGGCCAAGAAAATTTAACCGCCATTCGCTCAGGCGTATTGACGGGTGCCGGCAGCTGCGGTGCATTCTACTTTGCGGAAGACGGTATTCCATTGCGAGGACCGGGTTTTTGCAATGTTAATGAGCTTTTCGATGTTAATGCCGAGCAAGCCGCGCGCATAGAAGTTATTCGCGGGCCAGGCACCGCGGTGCACGGCAGTAATGCCTTAAACGGCGTCATCAATGTTATTAGTCTACCGCCCTCAAACGAAGCGGAGTCTCGCCTATCGTTTGAAGCAGGCCCAGACAAATACCAACGCGTCAAAGCGAGTTACAGCGACACCAATGGCAAACACGGCTACCGCATTAGCGCACAAGGCAATCATGATGATGGGTTTAAGGATGAGGCCGGATACGACCAACAAAAAATGAATTTACGTTACGACTATCACGGCGGCACTTGGACCATTCAATCGATGCTAGCTGCCAGCAATCTTAATCAGGAGACCGCCGGCTATGTGCTTGGCGAAGACGCCTATAAAGACAGTGATCGCAAACGCGAAAATCCCAATCCAGAAGCCTTCCGCAATAACACCAGTATTCGCTATTACAGCCGCTTTGAGCGCGAGGGCGAACGCGACAGCCGCTTCGTCGTCACACCTTATTTGCGCTACACCGAAATGGAATTTCTTCAGCATTTTTTACCCGGAACACCACTTGAAGAAAATGGTGAACACAGCGCCGGCGTGCAAAGTGCGTTTTATCAGGACTACAGCGATAACGTCACCCTGTATAACGGCTTTGATATGGAAGTAACAAAAGCCTATTTAAAGCAATCACAAACGCAAGCCACCCTCTTCGGAAGTTTTCCCACTGGCCAACAGTACGACTATGAAGTGGATGCATTGTATGCGGCCTGGTTTATTGGTGGCGACTGGCAAGCGACCAATCGCACAACAGTGAATTTTGGCGGCCGCTACGACATACAGTTTTACGACTACAACAACCTAATGATCGACGGTAATACCGCCGCGGACGGCAGTGCCTGCCCTTCCGGCAGCTGCCGATACGCTCGTCCAGCCGACGACAAAGAGCGCTTCCGAAACAGCTCATTTAATCTAGGCTTGATTCAAAACCTCAGCGAACATAATGACTTCGTCGCCAATGCTGGTCACGGTTTTAGGGCACCACAGGCCTCGGAATTATACCGCCTACAAGAACAGCAAGTGAATGGCAATCTCGACGAAGAATCACTTAACAGTATTGAAATTGGCTTGCGTGGCAACTGGAATACCTTCCAGTACCGCGTCTCAACATATTGGATGCATAAAAACGATGTCATAATTCAAGACAGCAACCGTCGCAACATCAATGGGGGCAAAACCATAGACTACGGACTCGAAGCTAACTTTAACTGGCAAATTACGCCCAGTTTGATGTGGCAATTACAGGCTAGCTATAGCAAACACCAATACGGCAATAATGCACTTACAGCACAGGGCAATGAAATTGACACGGCGCCGCGTCAACTCGCTGGCACATTGCTGCGTTGGTCGCCTTTTGCTGACACCCACATTGAATTAGAGGTTCAACACCAAGGTAAATACTTCCTAGAAGAAAACAATCTTTATCGCTATCCAGGCCACACCCTAAGTAATATTCGCTGGCGCCAGCAGTACGGAGAGCAACTCTACTCAGTGCTTAGAATAAACAACCTCAGTAATATTGATTATGCAGAAAGAGCAGATTACGCTTTCGGCAATTATCGCTACTTTATCGGTGAGCCACGCGCTGCTTATCTAGAATTGGGAATCAACTTCTAATTTTGTAATGGAATAAATAAAACCGCGCCTGAATACGCATGTTAATGTAAGCAGGTTCACAACTAGGCAAAGCCAGCATGTCAAACCTTAGGAGAACGGTTATTTCTAAGATTCACTTACTGGTGTTCAGTAACGACAATGAGTTTCATAAAAAAATGCTGGTCACCACGGCGGTGATTGCTTGCAATAGCGCCCTAGCCGAGCGCCATCAAGAAAACCCAGCCAGCCTCTTATTATGATGTGGTCATCTTAGGGCCAGGAAACAAAAGCCACCACGAATACCGCTTGATATCGAGTGCGGAAAATTGACGCCGGCTTGGGCATTCAAAAACAACCCGCTCAGCTAAATTTCTGCAAAGGTAATAAACTCATTTTCACTATCAGCTCAGCAAGTGTGCTCTGAATTTAAGGTTTTAAGGATTTCTACTTAAAGGCGGCCAAACCTACCGCTTTGCGCACTGAAGCTAACATCGGAGCAGCTTGATCGCGTGCTTTCTCAGCCCCCTTCTTCAGCTCAGACTCCAAAAATTGACTGTCCGCCAAAATCGCCTCGTAGCGCTCGCGAGCTGGGGCGACCTGAGTATTAATTAATTCAAATAAATCTTTTTTAGCCTGTCCCCAGGCGATGCCTCCAGCAAATCTCTGACGCATATCCGCCGTTTGTTCTGCCGTCGCAAACGCCTGCCAAATTTCAAAAACGGTGGAGCCTGCCGGATCTTTGGGCTCACCGGGCTCTAAAAGATTGGTTTTAATTTTATTGATGTGTTTTTGAAGTTTCTTCTCTGGCAAAAACAAGGGGATAGTATTGCCATAGCTTTTACTCATCTTACGGCCATCTAGGCCGCTTAAAACCGCCACATCATCGCCGACAACTGCTTCGGGCAGTACAAACGTTTTGCCATATAAATGGTTAAAACGCTGCGCCATATCACGTGCCATTTCTATATGCTGAATTTGGTCACGCCCTACCGGCACTTTACTGGCATTAAACATT
>JBKEFB010000090.1:0-11158 GCA_046712405.1 Zhongshania sp. | reverse complement strand
ATTATGGATTATGACTTTGAACTACCAGAGAGCCCTTTTTAGGGCCCTCTCATTTAAGCGCCTAAGCCAACGACTCTCGCTGAGCTGTCACTAGTTCGGCAATGCCTTTTTCGGCCAGATCCATCATTGCGTTCATTTCAGTACGGCTAAAGGTTGCACCTTCAGCAGTGCCCTGCACCTCGATAACCCCGCCCTTGTCGTCCATCACCACGTTCATGTCAGTTTCGGCGGTTGAATCTTCGGCGTAATCCAAATCTAATACTGGCACACCTTGATACACACCAACCGAAATTGCGGCGACTTGCTGTTGCAGGGGATTACCGCTAATCAAGCCATCTGCGCGCAATTTAGCGACCGCATCGGCCAGTGCAATATAAGCACCGGTGATGGACGCGGTTCGCGTGCCACCGTCAGCCTGAATGACGTCGCAATCCAGATAGATGGTGTTCTCGCCCAACATCGTCAAATCAACCGCTGCACGCAGCGAGCGACCGATAAGACGCTGAATTTCTTGGGTGCGGCCGCTCTGCTTGCCACGCGCCGCCTCCCGATCCATACGACTTCCAGTAGAGCGCGGCAACATACCGTATTCTGCGGTAAGCCAACCCTGACCCTTGCCACGTAAAAAGCCGGGCACACTGTTCTGCACCGACGCAGTACAAATAACCTTGGTATTCCCCATTTCAATTAAAACGGAACCTTCAGCGTGGCAGGTAAAATTGCGACTAATCCGCACAGTACGCTTTTCATCGTAGGCGCGCTCACTCGGCCTTACTACAGTCATATTGTTCTCCTTTTAGAAGCCCACAGTATAACCGCTAGCCGTTGCCAACAGGTTAAAACACCGTATCAAGGCAAATATAAACTCCCCAATGCACAGCCGCCGCCAATATCCACACACCTATCCGACGCACGCCTAACGGTATATTTATGGCAGACAGACGCCACTCTACTGATGATATATCCCGGTATTTTCTGCCAGTAACTTTTCGCCTTCACCGACCATTTAGGCTTACACTATCCATACTAAAATCGAAAAATATAGGGAAAGCCTTTGACTACCAGCAGTATGACCGCCTTTGCCCATCAGCGTTTTGACTACCCTTGGGGCAGCGTCACATGGGAACTACGTTCGGTTAATCATCGCTACCTAGAACTATCCTTTAAATTACCAGAGAGCTGGCGGCAACTAGAACCCAGTCTACGCGACGCCCTTCGCAGCAAACTCCAACGCGGTAAAGTTGAATGCGCACTGCGGGTGCAACAGCACAAACAGCAGCAAGATCTGCAGCTCAATGACGAGTTCGCCAGTCAAATTTTAACCGCAGCGCACCGCCTCAAAACTCATATTGCCGACACCGCCCCCATTAACGTCTTGGAATTGCTGCGCTGGCCCGGCGTACTGGAACCGCAAACCCTAGACAACGACGCCATAAGCAAGCAACTGTTGGACGGCTTTAATACCGCGCTGAACGAACATATTGCCACCCGCCAACGCGAAGGCAGCGCACTAGCCCATTTAATCGAACAACGTCTGGACAATATTACTGATATCGTCATCGATATTCGCAGTAAAATGCCCAGCATCGTCATCGCCCAGCGCGACAAACTGCAGCAACGCCTTGCTGAACTCAAAGTTGAACTCGACCCCAGCCGCCTAGAAGCGGAAATTGCATTAATAGCGCAAAAGGCTGACGTAGATGAAGAACTAGACCGCCTAGATACCCACGTCAAAGAAGTGCGCCGAGTCATTAAACAAGGCGGCGCCAGCGGCCGACGCTTAGACTTCTTTATGCAGGAACTCAACCGCGAAGCCAACACCTTGTCATCTAAAGCGGTGGTAGCTGACAGCACACAGGCGGCGGTAGAGCTGAAGGTTTTAATAGAACAGATGCGGGAGCAGATTCAGAATATTGAGTGATGCTAAAAAGAGTTTTTTTAAATATGAGCCACGGACCATTTCAGCTCTATGCCACTGCATGAACAAAGGGTTTGGTATGCCACGTTCTGGTAACTCGATCTTATGTCCTTCAATTATTTTCAAGCCCGCTTGCATGGCTCGCCTTTTACGCCGCTTAAGATCGCTTAATAACGAGGCCTGCCAGAGGGAAGCTAAAACAATATAAGCGACCGCAGGGCTTTAGCTGATCTTTCGTCCACAGATTAACTGATATCGAATATCTCTATATCTCGCCGCGTGTACCGTCATATTCTGTCGATAGATGGCAGCAAATAAAAGTAGTCCTATAACACCCCGCCAGATTATCGTGCTCAAACCCCTGAGACCAAACATCGTCGTTCAATTTGATAGGCCGTGACGCCCCCTCAATCAGTCCGTATAATCCTTATCCAATATCGCGCCCACCACCGCGAACTCGATAAAAGGACGCCCTTTTCGCTATGCACAGTCAAGGTACGCTCTATACTATTTCAGCACCCTCCGGCGCCGGTAAAACTAGCTTAGTGGCGAAGTTACTAGCGCAAACTCCTCGGCTCGGGGTGTCGGTCTCGCATACCACACGCACCATGCGGCCTGGCGAACAGGATGGGGTGAACTACCACTTTACGTCCCATGCAGACTTTCAGCATATGTTGGATAAGGCCGCTTTTCTTGAACACGCGCAGGTGTTTGATAATTTTTATGGCACCTCACAGCACTGGGTTAAGTCGCAACTGACCACGGGTGAGGATGTGATTCTAGAAATCGACTGGCAGGGCGCAGAGCAAGTCAGGCGGTTAATGCCGGATACCGTGGCAATTTTTATTATGCCGCCGTCAAAAGAGGCCTTGAATGATCGTCTCACCGGCCGAGGTCAAGATGACAGCGCGGTAATACAACGGCGCATGAATGCAGCCGTCGCCGAAATGTCTCACTACAGTGAGAGCGACTACGTGGTAATTAATGATGATTTCGATACCGCGCTCGCAGATTTAGAGGCCATTGTTCGCAGCCATCGCCTAACTTTGGCAAGTCAGGGACTGCGTCATAGAGTTTTACTCGATGCGCTACTGTCATAAGCGCTGGCTATTTGTTAGACTATTTAGTCATTAACAGTGTGCGTTTCGTACGCTGATTCTATTTAGTCCGCAGGATACACATCATGGCCCGAATTACTGTTGAAGACTGCCTACAAGCCGTCGATAACCGCTTTGAATTAGTTATGGTTGCAAGCAAACGCGCCCACGCACTAGCCACCGGCGGCAAAGAAGCACGGGTTCCTGAAGAGGGCGACAAGCCAACCGTCATCGCCTTGCGTGAACTGGCTGAAGGCAAAATTACTCGCGAAGAAGTGATGGCGGCGAATGCCACACCTGAAGAGCAAGAATTGGATCTGAGCGCTGAGCTAGGCGCTAACTCGCTGTAACTCTGCGTCTATAGGGGCGCCAATGCATCAATACAGTTTTTTCAATCCAAGTTACGGCAAGAAAGAGCCGGCTGTATCAATTGACGCTCTTGCTAAATCTCTTGCCGATTACCTTTCTCTCGACCAGATAAAACAGGTCAGGCGTGCTTATTATTATGCTGAGCAAGCTCACGAAGGTCAAAATCGCCGCAGCGGCGAAGCCTATGTTACCCATCCTTTAGCTGTAGCTACTATTCTCTCTGAAATGCATATGGACGCCCAAAGTTTAATGGCGGCCATGCTCCATGACGTCATTGAAGATACCAGCGTGACAAAGCAGGGCCTCAGCGACCAGTTTGGCGACGTTGTCGCGGAGCTAGTTGACGGCGTATCTAAACTTACCCGAATCGAATTTCAGTCTAAGGCCGAGCAGCAGGCAGAGAACTTCCAAAAAATGGCACTGGCGATGGCGAAAGACATTCGCGTGATCTTGGTCAAGCTCGCCGACCGCCTGCACAATATGCGCACTCTCGGTGTAATGCCAGCCGAAAAGCGCCGTCGCATTGCCCGCGAGACCCTAGAAATTTACGCCCCCATTGCGCAACGTTTAGGTATGCACAATATTCGGGTTGAATTTGAAGACTTGGGGTTTATGTCCATGCACCCAATGCGCGCTCGGCGCATACGCAAAGCGATTACCACCCGCTTTGGCGATCGCAAAAAAACCATTACCACCATCAAAGAAAGTATTGAGAACTGCCTGACTGAAGAAGGCCACACTGCCAACGTGATTGGTCGTGAGAAACACTTGTTTAGTATTTACACCAAAATGCGCAACAAACGAAAGTCGCTAAAAGAAATCATGGATCTCTATGCGTTTCGTATTGTGGTTGACTCCGTTGATTCCTGCTACCGAGTTTTAGGCTGCGTACACAGCCTGTACAAGCCAGTACCGGGGCAGTTTAAGGACTATATCGCCATTCCCAAGGCAAACGGCTATCAGTCTTTGCATACGGTGTTGTTCGGTATGGAGGGTGTGCCCATTGAAATTCAAATCCGCACCCACGATATGGAAGAAATGGCCAATAACGGTATTGCCGCACACTGGCGCTACAAATCTAACGATCAAGAACCAAAACGTAATTCCAGTCACGCCCGCGCTCGTCAATGGGTACAAGGCTTGCTGGAAATGCAGGAGCGCGCGGGTGACTCCTTAGAATTTATCGAGAACGTTAAAATCGATTTATTCCCCGATGAGGTCTATGTATTCACTCCCCGCGGCGACATTATGGAATTACCTGCAGGCGCCACCGCGGTTGATTTTGCCTACGCGGTGCACAGCGACATTGGCAATAGCTGCGTGGCCTGCCGAATAAATCGCCGCTTAGCGCCACTGTCAGAAACCCTGGAAAGCGGCCAGACCGTTGAAGTGATCACCACCCCTGGCGCCCAGCCCAATCCCGCTTGGCTACAATTTGTGGTTACCGCGAAAGCCCGCACTGGTGTTCGCCACTATCTTAAATACCAGCGTAAAACTGAGGCGGTTACCCTTGGCCGCCGTATGCTAGAGCGCGCCCTAGCCAGCATGGACGAAAATCTAGCCGATATAGACAGCAAGTACTTACTGCAATTGGTGGACTCCACCCACGCCAAGTCGACTGACAATATTTACGAGCAAATTGGCATGGGTAACCGCGTTGCCTATTTAACTGCCCGTCAATTGATAAACTTACGTGATGAGATTCGCGATGGCGACGAGAAGCTGCGCACGCCGCTAACCCGACAATCCATGGTTATTCACGGCACTGAAGGATTCCTGGTTAACTTTGCTCGCTGCTGCTACCCCATTCCTGGCGACCATATCATCGGCATCGTCAGCTCTGAAAAAGGCGTGGTAGTACACTGCGAAAATTGTCACAACAGTATTGCGCTCAGCAGCCAGCCAGAACGCGTAGTCCCACTGAGCTGGGCCGAAAATATTGATCGCGACTTCTCGGTGGAAATGAAAGTTGAGATTTCCAAACAGCGCGGCATTATTGCGGTGCTGGCGACCCGCGTAAATGGCGCCGATGGCAGTATCGAGAAAATCAGCGTAGAAGACGAAAATGCCAAAATTAGCACCATTCACTTGATTGTTGGCGTGCGCTCGCGGGTGCATTTGGCTAATGTCATGCGCCGGATCCGAAATATTCCAGCGGTGATTAAGGTGACACGGGAGAGACATTAACTTAAAGTTCCCAGCGATGCCGGCAATCCTTAACTGAGCTACATTAGTAAGCTGCCACTTGATTTACGGCATGTCACACCACATCTAATCGACTATTGCAGATCACTTAATTGGTCTCGAAAACAGCTTCCCAAAGCAATAAATAGCGCGCCCTCGGCAGGGTGAACGTCGATGGCATAAAGTTCCAAACCCAAGCATTCTCACCAGCACTGAGCCCATCGCTTAAGAAATTAGGCCGTAGCATTCGACTATTTACCCCCTTACCATTAGGCATCCACGTCTTCAGATACGCATAAGCAATTTTACGCGTACGTCACTAAATAGGGTGGCATTTAAAATCAGTTAGAAAATCGCTACTTCATTTAGATTTTTACAGGTGTTATATTTACGCCCTCTCTAGATTGAGAGGGTCTTTATTTAAGGTGAAATTTCATTTCATCTTCCCGACAAGGAAACAAGTCAATGAGCATTAAATACCTGGTATTTTATTTTCTAATCACCGCAAGTAGCTTCGCATCCTTCAATGAACAGCTGTCTCATGTCATCGATAATCATATTAATGATTTAGTCATTAATACAGGTGTCGAAGCAGTAGAAAACTATGAAGTTGTTAAAGAGGAAATCATCTCCTTATACTCCAAATATTCATATAACAAAATATCCCCACGCTAAGAAGAGATAAAGAATTTTATCAACACCCTTTTATCTTGGGAAATATTAGATAGCGTAGATTAATACTCTAACAAGGTGAAAAATATATCACTCAGCATTTGTTCACCCATCGCATTTAGAGAAATACCTCAGCAAGCCATTGATTTTAATAAGGATATTATTTCAATCTCCCCGCATTAAGAATATTGGTAATCTGACCTATACTTATTCAGCAATTACCCGTGAAGCGATAATGATCAGTATAAATGGTACTAGGTTAATATTGCGCTCAGCGATTTTTTTTCAATAGTATTTTTTTATCGGTTGTGGCCATGGCGAGTCGTCCGATGATCGCTCAGGGGGTCCCACCGCAACAAATATCTCTGTTAAGAGCTTTACAGTAAAACGGCACTTCGAGCCCACTTTTGCCGACGATGCCAGAGCCTATAGACCCATATAAAAATGAAGGGACATTTACCGTTAACTACGAAATTAGCGCCAAGGTTACAGTAGATATCGAGTTTTCCCAGAGGGAGTCAACAACGTTTTATGACCAAGACTGTGGTCAGGGTAAAGCTTGTAGCTTAATTGAGGCCCAAGAATGTAAATTCGAAGCTAATTATGATATTTCTTGTAGCAGAGATAAGAAAAACATCACCGCCTTTATCAATGAACTCCCGAAATGAAATTAATTATATGTGTTTCAGGGAATAGGACGCGAACATTTTCCTCTGATCAAGTAGAACTTCGATAAGTCCTCTATGTTATCGTGTCCGCCAGTAAAACCTAGGATACTACGATGAGCGCAAAAGAATACATCAACACCCTCCACGCCCCAGAGGCCATTGGCACTTACTCCCAAGCGGTGAAAGTGGGCAATACAGTATATCTGTCGGGTCAGATTCCTTTAGTCCCCGAGACCATGACTATGGTGGAAGGCGGTATTGTTGAACAGGCCACCCAAGTTTTTCACAATCTGTCGGCGGTGGCCGATGCCAGCGGCGGCAGCTTGAACAACGCGGTAAAGGTGAATATCTCCTTAACAGACCTGAGTGTGTTTGCGCAGGTTAATGAAGTTATGGCTAAGTTTTTTACTGAGCCCTATCCAGCGCGCGCCTGCGTGCAAGTTGCAGCCTTGCCCCGTGGCGCAATGATTGAAGTCGAGATCATACTCGCGATTTAATCTCGGCCATGGTCGTTAATGACACTGGCGCGCCAATCGCGCAGCACCGGTTCAAAGCCATCTCGGAATGTTGGGTATTTCAATGAATAGCCGCTTTCACGCAAGCGGCTATTCACACAGCGCTTGCTGCCCGCGCGGGCAATAGGCTCACCTTTACTCCTGTATGCCACTCCCAGTGTCTCCGCTAGCCAAGCCTGCACATCTTGAATGCTCGTCGCCTCATCATCCACGCCCACGTAGCAATTTTCCAGCGTTTCGCCAGCGTCAGCCTTATCAATTAAATGGGCAATAAAGCCAACGCAATCGTCACGGTGAATACGGTTGGTATAGTGCAGTGGTTCAGGCGGCGCGCAATCGCCAGACAGCACTTTGTTCAGCATAAAAAACCTACCAGTGCCGTAAATGCCGCCAAAACGAATATTACTATACGGCCAGCCGGCAGCCGCAATGGCTTGCTCAGCCTTTAAAAGACTTTGACCAGAAAAGCGATCGGGGACTGTTTCGCTGTCTTCATCGATAATTTCGTGATGGGACTGCGCGTATACACCGGTACTAGACACAAAAAATATGTGTTTAGGCGGCACCGCAATGGCTGCCAAAGCATTCGCCAAACCCTGTTCAAATACGGCCTTGTAGGCCTCAGCCTTATTGCCGCCGGGCGTTAAAGTCACCACCACATAATCTGCCTGTAAGGCCCCCAGGGCAGTCAAACTCGGAGGATCGCAAACATCCGCAGTTAAGGCTGTCACACCCGACGCCAATTTGGCCGGATTACGACGTAAACCCTGTACCAGCCAATCGCGGGGCAAATATATTTCTGCTAAGCCATTACCAATATCACCACAACCCACAATTAAAAGTGATTTTTTCTCATTCATGCCTAAGCGTCCTCCGCTGTGAATGCCGCCCCGAGTCGGTCATAATCAATGTTGTGAACCAGATCATCGCCGCTTTATAAATCCTGCGCCGATCTTAGCATTTTAATAATCATGAGGACGACCATGACTACGCCAGCGACCCGTCGAATTGTTAGCGTGAATAAAGAAGATCACAGTCTAAGTATCGCCACGGAAGCGATGCCCAGCCCAGCCGTAAATGAAGTCCTAATTAAAGTAACGGCCGCGGGCATAAATCGGCCCGATCTTATGCAGCGCTATGGCCTATACCCGGCACCTATCAATGCTAGCCCGGTATTGGGTTTAGAGGTCGCTGGGGAAATCATTGCCGTTGGCCGCGATGTCAGCCGCTGGAAAGTCGGTGACTTAGTTTGCGCACTTTGCAATGGCGGCGGCTACGCCGACTATACCGTCGCACCGGCCAGCCAATGCCTACCGATTCCTCAGGGCGTGACAGTTCGAGACGCCGCGGCATTGCCAGAAGCGCTTTTTACGGTCTGGCATAATGTGTTTCAACGCGCCAAATTAAAGGCCGGTGAGAACTTTTTGGTTCACGGCGGCAGCAGTGGTATTGGCACGACCGCAATTCAACTTGCCAGCGCCATTGGCGCACACGTTTACACCACCGCAGGTAGCGACAAAAAATGCGCGGCCTGTAAAGAATTAGGTGCAATTAAGACTGTAAATTATAAAACTGACGACTTTGTTCTCGCCCTGGCAGACACCCCCAGCGGCAAAGGCATGGACGTCATTTTAGATATGGTGGGCGGTGATTATGTTCAAAGAGACATTAACCTGGCCGCCGAAGATGGCCGCATCGTATTTATTGCCTTTCAAAACGGCTTCAGCGCCGACATTAATTTCCTACCGGTGTTAATGAAGCGGCTTACTATTACCGCGTCTACCCTGCGCGCGCAAAGCGGCGAGCAGAAGGCAAAAATGGCAGCCGAAATTGAAGAGCGCGTTTATCCGCTGGTCGCAGCAGGCAAATTTTCTCCGCTTATCGACAAGGTGTTTCGCTTTGAAGATATTACCGAGGCCCATACGCGCATGGAGGGTGGTGAACACATCGGTAAAATTCTGATCACCTTTTAAACGACTTAACTAAGGTGGCCTAACAGCCTTGCCTCTCGCAATCGAGAATGTGCTATCAAGCGCCATAGCGCATAGCTATTAAACTGGATAATTTATGACGCTGACTGAATTACGCTACATTCTCGCCTTAAAAGACACTGGCCACTTTGGCAGTGCCGCCGAGAAGTGCTTTGTCAGTCAACCCACCCTCAGAGTCGCTATTAAAAAGTTAGAAGACGAGCTCGATATTCCGCTGTTTGAACGCCGCCGCGGTCAAATACAGCCCACCCCCGTTGGTGAGCAGGTTATTCAACAGGCAAAAATCGTCCTTGACCAGGCCAGTCATATTCGCGAACTAGCTAATCAAGGCCGTGACCCACTGGGGACACCCCTGGCAATAGGTGCCATTCATACCGTTGGCCCCTATTTGTATCCGCGCTGCATTCCTCTGATTCGCGAACGCGCGCGAGAAATGCCGTTTTATATAGAAAAGAATTTAACCGCGGTACTGGGAGAAAAATTACGCGCCTCCAAGTTAGACACCATTATTGTTGCGCTGCCGTTTAATGAAAGCGATGTGGTCACGCAGCCACTGTACGAAGAGCCCTTTGTGGTGCTGTTACCCAGCGACCACCCTTTAGCCAAAAATTCTGCCTTGCATCACGATGATCTTATTAACGAAAATGTGCTGCTATTAGGTGAAGACCACTGCTTCCGCGATCAAGTCATGACCGCCTGCCCAGGCCTGAGTCAAAACTTTTCCAATGGCGACCGCCTGCTGCAATCGGTTGTCGAGGGGAGCTCATTAGAGACCCTAAAACACATGGTGGTGTCTAAACTTGGCATTACAATATTACCGCTGTCGGCCGCGCAAGTTGCGCCCTATGGCAACGGTGTATTATGTACACGGCCCTTTGCCAACCCACCTAGCCGCACTGTTGCCTTGGCGTGGCGCGCTAGTTTCCCTCGTCATCAAGCCGTCGACATTATTAGCAAGGCAATAAAAGCCACTTCACCCGACTTCGCGGTCAGCGCAGACTAATGACTCAAGCACTAGATCAGATTAGCGTAAATACCCTTAAAGGGGTCGGGCCACGCTTGCAAGAGAAACTGGCGGCGCTGGGTATCACCAGCGTTCAAGACTTACTGTTTCACCTGCCGCTTCGCTACCAAGACCGCACCCGCATAACACCTTTAGGGGCGCTGCAACTTAATACCGACGTGGTGTTTGAAGGTATAATATTACTTTCCGACATTGTATTTGGTCGCCGTCGCAGCCTCGTTTGCCGACTGCAGGACCGCACCGGCACCACCACCCTGCGGTTTTTCCATTTTAATGCTGCGCAAAAAGCCCAGCTCACCCCCGGCACCAAATTACGCTGCTATGGTGAAGCGCGACGTGGTAGCGGCGGACTGGAGTTTTATCATCCCGAATACACCATTATAAGCGACGACGTTCCGATTGCAGTAGAAGAGCGACTAACGCCCGTCTACCCCAGCACAGAGGGGTTTGCCCAAACTAGCTGGCGCAAACTATGTGACCAAGCGCTGCAATACCTAGACCGCCACCCGATTACCGAATGGCTGCCCAGCAACACCTTAGCGACGCAAATCGGCGGCAATCGATGGTCATTAGCTGAGGCGCTACGCTATTTACACCACCCACCCACTGACGCGTCCTTAAGCCAATTACAAGATGGACGCCACCCTAGCCAACGGCGTCTAGCCTTTGAAGAATTACTCGCTCACAATATTGCCTTGCAGGAATTACGACGTGAAACTC
>JBKEFB010000089.1:0-11519 GCA_046712405.1 Zhongshania sp. | reverse complement strand
GCCAAGGCTTTGAGTAGCAACGGACTAAATTCATCGTCATTAAGATCCGCCAAACTTGCCTGAATCTCGCTTGCTAATAAGTTCAGCAATTCACCGCCGGACCCCATTACCTTGCGGGCCAGCAAATCCATCGACTGAATGCCAGTGGTGCCTTCGTATAAGGTACTGATGCGAGCATCACGGACATTTTGCTCCATACCCCACTCGCGGATATAACCATGGCCACCAAATACTTGAAGACCGAGATTAGCTGCCTCTAAGCCATTTTCGGTCATAAAGCCTTTGGCAATTGGGGTCAGCATTGCCAATATTTTCTCGCCCTTCGCAACCACGTCTCGATCTTTGGAGTAGGCACTTATATCAATATATTTAATAAGATAATGAGCCAGTGCGCGGTTGCCTTCGGCAAAGGCGCGAATGGTCAGCAACATTCTCCGCACATCCGGGTGGACAATTAATAAATCAGCGGGACGATCAGGGTTCTTAGTACCGCTGAGTGCTCGGCCCGCCTCACGTTCGCATGCGTAACGCCATGCGCCCTGAAGAGCAAGCTCGGCGTGAGTAATACCTTGCACTGCAGTACCAATGCGGGCACCGTTCATGAAGGTGAACATACATGCTAAGCCGCGATTTTCTTTACCGATCAAAAAGGCCTTGGCACCGTCAAAATTCATAACACAGGTAGCGTTACCATGTATTCCCATTTTATGTTCAAGGGCGCCGCAGTTCACCGCATTACGCTCGCCCAGAACCCCGTCACCGTTAGGCAAATATTTGGGGACAATAAATAGGGATATTCCCTTGGTGCCTGCAGGTGCATCCGGCAGCCGCGCTAGAACGATATGAACAATATTCTCGGCAAGATCGTGATCACCGGAGGAAATAAAGATTTTCGTGCCAGTCACCCGATAACTGCCGTCGTCCAGAGGCTCGGCCTTAGTCCGCAGGGAACTTAGATCACTGCCGCACTGAGGTTCGGTCAAACACATAGTGCCGGTCCATGCGCCCTCTATCAGCTTAGGCAAGTACTGCGTTTTTTGCTCATTGGTACCGTGGGCGTATACTGTTTCCCGCGCACCACCACTTAATCCGGGATACATCGACCAGGACTGATTGGCCTGGCCCATTAATTCGCCCACCATCATATCAACGGAGCTGGGCAGTCCCTGCCCGCCGAATTCTTCAGGTGCACTGAGTGAAGGCCAGCCGCCTTCACAATATTTTGCATAGGCCTCTTTAAAGCCCTTCGGCGCCTGCACGCCGGTTTCTGTTAGCCGACAGCCCTCTTCGTCGCCGCTGCGATTTAATGGCGCCAATTCATTTTCGGCAAATTTGGCTGCCTCGGCCAATATCGCGTCACACAACTCAGCATTAACTTCATGCAAGCCAAGACCACGATAATGGGCATCGAAATCTAATACTTCGTTACGGACAAATTGAATATCACGCACAGGCGCTTTGTAATTACTCATCGCTAAAGATTCTCAGTTTGGTAGAGTATTTGCCTTACTTTTTCAGTAAATAAAGCGCTATAGTGGCGACGAGCCCGCGACATCAAATGTCTACGCAGTACAATATTCCATGGTAATGGAGCCTGCTTACTCGGCGAGGCAGTATTATATTTACTGCTAAAGCGATAGCACCTCTAAAAAATAAGGCAACTTATTTATTTTTGGGTCATTAGGACCTGTTCCTTAATCTGCCGCTTAAATATTTTATCCGTCGCGGTTCTCGCCAACGGGAAATCACTAAATTGGATAAATACTGGAACCTTGTAGCTGGCAAGATTCTGTTCTAACAGTGCCCTCAAGGTCTCCACAGTTATTGCCCGCCCTGCCTTCATGTATATCACCGCGGCAACTATCTCGCCAAGACGATCATCGGGCAGACTAAAGACGGCCACTTCAGCAACATCTGGACAGGCATAAATTGCTGCCTCAACTTCACTGCAGCTAATGTTCTCACCGCCACGAATAATGATGTCTTTGATGCGATCAACAATAGACAACATACCATTTTCGTCGAGAAAACCGATATCACCGGTGTGGAACCAGCCGTCGATAAACGCCGCTGCTGTGGCTTCGGCGTTATTCCAGTAGCCCCGTGCGTTTGACGGACTTTTTATGCAGATTTCGCCGCGCTCACCAACATCAAGAATGACACCACAGTCATCAATAATTTTTATTTGAGTCACCGAGGGGGAGGGAATACCGACACTAGCCGGACGCTGAATATAGGTTACTCCCATATTCACGGCGCCAATGGCGTTGGTCTCTGTTAGCCCATAGCCACTACCAGGGGTGAGATTGAAGCCCTCACTGATCCGACGAACATGCTCCGGCGGCCGTGCCGCACCAGCGGAATAAAGTTCGCGAAGACTAGACAGATCGCGGTCACTGTTTTCAGCGGCGTCGAGCAATTCTTGGGAGACCGTCGGCACGCCATTTACATAGGTAATGCGCTCCCGCTCGATCAGAGCAAGGGCTTCTTGAGGGTCCCATTTGTACATCATCACCAGCTTCCGACCGATGACAATAGACAGTAAAAACAGACTATGTGAGCCCGTTACATGAAAGAGTGGCACAGTTAAAAGGGCCACAGCTTCCGCCGAAGGAGCAATACTTTCGGCATCACTCTCGATCGCCGCAGCCGCAACGCCAAGTAGCACCCAGCTCATCAAGGAGCTGATAATCCCCCGATGCGTCGATACAACCCCTTTTGGCTTTCCGGTCGACCCTGAGGTGTAAAGAATGCTCACGTCGTCATCTGGCGCAATGTCGACGCTAGGCATCGCTGCGCCAGGGTAACGATAGGCAAGTTCGGCAAAGTCATAGATATTGACGTCGGCACTTACAGGTGGCGTGCTTGTGGCGAGCACAAGCGTTAAACCAAGGTCGCTCTGGAATGGCTTCATACGATCCATGCGCTGCTGATCGACTACCACAACGCGCGCGCCACTGTCTTGTAAGCCGTATTTCAATTCTTCGCTGGTCCACCACGCATTCATTGGCACCGCAACGGCGCCGAGTGCGGTGACTGCCATAAAACTTAAAATCCACTCGGGATTATTGCGCATAGCAATAGCAACACGGTCACCTTTACGCACCCCTAAGTCCTTAGACATTGCTGCCGAAAGTACTGCCGCGCGCTCAAAGGTTTGACGAAAGCTTAAGCGCTGATCTTGATAAACAAGAAAGGTCTTGTCATCGTAGGCCAAACATACTTGATAAAGATCGCGCAAATTAGCCGGTGCATTTTTGTATACATCATAGGCCACGCCGTTTAAGGTTTGCGTCAGTGTTTCAAAGTCAGCGCCAGTAGCCGTAAATGTTGCAATACTACTTTTTATCTTTAAAAGTGTGTCTTCCATGCAATGTCTCAATATTATTTGTTTTAGGAGTCCGCGCGGTAAACGTTAAACGGCTTCGCCATGCAGAAACTCCGGATGCTCAAACAACGGCGCCGGGTAACGGTAAAACCCCTGTCCATCTTGTTTACCAGATCGACCTAGTGCCACTTGCGCAGAAAGAAAGCCCTCTACCACCTCGAACTTAGCAGGAGTGAATATGCCCAGGTCGCGATAACTGCGGTAGGTGCTTAAAAAAGTCGCTATGCCCTGCTCGTCAAGATCGCCAAAAGGTCCTCGCAGAGCACCGGTACCACACATCCACGCGCGATCGATGTCACTAGTTGACGCCACCTCACTTTTGGCCAAGAGTATTGCCTGCTCAGTAACCACGCCCGCCAAAATTTTATAGAGATCGCCCCCAGTCCCAGCAGTAACAAATTCGGCATTTTCATAGGCGGGTGCAGGATACTGATAGAAGCCTTGCCCTGACTTCATACCCAGCTTGCCTGCGTTGATGTGTGAGGATAAAAGCGCAATTACCTTTGTGCGCAGATCCGCATTCTGCGGATCACTGTGCTGATGCGCCCAACTGTCGTGAACCACATCTAAGCCAAAAAGATCGATCATTCCAAAGGGGCCCATTGGGGCTTTCGCGCCTTGAATCCACGCCCGATCAACATCTTCGATTGACATACCACCCTCTAATATCAAGCCGAGCGCCATGCCTAATAAGGAACCGAGTAAGGTATTCAGCACATAGCCCGGACTTTCTTTCTTCAGGACCAACGGTACACCGTTAATACTCAGCACATAGCGCCGTAAAATATCGATTGTCGCCGCATTAGTATGAGTACCACTAACAATATCAATTAACCTCGCACCGAGATGAGAGTGCAGCGCAGCAAATTGCCGATTGGATGGCAGCGAGCCATCGATTTGTGACACTAGAAGTGTGCTGGTATTCGTGGTGAGAATAGCCGTAGACGGGCATGCTATATCGAGTTCATGGTGTACGCTGCGCTTAATATCTAGACGCTCAGCAACAGATTCACTAATCAACTGAGCATTTTGCACCGCTAAGGCTAAATCAGGCTCAATGCGTATATTTTGAACTGCGGCGTGAATTTGCTCTTCACTAAAAAAGCCAACATGCACCAGCATTGCTGCCATTGCGTCAATCTGTTCCCGCGTCTCATCAAGCACAGTAGTAGATACATCGTAGAGAATAGCCTCATAACCAGCGGCAGCCGCCATCAAGGCATTAAAGCGACCCATGGTACCTGCGCCAATAAAGCAGACCGTTTTTATTTCAGAAATTTGCATACTAATGATTCTCCTGTGCGCCGATCAACGTGATAGGGTCCGAGACCAGCGCTCAGGTAAAGTTAAATTCGTGCGTCCCCGAGTAACCAACGCTGGCAAATATTCCAGCACTGGCAGTCCCGCCAAGGCATTAACAATATGGTACTGAGTGGGATTTTGCTCCCAAGTCAGATTTGCCCAGTTGAGCTCGCCACTGCCAACAAATACTTCGCTGTACTCGTTCTTTGAGGGAAATATGGTTACTTCATTCACCGTCGGCGGTCCAAAACCACCAACCGCAGGCAGAAAACGCCACGCCATGGGGTTGTCTTTCTCGGCGTCAGCTTTTAACTGCGCCTCAACATCTTCTGCATTCACCTTAACCAGGCCATCGATTGCCATATCGACAATCGGGTTGTCGAAATGCGATGCGGCAACTTGCCAGCGGTCATTCTCGACCTGATGATCCGGTATATCAGCAAACACTTTTGGTATGCCTTGGAGTTCACGACCGGACAGAATCGCATCGGTAAGATTTTCCCACATCACTAAGTTGTAAGTGCCTACCAATCGGTCTTTATCGCCTTTAAATACAACCTGAGCATTAACCCCTAGCAGGTTATAGCCCCGCCCCGCAAGCCAGTCGACCTGTTTGTTGCAAGCATAAAAAACCGAGACAATAGCGTCATCTGCCACCTCGAATGCCTCTGGTAAATAGGCGGCCAATTTTGCCCGGTCGGTTTTGTAAGAGACCACCATCGCGGTAACGTCGTGATACCAGCCAGAGGTTTTCTCGCCAATATAGCGCGGCCCAAAATGGGCGGGCATCATGTAGCTTTGATGTGGATCTAAGGTAAACATGGCTCTTTCCCGTCTTATTGGTATTTGTAAACCTAGGCCGCTCAGGATTTTTCGCGGTGGCGCAATGCCAACCCCAAGCTGATTGCAATTTCTACCAGTATTGTTGCGCATGTCGGCAGTAGACCACCACGACATAGCAAGTCTAGAAATTTAGAATAAGCGAAGGACAATGATGGCTTAGCGCAAAGCGAGGGCGTAACAATTATTTCTACCGGTGGGGAATAGTCCAGATTTAGTAAAACAAAAGCGGATGACTTATCTCAGCGTCAGCTGGAAAGCTCAAATCCAGATTATCGTCTTCAGGGTAGAGTATATTAATCGTCAGGCGCGGGTCGGATACAAAGGCAGCGGGCCCCAAAGACCCAACGATAGTGCACACATTAAAGAAGTTTTGAACCTCGTCGTGCAAATCAACCTGCACCCGAAAGCTCGATCTTGGTTCCATTTTAGCAGCGCGCTGAGCCCAATCTCGGGGCACGCCACTGCGCTCAACTAAGCTATCTATCTGCGCCTGATCCTCTGGGTTATTACTAAACAACGCGGCCTGCTGTCCAGCCATGATGATAGCAGAGACAGTGTCTTCCCAGTCTTTAACCATGCTGTCGGTACTGCTACGACCAAAGACAAAATCATAGTTATTGGTGATTTGGGCGAGTAGTGAAGCGGGCACTACTTGGGTAAACAAATTCACAAAACCTTTATTTACCATCAATATCTGGGAATCACTGTCGACAAGGGTCGCAGGATAGGGGTCTAAGGCCCTCAAAGTTAATATCATCGCCTTGCGCAGCCAGCGTAGCTCCGGCGAATTAAAGTCTATACGCTCCACAAACGGCGCATAGCCCGCCGAGATTAATAGGTGATTTAAGTCTCGCTTACCGAGCGTAAGGACTTCGCCAATTTGCAGCACAATTGCCTCACTTGCTCTGCATGTTCCCGTTTCCAAACGACTAATATGGCGCGGCGAGCTGCCTAGGCGACCCGCAAGCTCTTCCTGACTAAGCTTATGCACCCGCCGCCAAAACTTCAAAAACCGGGAAAAGGCGTAATCTGATCGCTGCTCGATAATGTGACTTCACTCTACTGATAAAATTGAAATTCATACTACCGCTGACACACAGAATCTGCAATCGGACTACTACCGGACACACCACGTCGTTGCTGGGGGAGAAGCACCATGTAAAGATCTGTATAATAACTACACGACTTGCTATACAGGCTAAAAAAAATAGCCATATATTGAGGTGCGCCAGCCAGTAGCCTAGCTTTAATTAGCCATGGGCTCGACAGACCAATAGTGAAAATAAAAAACGTATCGACTTATCTATAGATAACACTTAACCCACCGTGGTACTCCAAATTGAAAACGTCCTTGAAAATCGGCTACGGCATAGGCCAAGCCGCCGACGGAATTAAAACGGCAGCATTTAGTACCTTCTTATTTTTCTATTACAACCAGGTACTGGGTCTATCCGGCAGCCTAGCTGGAATGGCCGCCTTGCTCGCACTTTTGGTCGACGGGATAACAGACCCTATGATCGGGCAGATATCCGATCGATTTAATTCTCGCTGGGGGCGTCGCCATCCATTTATGCTGGCTGGCGCGATACCCTTTGCGGCAGCCATGATTGCCCTGTTTAGCCCGCCGACAGGGATGGGGGAAATGGCATTATTCTGCTGGATGCTAAGCTGGGCTATCGTCGTTAGACTCACACTGACATTATTTTTTGTACCGCACTTATCACTTGGTGCGGAGATGGTCCGGGACTACCATGAGCGCACTAAGTTAATCAGCTTTCGGGTATTTTTTTCCTACGCTGGGGTTCTCATCACCACGGTATTAGGTTTTGCCCTTTTTTTCCCTTCAACAGAAACCTATCAAAACGGCATGCTCAATGCTGACAGTTACACCTCCTTTGGATTTTTTGTCGGACTAACTGGCATGATCGTGATGTTGATCTCCGTTTTTAGCACACGCAGCGTGATCCCCACCCTATCAAAAGCCGCACATGACCCACAGGCAAAAAATGCATTTTTTGCCTTTATAACTGTCTTCGTTACATTAAAAGAGCATGCCTTTAGAATTCTCTTTTTAACAACACTGATGTTCATGATCGTGGCTGGCGTGAGCCAAACCTTACTGCTGTACGTCAGCAGCTATATTTTTGAATTTACCTCTCAGCATTTAGCCATTCTTTCATCATCGGTTGTCTTTAGTATTTTTATTGCACCAACAATCGCACAGAAATTGTCATCTAAAATCGATAAGAAAAATACTCTGGCGGTATGTGCGTCTCTAGGCGGACTAATATCAGCGTTTCCTTTTCTATTATATTATTTAGACCAGTTTCAACCCCTATCAATCCCTACACGCTTGACGATAGTCTTTATTGGCAATGCCATCGCACAGTCCTTTTTTATTGCCTATATCATCATACTTGACTCGATGTTGTCGGATACCATTGATGTTCATGAGCAGCACACCGCCAAGCGCGAGGAAGGTTTATTTTTTGCTGCCCGCTCCTTGGCAACCAAGGCGAGCTTCGGATTAGGCAGTTTTTTTGCTGGCGTCGCGCTCGATATCATTAACTTTCCAAAAAACACTCTACCAGCCGACATGCCTGGGGCAGCAGTAAATAATTTAGCTGTCTTGGCCGGCCCGGTCCTGCTTGCGCTGTTTATGATTACCATCGTGATTTCATCACGCTATCCACTGACTTCCGCCAGCCACCGCGAGGTACTCCGGGCAATAGCACAAAATAAAAAGGAAGGTGAATCGCGCTCTTAGCTTCGCACTCCTGTTAAATACGGGCAAAATTAGAATGGTATGAAATTCATAAAAATTGTCGCGCTGATATTAATACTAATTATCGCGCTGCTCTGTGTCGCCTATCGCTACTATTTCTATACGCCGATCACCAAAGTTCCTGCGCTGCCAGGGGTGTGGACTAGCGTACAGTAACGGTAGACAGTCGCCGACGACATTACAGCGTCTATCACCCCGCCACGCATCTTAGTAAACCCGCAGTGGTATTTGTATTGCATGGATCCAACGGCAACGGTAACAAAGTACGCCAGCAAAGTGGCTTCCAATTTGACTTATTAGCCGAAGAATCGGGCGCATTGATAGTTTACCCCGATGGCATTGAGGGCCACTGGAACGATTGTCGAGCGCTGGCAAGTTACTCCGCAAACAAACTCAATATCAATGACCCGGCATTTTTTGACGTCATAATTGAAAAACTTATTAAAGACTTAGATATTGATCGCGCGCGGGTTTTTGCCGCAGGCTTTTCTAACGGCGGCCAAATGGCTTTTCGTTTGGGTTTAGAGCGACCGAACAAGTTTAGGGGCATCGCAGCTATTTCTGCAAATATGCCAGTTGCGGAAAATAGCGATTGTGAGCCCTCAGGACAAGCCATTTCAGTGGCTATATTCAATGGCGATCTTGACCCAACTAATCCCTACAACGGCGGTAGTGTTGAAATATACGGCGAGACCAGCCGGGGTGCCGTAACGTCTTCGCTGGAATCGGCGGATTACCGGGCAAAGCTGGCAAGACCGTTGCAGAGCACTCAGACCATTGAACATGATGAAATTGATGCCGACCCAGATACTGCAGTCCGCCAACAGCGCTGTACAATTGCGGATGGCAAGCAAATCCGCCTATACCAATTCGCAGGTTCCGGCCATGTTATTCCGTTTGCCGGCGCCCAGTTCCCTAGAGTACGAGGCCCGGTCGGACGCGACCTTTCTGCGCCACAACAAATCATTGAATTTTTTGAGGCAATATAAGTATCGCGCAACGGCAAATCGCTTACCTTTTGAGGTCCAGTCAGCTATCCGACTTGCTAGGTCGTGGTAATTAACTTGTCAGCCACGCATCATGAATAACGCGGTGCAGCTCGGAATAGTCACACCTAATAATAATGGCAATTTACGCGAGAAATCTCTAATTTAAGGCTCGCGAGAGGTGTGGAATGATTAGAATTGATCGGCTTGGCGCGATAATGAGCGCAACCATATTTAGCTCAAGCGTACTTGCCGCGGCAGGGACAAGCACTATTGACCAAAGCAAAACCCGTGTAATAGAAGAAGTTATTGTTACGGCCCAGAAAAAGACACAAAGTCTGCAAGATGTCCCAGTATCGGTAAGCAGCTTTGATCGAGACTTTATCGGCGATCTCGGCAGTACGGATGTTGGCGAATTGGTACAGTACACACCAAACGTTAAATTTAGCACCGCCCTTGGCTACGCCCCGGTGCTGACCATTCGCGGTTTTGGCACGCCACCACTGGGCCGCGGCCTTGAACCTTCGGTAGGCCTCTCTATTGACGGTGTTTTCTACGGCCGCTCTTCCTATATTAACGACGCATTTTTTGACCTTGAGCGCATGGAAGTACTGCGCGGCCCCCAAGGTACGCTATTCGGTAAAAACACCATCGCCGGGGTAATAAATTTTACCACCCGGGATCCAGACTTTGACAACAGCGGCTTTATTAGCACCTCCGCGGCAAGCTACGATACCGTTAACGTCGAAGCTGGCAGCTCCTTTTCCATTATAGATAATGTATTAGCTGGGCGTGTCGCGGTTCGCTACATTGAACGCGACTGGCATGTTCACAACACCGCCCGCGACAATGAGCAAAACCACGTAAGCGATCTTTCAAGTCGTCTAAAGCTCAAGTGGTTTATAAACGACAGCTCCAGTCTGCTACTCAATGCTTGGCAATCCAAGCAGCGTGAATTAGGTCTGATCTTACAGCTCAAAAAAGCGACGGAAAAGTCACTGGCAGTATTCCGCGAATACGACCCCGCCGTAGAAACTGATGCCTACAATGATACCCTTTCCATGGACCGAGACACTTACTCGGACCGCGATACACGTTCAGTTAATCTTAAATACGCCGTGGATATCGGTGATGTTGGTGTATTTAGTAATCTGAACGTACAAGTTATTAGCGGTTGGTCTGAGATGGTCAGCCCTTACGCCATTGATGGCGATTTCTCACCAATTGATTTTATCAATTTCGGTACCGATGAGCCCGATTACTACGAGCAAAATCTACTTGAATTTCAATTTACCGGCAACTTACCTGTGCCTTTTGGTCTGGGTCACGACCTAGACTTCATTTCCGGTGTGTTTGTGTCGCAGAGTAATCACAGTGTTTCCGTTAAGCAGAAAAACGGCACAGGCATTGTTGATTATGCTCGCGCTGGCGCTTTCTTCGACCCCGCCCCCAGCATCATCGTACCCTTACCTATCAATATCAATCCGTCCGATGACGGACGCGGTGAAACCATTTTTGGTTCGACGACAGTTGACTCGCAGAGCGTCGCTTATTTCACCCAGTTCGATTGGCTACTCACCGAAACTGTTGCCGCGATCATCGGTTTACGCTACGGCGAGGATCAGCGAAAAGGTCGTATTAGTGCCGGCCGCTCTGCAACTACTGTCGTCGCGCCCGTGGTTACCGGTCAGGAGACCTTTGATAAAACCATCGAGCAAAGTGACTACGATTTCACACCCAAGATAACCTTAACATGGCAGGTGGCTGAAGAAGTAACACTGTTCGCCACCGCGACCCAAGGCTTTAAAAGCGGCGGTTTTGCTGCTGGGGTATTTAATGACGACAACCTCACCTTTGAAGCGGAAAAAGCAAATGCCGTCGAAATGGGCATCAAAAGCAAACTGTTCAACGGTTCCTTAATGTTAAATGGTGCGATATTCCACACCGAATACTCCGACCTGCAAGTACGCAATTTCGATGGCCGCTCAATATTCGTAAAGAACGCTGCCAATGCTCAAACCAGCGGGGTTGAATTCGATTTTTTCTGGCTACCACCCATACCCTATCTTTCAATTGGCGGCAGCGCAGGCTTTGTGCAAACAGAATATATTAATTATTTGTGTGCGCCGGCGATAGCCGGAACGCCGTCTGGCTCTGGCGACCCCTCTTGCTATGACGAAACAAACGACCCGACAACCACAGTACTAGCACCATC
>JBKEFB010000088.1:0-11565 GCA_046712405.1 Zhongshania sp. | reverse complement strand
TATCCACCACAGATTCCAATTGGTAATACCCGGCCAAGACCTTGCTTAAATTAAACCCATCCTGACTGCCTGCCAACTCACGAATCGAATGCATAGCAAATGTCGGTACGCCGATATCTAAGGTTTTTACCCCAATAGTAGCTGCAGTGAGCGGGCCAATAGTGCTCCCACAAGCCATATCACTGCGCACAACAAAATTTTGCACCTTTACATCGTTACTCGCGCACAGACGACGAAATAGCGAGCTAGTTTCGCTATTAGTCGCATATCGTTGGTTCACATTGCTTTTTATTACCGGACCCGAATTTAATAGCGGCCCGTGATTGCCATCGTGTTTATCGCTAAAATTGGGATGAATACCGTGAGCATTATCCGCAGAGATCATCATTGAATTGGCGATAGCCCGCTGCCAAGCAGTTTCGTTGCCGGCAATGCGGCGCAATACCGATTCTAGCATTGGTCCCTGCGCCCCCACGGCTGACTGACTTCCCACTTCTTCGTGATCATTGCACACCAATACTGTGTGCTCGCAGCTACCCGCAGCTAACAATGCGTCTAAGCCGATATAGCAAGACAGCAAATTATCTAAGCGGGCGGCGGCGATAAAGTCCTCATTCCAGCCCACCATGGCCGCTGGCTGGCAGTCATAAAAACTCAGTTCGTAATCCAATACAGCGGCAACGTCGCTGACGCCTTGCTGCGCTAGAGTTTCTGCAAGTAAAACCCGAAAATCCTTGGGCTCAGCGCTTTGTAATAACACCACCGGCAGATCTCGCTGCGGGTTTACCGAGCGGCTGTTATTGGCTTCACGATCAAGATGTATCGCCAAACTCGGGATAATACCCACCGGGCGATCAATGTTTATCAAGGCACTACACAGTTGACCGCTTGCATTTTCATAATTTACCCGCCCTGCTAAGCCGAGGTCACGATCAAACCAGGGATTGAGCAGCGCGCCACCATAGACCTCTACGCCCAACTGAAAATAGCCCTGACGATGTAACTCTGGCGCCGGCTTAACCTTTAAATTAGGACTGTCAGTATGCGCACCCACCATGCGCCAACCGCGCTCATGAACAGGAGTTTTACCGCAGCGAAACGCAACAATAGAAGAACCATTACGAATAAGGTAATACGATTTACCCGGCTCAAGCTGCCAATCAGCGCGCTCATCTAAGGCGTTGAAACCGGCCTGCTGTAGACGCAAGCGCATTTCTTCCACAGCGTGAAAGGGGGTCGGGCTGGAATCTATAAAAGCACATAAATTCTTATTAAATTGTTTCACATCACTCATTTAGGGTTTTCCCAGCATGCCTATTTGACATTGAATTTTGAAGAGCCAACAACAGACTAGACGTATCGCTGCGTCCACCACCTAGGTTTTGAACCTGTGCGTAAAATTGATCAACCAACGCCGTTACCGGTAAATTGAGCTGGCGCTGACGCGCCTCCTCCAATACATAAGCCAAATCCTTGCGCATCAAATCCACCGCGAAGCCAAAATCGAATTCCTTGGCGAGCATCGTATTAGCGCGATTATCCATTTGCCAAGACTGAGCCGCACCGCCACTAATAGCATCGATCACCGCCGGCATATCAAGCCCCGCTTGCTCACCAAAATGCAAACCTTCGGCCAAACCTTGCAGTAAACCGGCAATACAAATCTGATTAACCATTTTTGCCAACTGGCCCGAGCCCGATGGGCCTAAGTGTTGGTAGCGGGTCGCATAGGCTCCAAGTATTGGCTCTACCGCAGTGAAAGCGCCGATATCGCCGCCAGCCATGACGGTTAAACTGCCCTTCTCGGCACCCGCTTGTCCACCGGAGACCGGCGCGTCTATAAAATGATGACCATAGGCTTGGGCGGCTACCGCCATGTCGCGGGCAAGTGCCGCGGACGTGGTCGAATGATCAATAACGACGCCATTAGCTGGCAGTGATTCAAACACGCCATCCTTAGCACATAATACTTGCCGAACATCTTCGTCCGCTCCCAGACACACTACGACCACCGTCGCGTTGCCAACCGCGTCAGACATATACTCACTCGCCTTGACACCAAATTCTGCGGACCATCTTTTCGCTTTTTCAGTAGTACGATTAAATACTGACAAAGAAAACCCAGCTCGACACAAATGTCCCGCCATCGGGTAGCCCATTGTACCTAAACCAATAAACGCGACTTTCATTGTGTTTCCCCCATGCATTATTTAGGACGCTAATACAGTAAATAAGAGACCGGCAAGCAATACCCGATAAATGGCAAATGGCATCATTCCCATGCGCTCAACCCAGCGCATAAAAACATGAATACAAACATACGCGGTTGCGGCTGATACCACCGCGCCAATGGCCAAATAATTCCATACCACGGGATCACTGCTCTCTAGCAATTCCAATAATTTATAGGAACCCGCCGCGGCAATAATAGGCATAGAAAGTAAAAATGAAAACCGCGCCGAGTCACTGCGATTAAGACCCAGCATCAAGGCTGCGGTAATCGTAATACCCGAGCGCGAGGTACCGGGAATAAGAGCAATGGCTTGGGCAATACCAACAATAATGGCGATACGTAAGCCGACATCTGCAAGCTGCTTACCGTGTTTAGCGTAGCGATCTACCACACCTAGCAACACCCCAAACACTAGCGTAGTGGTCGCCAATACATATCCCGACCGCAGGTGATCTTCAATAAAATCGTTAAAGACGAGCCCCGCTAACACCGCTGGAATAGTAGCGACAATAACCATCCAGCCCAGACGACTATTTGCAGTCTGCTCACGCGAAGACAAACTGCTAAACCAATCGCTCAAAATATCCCACACTTCAACACGAAAATACCATAGTACTGCGAGCAATGAGCCAACATGAACAGCAACATCGAACGCTAAGCCTTGGTCTTCCCAACCCAATAGAGTCTGGGGCAATACCAAATGCCCCGAGCTAGATACTGGCAAAAACTCTGTTAAACCCTGGATGGCGGCAAGAATTACTGCACGTAATGAATCCATTATCGAAAACTACCTTGATATCAATTTAAGATTTTTGCCACGCAACAGTTTCGCGAAGATAAACGGGCTGGGCCTGTTCAGCGCTTATATAGTCACCGTGCTCAAAAGCTCGCACCGCGAGTTTTAATACTGCCTGTGCCCGCGGATACACCTCCGTATTCACATTGGCAGATGGTAGGTCATGAGTGAAGCGCGGCGCATAAACCCAGCCGCTGCCAAATCCAAAGACCGCGCCCTCGGCAGCGTCTATATAAATCGACTCGGGCGAACGCAGGCTATCTTCCGCAACTAGCTCCGCAAAGCCGTTAAGATAGCGATACTGACCCCAGTAAACCTCATCCATTCGCGCATCTAAGGCCGGCAGTAGCATATCGCCATCAGCTAACTGCAAATAATCAGCTTCGCCCTGAGCCATTGCCTGCAGTGTAGAGACCGCCACTACCGGCTTATCAGCAGCAAAGGCTAGGCCCTGAACAACACCGGCGCAGACTCGCAAGCCAGTAAACGAACCTGGACCTGAAGAAAATCCAATAGCGTCTAGATCACTTAAACAAATACCTTCCTCAGACATTATCTGATCAACCATTGGCAGCAAATAGCGAGTGTGAGCACGGGGTAAAAGCCGAAAATCTTCTGTTTGCCGACCTTTATGGAGTAAAGAAACGGAACATGCTTCAGTTGAAGCCTCGATCGCGAGTAAACTTGTCATTAATTCAGCCGTAAAACGATTATTGTTCGGGGTTAGAATGCAGCAGAATAATACCATATCGCATATCACTGGGCATGGCAGAGCTTGATATGCGCAAAAAAAGCATTAGCGGATACCAGTAACGAATACGGGAAATAATTATGGCGAAAAATATCATCCACCAAAGGGATGTTACTGCAATTATCCTTGCCGGTGGCGAAGGTCGCCGTATGAACGGACAAGACAAAGGCTTAGTAAGCTGGAAGCAGCGTCGCCTTATAGAATATGCCCTAGACGCTATCCCAAGTGACATTGCGCACACGCTCATCAGCTGCAATCGCAATATAGACCAGTACAAACTTTACGGAGAAACCGTCCAAGACGAAGATCCCACATATAAGGGCCCACTGGCGGGCATATATGCTTCTATGATGCACACGTCGAGCCCCTTTATATTTGTTTTACCCTGCGACAGCCCCCTGGCACCCGGAGACGTTTATTTTCTACTAGCAGACGCGCTAAACGCGGGTAATGCCGACATTTGCTACGTGCACGACGGAGAGCGCGAACAATATTTATTTGCGCTGATAAGGACCCAGCTAAAATCGTCTCTAAAAGAATACTTATCAAGGGGAAATCGGCAGGTAAATCACTGGTACAAACAGCACAACTATGTCGAAGCAGACCTGAATGGTCAACAATTCGCGTTTAGAAACTGTAATACCATCATCGAACTAGCAGAACTTAAATAACGGCGCTTAAATACACATAAAAAAAGGAGGCTTTAGCCTCCTTTTTTACTTAAAAGCATCCCATTTAAGCTATGACTCTGCTTTTGGTGCCTCAACAGGCGTAACGGCCGTCTTGGTTTTAACAGGTGCCTTCTTGGCAGCTACTTTTTTAGCTGGCGCCGTCTTAGCTACCGCTTTCTTAGCTACTACCTTTTTTACCTGCGCTTTTTTAACAACAGCTTTTTTAGCTACCACCTTTTTAACTGGCGCTTTTTTAACAACAGCTTTTTTAGCTACCACCTTTTTAACTGGCGCTTTTTTAGCAACAGTCTTTACAGTAACCACTTTTTTAGCAGGTACTTTCTTAGTAACGGTCTTTTTAACGGCAACTTTCTTCGCCGCAGGCTTTTTAGCTACTACTTTTTTAACAGTGGCTTTAGCACTTACCTTGGATACTGCTATTATTTTAAGATCATTGATTTTCGCACCAAGCCGCTTAACGGCTTGCTTGTGCTTGGCAGCCAGTTTTTTCTCTATAGATGCGAGCTTGACCTTGTTTGCGGCCAAACGCTTCTTGTTAAACCGTTGCTCAAACAATTTCAATGCCTTAGCCAAGTCTGCTTCAACTTTACTCGCCATCGAAGTAGAACGCTCTTCGATTTTCTGCTTAATCGCAGATTCTGAAGCCTTGATACGAGCTAATGCTTTTGCATTGGCAACCGCAGCCTTAGTCTCAGCAACCTTAGCGCGACTAACCTTCAGCTTCACATTTAACTTGTCGGCAGCAGCTGTAGCGCGTTTAACCGCATTTTTATCAACTGCACGAGCTGTTTTTTTCGCCTTTGCACGGGCTGCGTCTACTTTGGATTTTGCAGCGGCAAGTGCTTTACGCTCATTCGCCACCATCGCCTCGACCTTTTTCAAACCGTCTTCGGCTTTGGTCACAATCGGATTTGTTAGGATCACATTTTTGGCTCTTGGTTTACGTTTAGCAGACACTTTTTTTACCGTGGCTTTACTGGCTGGCATCATTTATTCTCCTTGGCGATGACAATACTAATGTTCTTGGTAATAAAAGTAGCACATATAATAACCAACGCAAAAAAAAGTCTTTTAATAAACGCCTTTTTGTTAATATTTATCCAAAATTTACGGTTATTTCTTCTAAAAATGGTCTGTAAAGTGCAAACATAAGGTTTTGATGACTTTCACAATTATTTAGCTAGGAATATAAATAAGCAACTTTCACTATTTTTGACAAAAAAAATCATTCGCTTTGCCCATAATTTCTTCACGTGTTTATGAAGACTCGACAGCAACAGTTGGACGTATAAGTCCCACATTTTTAGTACATCAGAAGTAAGACAGGCTAGTATTTTATCATTAAATACTAACAGCCATTTGGCCACCCTCAAACAAGATAGGCAAATCAATATCCACCGCCCTTTAGTCAATGCAAGCTCTATCGTGAAAGCCTCGATCGTCTTCCGATAATTAATCAGATCGAGGCAAGCTAATTAAGTATTGCACCAGGAAAACCATCAATAGTGATTCCGTTAATAATAGCGACCCAATATTGGCAAACTACGCTTTCGCTTGTGAGGATATACGCTAAATGGTGAAGGTAGCCGCATCTATTCGAGCCACTTCCGGCGCGCTAAAAATACTTGCTGTTACTTAATCATCAGTGATGATTTGCTTAGCTGAAGAATGGTCAGGATACGAGGGGAGCAAGAGCTCAGAGCTTAGCGTTATAAATTCATCTACAAAACTGCAAGCATTGAATTCTCCGTCGCTCATAAGCAGTCGCGCGTGGATTTCATACTTAGACTATTGTTTTACTAACTTTTGGTCTACGTCATCCACTAGGCCCCACGAAAAATAACGCTGCAGCTAAATATCACCCATTCAGACCTGCGTGTAAATACGCACCAAGCTAAGCAATCGAGGGGTCAGGAAATTAAAAAACAGCGTCCGAACAACGGATCCGCCTCCAGCCAATTTGGTGGAATTCTCATAGAAACTTTATTACCCCGTCAGCGCCTATAAAGTCGTCGACACATTAGTCGATAAGGGCAGTCCAAAGTCAGTTAGCCCTCGTTCTGGCAGAGTTTTCCGAGCGTTCAAATTATAAACAGTCAATTAGTTAACACACAAAAAGGGCACCCGAAGGTGCCCTTTTAATGATTACTGCTTTTTATGATTCGAGGGCATCAAATACCCGGCGAGTAATCTCGTCTACCCCGCCCACTCCTTCAATACGGCAATATTTAGGCGCATGTTCGCCTTCTAAGCTACTGTAGAACGAAACCAGTGGCTTTGTTTGCTCGTGATAAATATTAAGACGATTGCGAACAGTGTCCTCTTCGTCGTCTCCTCGCTGTATCAGTGTTTCACCCGTCACATCATCAACACCCTCTAGTTTGGGGGGGTTGTATACAAGGTGATAAGTTCGGCCAGAGCCTTCGTGGGTACGACGGCCACTCATACGCGTCACTATATCTTCATCTTCCACTGCAATTTCAACCACGCTATCAATAATGACACCCGCATTAATCAATGCTTCTGCCTGAGGAATTGTGCGGGGGAAACCGTCAAACAGAAAGCCATTCTTGCAATCGTCCAGAGTAATTCGCTCTTTAACTAGGCCAATAATAGTTTCGTCAGAAACTAAGCCGCCAGTGGCCATGACTTCTTTGACTTGCAAGCCTAATGGTGAACCGACTTTAACGGCTGCCCGCAGCATATCTCCAGTAGAAATCTGCGGAATAGCGAATTTTTCAGAAATAAACTGAGCCTGAGTGCCTTTACCTGCCCCAGGTGGCCCTAACAATATAACGCGCATAGCGGGAAACTCCCCAAAAGGTTGCGAATTCATAGCCTGCAGCGTAGGGGCCGCCACAGCAAAAGCGCACAACAATACACAGCAATCGCCCGCCACACAAGAGTCGGCGTCCCACTAAGCGCTGTAAATAGCAATCTGATCGGATGATTTGAGAGCATCTATTATGCCCCGCGCGGCAATTGCTATGCCAGAACTCCTTACCGACCCTCAAAAACTTTAAAAGCAATATCCGTCAAATAAACCATACTGTATTACGAGAAGCAGTAAAACCCAACAGGCGAGGGAGCCCGAAGGGAGCTCTAAGAACGCTTCAAACCATTTACTCCGATAATGCTAGCAAAATCATATAGGTGCTAGGTGTTGTTTCTTAGTAAAGAAATATTATCTATTTCGCCTCCAGATGACAGGAACCATATTTATGAAAGTGCGAGAATTATTATCACTTTGGGAAGAGACCGCAGGCGGTAGACTAACCGCAGAGAGTTATGACGTACGCCTTTCCATTAAAGATGCCGCTAGGTTAAATGCACTGGCGGAACTTTATCCGCGACAGAGCGTAGAATCACTGATCACCGACCTACTTACGGCGGCGCTCGATGAAATGGAAAGTGTCATGCCCTACCGCCAAGGTCCGAAAATTATGGCGTTAGATGAGCAAGGTGACCCACTTTATGAAGATATCGGCCCAACTCCGCGTTATTTGTCATTGACTGAAAAACACCTGAACCACTATAAACTCTTAGAAAACTAATAATACGTGAAACGCCGGAAAGCTCTCATTATCCGCCAACCCTAACGATACCAGATTATTGCTTAGACCTAGAGTCCAGCCGCCTTTGCCTCAGTCCAAAACAGATCCAACTGAGGGTTTGCGGCTGCGCCTCCCCCGGTAACACCCGTCTCAATACAACGCCGCTCAACAAACCGAAACCGTCGTTCAAATTTTCTGCAGGCAGCCCGCGTGGTTGCTTCTGCATCTAAGCCAAGGTGTCGGCTAAGATTTACGGCAGAAAAAAGCACATCGCCCATTTCATCGGCAATAGCAGCTCGCTCGCCGATGGCAATAGCTTCTTCAAGCTCATCTAGCTCTTCTCGCAGTGCGGTGACAACACTTGCAAGTTCCACCCAATCGAAGCCAGTCTGCGCTGCACGCTTCTGTAATTTCGTCGCCCTAATAAGAGCTGGTAGAGCTTCGGGGACATCATCTAGCACACTGTACTGTGACTTTTGCTTACGTTCGCTTTGCTTAAGTTCCTCCCAACGCGCTTTAATAGCCTCATCATCAGGTGCAGTGGCGGATCTGCGCGATTGCAAGGTGCCTTCGGGAAAAACATGCGGGTGACGTCGCAATAACTTAGCAACAATATCATTGACCACATTCGAAAAATCAAAATGGTCTTGCTCCGACGCTAATTGACTATAAAAAATTACTTGAAATAAGACATCACCTAACTCTTGCCGAATCTGCGGCGTATCACTCCGCTCTATGGCATCCACCAACTCATAAACTTCTTCTAAAGTATGGGGAATGACCGTCATTGAGGTTTGCTTTAAGTCCCAAGGGCAGCCGGCCTCGGGATCGCGCAACCTCGCCATCAGATATTGCAAATCTACTATGTTATAGTCCATATCAACTCTCTCGAATTCGCTTTACGCCAACAACATTGGGTAAACCGTTAAGTCGACTTAATACATCTGACAAGGTGGCAAGATCTAAGATTTCCAATCTAATCGTCATGGTAGCTATGTGATTAGCGGTATCTGTCACAGTATTCAATGACACAACATTAACCTTTTCAGTAGCCAGTTGCTGCGTAATATCGCGCAGCAAGCCTTGACGGTCATAAGCCTGCAGCTCTATATCCACGGGATAAGTATCAATTTGCGCTTCGGCCCAACCAACCGTAATGATCCGCTGAGGCTCCACGCTTTGCAGTTGCAGTAATTTATTACAGTCTTGGCGGTGCACGCTGACACCTCGGCCAACGGTGATATACCCTGTGATCCCCTCACCAGGCAAAGGCTTACAGCAGCGCGCAAAGTAGGTCATCAAATTACCGACCCCACTAATGCGGACCTGACTACCATCCTTTTTCTTTGTACTTGCGGGGCGCAAGCGCAACATAGACTGAGCATTGTCGTCATCGCGCCCAGCCAGGCTGTTCGCTGCGCGAATCAGCTGAAACATGCTAATTTCACCTGCGCCAACAGAAGCGTACATATCATCCACGCTGGGACAGTGCATCTGATCGGCAAGGTATTTGTAATCAATGCTATTCAGGGCGAGTCGCTTAAACTCCTTGTCTAGCAGCGCGCGGCCGGCAATAATATTGTCTTCTTTGGCCTGTAAACGAAACCAATGCTGAACTTTGGTACGCGCCCGAGATGTTTTTAAATAGCCAAGGTTACTTTGCAGCCAGTCTCGACGCGGCTCACTTTCTTTGCCAGTGAGAATCTCAACCTGCTCGCTAGTTTTTAGCGTGTATGTTAACGGGACAATACGACCATTAACTTTAGCGCCCCGACAGCGATTACCTACCTCAGTATGAATGTGATACGCAAAATCCAACGGCGTTGCCCCATTGTGTAAGTTCACCACATGACCGTCTGGCGTAAAAACGTAAACTCGATCTTGCGCACTAGTAAATTGCTCGGCGACATCACTACTGCTGCCACTTTCCTCATGTAAGTCTAGAACCTGACGTAACCATGCTATTTTTTCGTCATAGCTGTTGGTAGTTTTGGCACCACGATCCGTACCCTTGTACATCCAATGCGAGCACACACCAAACTCGGCTTCGTCGTGCATCGACCGCGTGCGAATTTGTATTTCCAACACCTTGCCATCGGGTCCAATCACAGCGGTGTGTAGAGAGCGATAACCATTTTCTTTCGGGGTCGCGATATAGTCGTCAAATTCATTGGGAATGTTGCGCCACAGGCCATGAACCACGCCTAATGCTGCATAACAAGACTTTGAATCGGGCACTAGCACCCGCAGGGCACGAATGTCATAAACCTGAGAGAAGCCGATACCCTTGCGCTGCATTTTTCGCCAGATACTATAAATATGTTTAACGCGGCCAGCAATGTCGGCCTGAATATCGTCGACGTTAAGCGCGTTACCAAGAACGTCGATGGCGTCGTTGATATAGTGTTGGCGATCTAGGCGTTTTTCAGCCAATAACTTTGCAATTTTTTTATATGCAAGCGGCTGCAAATAACGAAAGGAAAGATCTTCAAGCTCCCATTTAATGTGGCCAATACCCAAACGATGCGCCAGCGGCGCATAAATATCGGCCACTTCGCGAGCAACACGATAGCGTTTTTCTGGTCTATTTTTGACGGAGCGAATAGCAGAGGTTCGCTCAGCAAGCTTAATCAGCGCTACTCGCACGTCGTTGACTAGAGCGACCAGCATTTTTCGGATGGTCTCGCTCTGGGCTTCAGACTGGCCCAATACCGGCGCATCAAGCTCGGCATTTACCCGGGATATTGCCGCCATGCCCAGCACACCATCGACTAACTTTGCGACCGGGCGACCAAATTGCTGCTCGAGTTCAACAATAGATAAACAGTCTTCACGCACCGCACGAAATAAAGTCGCGGCAATAAGGCTGTCCTGATCGAGATGAAGATCGGCTAATATTTCAACCATTTCCAAGGCGGTATAAAAACTAGAGAAATAATCGACCTTACCCTTCTCAGGTGACTCCAAATTAGCTGAACAAAGTTCGGCTAATTCAAACGCGCGCTGTAAATCAGCAGTATGAATAACCTGTCTATCCACCGGCAACCGGGCTATCCAAGCAGCGATATCAACGTTTCCGTTGGCTAATAACGGAAAGTCTTCTCTTACCTTAACCATCGCTACTTGCTCACTAACATATAGATCATGAAACTTTTATACTCTTTCAAGCAACTTTATTTCTCCAGTGTCTTATCAAAAACACCGGTTGATAGGTAGCGGTCGCCGCGGTCACAAACAATAGCGACAATTACTGCATTTTCTACTGACTCACTGACACGCAGCGCGGCAGCAACAGAACCACCTGACGACACGCCGCAAAAGATCCCCTCTTCTACGGCCATAGCGCGCATAGTGATCTCTGCAGTGCGCTGATCCATATCAATTACGCGATCGACCTGTACAGCATCATATATACTGGGTAAGTAAGCCTCTGGCCAACGTCGAATACCGGGAATACTTGAGCAACCATCTGGCTGCAGGCCAATAATCTCAATAGCACGGTTTTGCTCTTTCAAATACCGAGATACACCCATAATGGT
>JBKEFB010000087.1:0-11705 GCA_046712405.1 Zhongshania sp. | reverse complement strand
CAATACACCAGCTAGTGCTGCAGAAGCACCTGTCATATGGACAATACCGGAACCTGCGAAGTCAGAGAAACCTGCTTCAGACAAGAAACCGCCGCCCCAGCTCCAAGAACCTTGAAGTGGGTAGATAACCCCAGTCATGACAACTGCAAAAGCCAAGAAAGCCCACAGCTTCATACGCTCCGCAACCGCGCCCGACACGATAGACATAGCTGTTGCCACGAATACCACTTGGAAGAAGAAATCAGATGAGCCTGAGTAGTAAGTGTCACCGTTTGAAGCCAGCACTTCTTCTACTGACGCATCGGCAATTGAATTACCGAACCACGCGTCTGGCAGAATGCCACCTGCTGAACCGCCGTACATAATTGTGTAGCCACATAACAGGTACATGGTACAAGCCACCGCAAATAAAGCGATGTTTTTGGTTAGGATCTCTGTGGTATTTTTTGCGCGAACCAAACCGGCTTCGAGCATGGCAAAACCTGCTGCCATCCACATTACGAACGCACCCATAACCAGGAAGTAAAATGTGTCCAGGGCGTACTTGACCTGTATGATGTCTTCCATCACATGTCCTCCAAAGGGAAAGAGATAAGTCTTTTAATTAAATTAGTTAACAAAAAACGCAACGACATTACTAAATGGCTTCTTCGCCAGTTTCACCGGTACGAATTCGAATAACCTGCTCAAGCGCGGTGACAAAGATTTTGCCGTCGCCTATTTTGCCAGTGTTAGCTGACTTGCTTATTGCTTCGATGGTCGGTTCAACCGAATCGTCTGCGACAGCGACTTCAATCTTCACCTTAGGCAAAAAATCGACAACATACTCAGCGCCACGGTAAAGCTCGGTGTGACCTTTTTGACGACCAAAACCTTTTACTTCGGTGACAGTTATGCCCTGTACGCCGATGTCAGACAGCGCTTCGCGCACATCATCGAGTTTGAATGGCTTGATAACAGCCGTAATCAATTTCATCGGATATCTCCTGTCAATGTGCGTTAGCCACACATTAGGATTGAGTTAAGAAAATGGCCGACAGACAAGTCTGTCGCCGGCCAGGGGTATTACATATCGATTGGCAAACTATAAGAAACAACGAATTTCAAATCGTCTTCGCCACCAACAAATGCGTTAACGTTATCTTCACCATCGACAAACTGACTCACGGTGAATGACAGGCTGTCGTTGTAAGCGTAAGTCACATCAATATGCGATTCGGTCTCACCGTCTAACGTTTGGCTATTCACAACAGTGCCATCAGTAAGACCGTTATGCATACCGTACAGGAATGAGAACTGACCGATATCGTAGCTAAGGGTAAGATATGTATAGTCTTCGTTACTACCCGCGATCTGCTTATAAAAACTTCCGTTGAAAGAACCCACACCCACCGAGAAAATTACTTCAGTAAGATCACCGAAGTCTGCTTCGCCGTCGGCAACCGCGCCACCAGTACCTGGATAGACATAGTTCGTGAAGTTCAGATCTAAGCTTACGCCACCAACTTCCATACCGTAACCTGCGAACAAGTCATATTCGGTACCGAAGGATGTATCGCCACTAGACGCCCATACACCGGCATAGAAGCCATTTACGCTATACGAAATATCGCCGTAAAAGACAGGAACCCCGGTCGAATTAGACAAATCGTAACCACGCCACAAATATGACGATGCCAGGCCGGCGCTTGCGCTCAACTCAGCTGAAGCTGGCGCAGCAACCATGGTCATTGATGCAGCTGCAATACTTGCAGCAATTAATGTTTTCATTGTTTTCATGTCTTTAGTCTCCACTAAGGTATTGAGGAAGTGTTCAAGCACAATCCTGCTCAAGCGTTAGCACTTTCAATGCCAACTATATTTTTTATTATTTAAAACAATAACTTAAAGGCAACTTTAAACCATGCCGCAATACTACTGCCTGTGGATGCGTTACGGGCTTAACTTCATACTATTGTTACGCTCAAATATGGAGCACTTTTTAATAATGCTGCCATTTAGTGCGTTAAAAATAAGCACTATACATAGACTGTAGGCTGACAACCAAGACGATCTGAACTTAAAAGATTTACAATAATTTAAATAAAAACAACAATTTAACCTGCATTTTGCCTCACTTATAACCTTGCGTTAGAGGAGCTAAAAAAGCAAAGCACCAATATAGTGCGTGCGTACTGCATTTCGGTGAACATGCAATTTACTGATGCCTATAATGTAAATAAACGAAGCCATTTGGCACCCTCCTCCATGACCTTCGCACTGACAGCTTACTGGCCAGTCGTTTTAGCTTCTAACTTATCAACACGAGCTCGCAGGCGCCCAATTTGGCGCTGCAACTCCATAATAGTTATTGCCGAGGACTTCGCTTCAACAGGCGGTGCCAGCGACATAACTAACTGATCGACTAAAATACGGCCAGGATTGCCAGCAGATCCAGCCAACCCAGGGCTCCCCGCCAAACCGCCCTCTTCGCCCTCAACCCACTTGCGGCCACCGGTTAGGGTTTTTCTATTAATATAATATCCATCCGCACCGACACCGCCAGAACCCGCATCACCGCCATTACCGCCGTCGGCACCTTCACTGCTAATATGAACTCGCTTAATCAGGTCATCGCCAGAAACACCCTTGGCAAGCACTTGGTAAAGAATAGTAATATCCCCGCCGCGGCCGCCTTCGCCGCCGTTACCGCCGTCACCGCCCTCGCCAGCATTGGCCCCATCACAATCGGCGCCGTCGCTGCCGGCAACACCATCGCCACCATCGCCACCATCGCCACCATTCGCCAGAATCTTGAGATCGCCGAGCGTCTCTATACCGAACTGCAAGCGAATTTCTACACCGTCGCCGCCGGGGCCGCCATTACCGCCTATCTCACCGTTAGCGCAGTCTGAAACTAGCTGCGCCGCGCCACCGGCCATACCCAAACTACCATTGCCGTCAATAACAACATCTTTACCTATAAAGACATGCCGAGCCTGAACACGCCAGCCCACGACCGCCGAGGAAAAACTGATTTTGGCGCCGTCACCTATATGCAGGTTATCGAGCACGAGTACCTGCTGATCAATACCAACAACATAGTTTTTACCAGCGGGAATACTAAGCTCGGCAGCCAAGCCGACGACCGGTGTAAACGCCAGCGCTAAAATGGCAAGGTGCTTCATAAGCTATTTATCCTTTAACGGGAAAGAGTTATGTTTAAGAGTATAAACCTTGCCCTGACACCGTCATATGCCGGCGCATGCCCTCTTCGACAGTGTTGTCAACGCGTCCAGAAAGCATGACTTAGCCGCGATTCATTACCGCGTAGTTGTTCGCTAATACCTGGACGAAATCGAAATATTGCTCAACCGATACGACTGTCATCTCACCCTGCTGGCGCAAAAAAGGCAATAACGCGCTAACTAGCTTTAATACTAGGGGGCTGAATACTTTTCTGGGCTCGTCCAGCACTAATAAGTGCGACCGCAGCAAAATAAATTCTTTTGCCATTTAGAGAGATAACAATAGAAAAAAACCAAAGCTGGTTGCGAACACACCCAAGACCGATTGGATAGCAAGCTGAAGTGCGTGATGATAACGACCCGCAGCAGACAAGCCGCTGCGCAGTGCGGCGCCCACGCCCGCCATCGCCAATATTATGCCAATATTAAATACCACTACGTGCAACATCCCCAGCGTGGGGCTGCTCATACCCGCCGCCGGAATGACGGCCAATAAGGGTGCCGACCCTGCACTACCATGGACCAAACCGACCAGGCTTGCATTGTGGCTAAGTGACTCGGTGGCTTCTGTATTCTGGTGCTGTTGCCACAGGTGTATAAATGTCATAGCGCCAATAGCAATCAGCATCCACGCCACCGCAGACTCGGCAACAGCGCTAAATTGTGTAGGCATTGCCGCACCGGCCACCAACACAAGGGTCGCGACAGCGATCACTGCAAGGCCATGGCCAAAACCCCAGTGCAGGGCAAACCGAAAACTATGACGCCCGCTATTCTGCCCACTAATGCCGCCTACAGCAGCAATATGATCAGCATCAAAGGCGTGGATAATCCCCGCCGAAAATCCCAGCACTAACATGCTTAAGAAGGGCACCATGTCGGCCATTAATATTGCTCCATCACGATTCTACTTTAGCGTCCCAACATACCCTGCTCGACGACAAAGCTGACGATCTCAGCAACGCCACTCCCGTCTTTTAAATTACTAAAAATAAACGGCCTATCGCCACGCATTTTTTTCGCGTCTCTGTCCATTAACCCTAGGTCAGCGCCCACCAGCGGCGCCAAATCGGTTTTATTGATCACTAGTAAATCGGAGCGAGTTATACCGGGGCCACCTTTACGAGGAATTTTGTCCCCGGCAGAAACGTCGATCACATAAATAGTAAGGTCAGACAGCTCGGGGCTAAACGTTGCGGCTAAATTATCACCACCGCTTTCTATCATGATCAATTCAAGATCTGGGAAACGACCGCTTAACTCAGCCACAGCCGAAAGATTCATCGATGCATCTTCTCGAATCGCGGTGTGGGGGCAACCACCAGTTTCTACGCCGAGGATACGATCCTGCGACAACACCTCATGACGCAATAAGAATTCCGCGTCTTCGCGGGTATAAATATCATTGGTGATAACCGCAATATCGAAACGGCCGCGCAACTCGGCGCACAGCGTTTTAACCAAGGCCGTTTTGCCGGAACCAACCGGTCCACCAATACCAAGCCGTAATGCGGGCTTTTTCATAACTCTAACTCCAACTCTTTAAAAAATATTTACGATCATTTATTTGCCCAAAATTAAGAGCGAAATAACCTTGAATACTGGGTTTCATGCTGTATAGACGCCATCACCAGACCTGGCAAGCCAGCACCAATATCGTCGTCTGCACGCAGATAGGCATCTGCCACGGTCTTTTCTATACAGGGCATTAACGCCATTAATAACCGCTGGCCGTCAGTCTGGCCCAGCGGCACTAGCTTGACCGCTGCGGCCGCTTGATTTTCCAGCCAACTCCAAGCGAAACCACTAAGGGCGTCATCATCATCTATTTCAAAATGCCGAGCGGCCATCGCAAATCCAGTAGCAAAACTGATGGGCTCAGTTGAAGGCCACTGAATGGCAGAAGGTAGCCCTAAGGAAACTAATAGACGCAATAGTGCCTCGCCCATTTGTACATCTTCTAAGAGTAACTCGCGCGACTCTCGCGCCGCCTGTAAGCTGTGATTCCAATATTTAACCATTGCTATATCTTGCTGCCGCCATGCGGTTAACAAGCGCAACAGCACCGGCAAATCTAGCCCACCGACGCTGTGGTTCAATACCTCGCCAATCCAGTCGGCGGCGCCAGCCAAATCATTAACCCATGCGCTCTCTACCGCATACTCTAAGCCCTGAGAATAGGCGTAGGCGCCCACCGGCAGCGCCGGACTAACTATCTGCATGAGGTGTAATAATGGTTTAGCCATGCCGATGCTCATGCTCAGAATAACTATGACTATGCGCATGCCCGCCGCGATGACTGCCGCTGTTGTGATAGGCGCCGTTTTCTGGGTGAAAGGTTTTATCGGTAACTAAGACCGTAAGTCCGAGACCTCGCAACATATCATCGAGCACATGATCGTGCTGATAACGCAATTCACCCGCTTCGATTTGCAGGGGGACATGACGGTTCCCTAGGTGATAAGCCGCTTTGGTCAGCAGTAAGACATCATTACTACACACTTCTGACACGGTTTCTTCGGCCGCCACCACCCTAATTTTCTCGCCACTATTGGCAACTAATATTTCGCCATCGGCGAGCACTTTGCCACGCTCAACAAACCACGCCACATCTAAGCCACACACTGATTTTGCGCGATAGCGGCTGCGCTGCCGCTCCTGATAACTTAATACCAAGCGGGTGTCGCTAGTGCCTTCACCAAGTTCATAACATTCCAACATTTTTCAATCCTTATTTTTACCTGCAATGCCGTCTTTAAAACAGACAGTACAACTGTGCCAGCGGTAGTTCGCTGGCCGGCTCGCAAATTAATAATTGACCGTCCGCCCGCACCTCATAGGTGTCTGGATCAACTTCCATTACCGGCTGATAATTATTTAACACCATGTCAGCCTTGGTGACATTTCGACAATTTTCAACCGCCACCAACGGCCGCTCGAGCCCCAATGTTGTCGCTATATCGCCATCGATAGCCGCCTGACTCACAAAGCTCACCGAGGTTTGCACACAAGCTTTGCCAAAGGCTCCAAACATCATGCGGTAATGCACCGGTTGCGGCGTCGGGATTGAGGCATTGGGGTCGCCCATTGGCGCAGCGGCAATAGCGCCCCCTTTGATAATCATCGCCGGCTTAATACCGAAAAAAGCGGGTTTCCACAACACCAAATCTGCCAGTTTACCGACGGCAATAGACCCCACTTCATGGGAGATACCGTGGGCAATAGCGGGGTTAATAGTGTATTTAGAAATATAACGGCGGGCGCGGAAGTTGTCATTGCCGCTGCTATCCTCCGCCAGCGGACCGCGTTGCACCTTCATCTTGTGAGCGGTCTGCCACGTTCTGCAGACCACCTCACCCACTCGACCCATGGCCTGTGAGTCAGATGAGATCATCGAAAAAGCACCTAGATCGTGAAGTATATCTTCGGCCGCAATCGTTTCCTTGCGAATACGAGAATCCGCAAAAGCGACATCTTCAGGAATATTAGGATCAAGATGATGACAGACCATCAGCATATCTAAATGCTCATCCACCGTATTCACCGTGTAGGGACGGGTTGGATTGGTTGACGACGGCAGTACATTAGGCGAGCCACAGGCCTTAATAATATCTGGCGCATGACCACCGCCAGCGCCTTCAGTATGGTAAGTGTGAATTGTCCGGCCTTTGAACGCGGCTAAGGTGTCTTCAACAAAACCCGATTCATTAAGGGTGTCGGTATGAATCGCCACCTGCACATCGTATTTTTCTGCCACGCTCAAACAGCAGTCTATTGACGCTGGCGTAGTGCCCCAATCTTCATGAAGTTTTAAACCCATTGCGCCGGCCTGTAGCTGTTCTTCCAAGCCAGCCGGCAAGCTTGCATTACCTTTGCCCATAAAACCCAAATTCATGGGGAAGCTCTCCGCTGCCTGCAGCATTATCCCCAGATGCCAGGCCCCCGGCGTACAGGTTGTGGCATTGGTACCGGTCGCGGGCCCAGTGCCACCACCGAGCATTGTGGTAACGCCGCTCATAAGCGCTTCTTCAATTTGCTGAGGGCATATAAAGTGGATATGCGCGTCTATGGCACCGGCTGTTAATATCTGACCTTCACCGGCAATTATTTCCGTGCACGGCCCAATAATAATATCGATATCCGCTTGGATATCTGGATTACCGGCCTTGCCGATGGTGGCAATTCGACCCGCTTTAATGGCCACATCGGCTTTTACGACACCCCAGTGGTCTAAAATCAGGGCGTTGGTGATGACAGTATCGGGTGTAAGGTCGTCACCTAACTGGCTCTGGCCCATGCCGTCGCGGATAACTTTACCACCACCAAACTTCACTTCCTCACCGTAAGTAGTGAAGTCTTTTTCCACCTCTATCCACAATTCAGTATCTGCGAGACGCACCCGATCGCCCACAGTCGGGCCATACATATCCGCATAGGCGCGGCGGTCAATCGTAGTCATGACCTTGCTCCTTTATCTGCCACACCATCCAAGAGGCCCATAATCTCACCGCGAAAACCATAGACTTCGCGTTTACCGGCCAAGGCCACTAACTCTATCTCTCGGCTCTGACCTGGCTCAAAACGCACCGCTGTTCCCGCGGCGATATTTAGACGAAATCCGCGACTGGCTTGACGATCAAATACCAAGGCAGGGTTGGCCTCAAAAAAATGATAATGCGAACCCACCTGAATGGGCCGATCACCGCTATTCGCAACATCTAAGGTGCAGGTCTCGCGGCCCGCATTTAAAGTAATGTCACCCAGCGCAAGGTGTATTTCACCTGGAATCATAGAGCCTCCGTTCTTGCCGCCAGTAGCCGCAGATTCTTTTAGACAATGGGGTTGTGCACGGTAACTAGCTTGGTACCGTCTGGAAACGTGGCCTCAACCTGCACTTGATGAATCATCTCGGCGACGCCGTCCATCACGTCATCGCGGCCCAAGATCTCGCGCCCCGCGCTCATCATTTCTGCTACGCTGCGACCCTCTCTTGCACCCTCCATTACCTCGGCGGAGATAAGTGCTATCGCTTCTGGATAATTTAATTTCAAGCCCTTGGCCTTGCGGCGCTCCGCCAGCAGCGCGGCGGTAAAAATCAATAATTTATCTTTATCTCTTGGACTCAGTTCCATCGCAGTAACTTCCCGTTTTCACATTGTGTGCTCTGATCTAAGGACACTTAGGTATTCCAAATTCGCGGTGGACACGCGGGCCGGCCATTCAATAACGGCCGCAGATGCGACCACAACCAAATGAAACCTTTGCGACACTGTTCCGGTGAATTACCCAAGTACCGCGCCACAAAAATATCGCGCTTTTGCGACAGACCCCACTCCGCCGGCAGCCAGCCGCGACTGGTAACAAGCTCGGCTAAGCCCTCTCGCAAGGTGTCCATCATGTGTTGGTCGCATTGCAGCGTAGCAAATAGGGTGCCGCTGACCGACATACCCCCCATCCCCCAGGGTGCGTCCAGCATTCGGCTGCCACCAAGCCATTCGGTGCGCTCTCTCAGCAACAGAACACCGTCTCGACTAATATCAATCGTCTGCGTGCAGTGGCCACGACTAAAACACTCACCACTGGCACGCCGTCCAAGCACCACAATATCCCAAGTGCATAGCGAGGCATTGCCATGCAGTGCAAAGTGATTACTCAACTCTGCCTCTGCACCTTCAAAAATAATGGTCTCCTGCGGGAGCCATTCAAGACAGGCATCGCTGGCCACGTATGCCGAAACACCCTGTGACTGCGCCGTTTTAGCTGCATCACTGCGATAGACCTTACCGGCAGACGGCGTGGTTAATAGCGCATGAGCACCAGAATCAAGACTCAAAACCACCCGTAAAACGTCACCCGGCACCATTCCCCCGGGTGGATGAAGTAGATAAACGTGACAGCAATCGCCTTCTGGGTGGAACGGTCGCTGCACACGCAACGGCCCCTTATGAAGTGATCGCACTAGATCAGTGCGCTTTTTTCCTGCTCGAAAACCTAGCTCAATCGACGCTAGCCAAGATTTGGTTGGCACCAGCTCGGCGCTTGCCCCTGGTGATAGTTCTGGAGTGGGTGCACGAGCCGTCAATGAAAGATCCTTTTATAGAGGTATTTGTCATTAGCGTTAGCGATAAAACGCGGCATAATTATTTCAGAGCAAAAGCAATATCTGTACCATCACCGTGCATAGCTGCGGCAAATCAGTTCCGGCATTTAATATTAGCGCACCACGGTAAAGCGCATGACCATATTGAATCGGTTTTAATATCAGCGACAGCTCTCGTGTGACTTCATGCTAATGGCATTTTTAAGATACACTTAGGCTTATTACAGAGGCGGATACCCCATGGCCAAACCCGATTTTATTTCTCAGCTGGCACAGCAAGCCGGCCGCTTAATTAATAACGGTCCTGAAATTCAGCAGGATATCGAAGAAAAAGTGCAGGTCTTATTGCAAGGTGGTTTTAGTCGCTTAAATATGGTTTCTCGCGACGAATTTGACGCCCAAGTCGCAGTACTCAATCGCACACGCAGCAAGCTGGAAGCCTTGGAAAAACAACTTGCCGAACTGACCACTCAGTTAGAGAGCCAATCTGCAGGTAAGGCTTAAGTTCTAAGGCCAACATATCTGAGGTTTTTGCACGAGCCGGGATTTTTTTCGGCATGGAAAAACCTCATTAAGCAGCCTTCAAGGATGGAGACATGCCGCTAGCCATCATTTATAGCAGCGCCAAGCTGGGCATCAACGCTCCGCTAGTCATCGTTGAAGTCCACTTATCTGGCGGGCTTCCCGCCTTCAATATTATTGGCCTACCTGGGGCATCCGTGCGTGAAAGTCGCGACCGAGTGCGCTCAGCGCTGATTAATTCGCGTTTTGACTTCCCCGTCAGTCGCCTCACCGTCAATCTCGCGCCGGCAGACTTACCAAGGAGGGTGGCCGCTTTGATCTGCCAATTGCCGTTGGTATTTTACTCGCGTCTGGGCAAGTACCAGCCGCACCCCTAAAGAATTTGGAACTTATTGGCGAGTTGAGTTTGAGCGACGAACTGCGCGCCGTCGATGCCGCGCTGCCTGCCGCTATTCAAGCAAATCTGGCAGGTCATATTCTCATTTTACCCGCTGCGAATTCTGGACTGGCTAGTATCGTCGACGACACCGGCCTGCGCGAAGCGGACTCCTTACTCGCGGTCGCCGCACACTTACACGGCCAAAAACCCCTACCCTTTGCTGACGCCAGTGTTGCGCCCATAGATACCAACAGCTATCCCGATCTCAGCGATGTAAAAGGCCAAGCGGGTGCCTAGCGTGCGCTAGAAATTGCGGCGGCTGGCGGCCACAGCTTATTACTTAGTGGCCTGCCGGGAACCGGGGAAACTCTGCTCGCCAACCGTCTACCTGGAATTTTGCCGCCCCTAACTGAATCAGAACGCCTGGATATTGCCACCGTGCAATCTCTCGCTGGCCAGCCATTGCGGCTGCATCGACCTTTCCGATCGCCCCACCACACCGCCTCTGCTGCGGCCTTAGTGGGTGGTGGAAGTTATCCTCGGCCGGGGGAAATATCGCTCGCTCACAACGGTGTTTTATTCTTAGATGAACTGCCGGAATATCCTCGCAAAGTACTGGAAGTACTGCGTGAGCCAATGGAATCGGGAGAAGTCATTATTTCCCGAGCCATGCAGCAACTTACATTTCCGGCAAAATTTCAGTTGGTAGGGGCAATGAATCCCTGCCCATGCGGTTATGACGGAGACGAAACTAAAGATTGCCGCTGCACACCCAACCAAATTCAGCGCTACCGCAGTAAATTATCTGGCCCACTCTTAGACCGCATTGATTTGCGTATCACCGTGCCCAGGCTTCCACCTGGTGTTTTACAAGATGCTAGTAAAGCGGAAACTAGTGCAGTGGTTCGAGAACGTGTTTGTGCCGCCCGGACCCGCCAGTATGAGCGCGGTCCCAATATCAATGCGCGACTTAGCGCCGAGGAAGTGGCGAGATTCTGCGAGTTAGATGAAGCCAGCAAACAATTCATGCTCCGCGCCGAGCAAAAACTAGGACTGAGCGCCCGCGCCAACCACCGTCTAATCAAAATTGCCCGCAGCATTGCCGATCTAGCCGGCGACAAAAGTATTAGCCTTGCACACTTACAAGAAGCCATGATTTATCGCGGTGACCAGTAAGGCCATGCTGGCTCAAAGCTAAAGACTCAACCAAACCTTGATTACCAAGGTCATGAACCCGGTCTTTTTATGCACCGTTGCTAATAATTCTTTTTTGGGAAATGGGCGTAATTTAACTCCCAACCTTAAGCCTTACTCAAACACCACACTAAAGACCAACCCAACATCCCTATATTGAGTTCTGGTTGCCAGGGCTTTTCTTGAGAAAACTCACTACGACTTATCAACTAAACTCTTTCTTGCCCATTTAAAAACTGCCACATCGCGCAACTCATTAGAAACAATATGAAAATATTACCCG
>JBKEFB010000086.1:0-11737 GCA_046712405.1 Zhongshania sp. | reverse complement strand
CGGATAAGCGCCACCCTAATCAGGCCTTATCAACGTTATCAGACCAGCAGGTGATCCATGGACACTATCGAAGCAATCAAGCAGCAAATTTCATCTAACGCTATTATCCTTTATATGAAAGGTTCTCCTAGCCAACCTCAGTGTGGTTTTTCTGCTCGTACGTCGCAGGCCCTAATGGAATGTGGCGAGCGTTTTGCGTTTGTTGATGTTTTGTCTAATCCAGACATTCGCGCAAAAATGCCAGAATTCGCTAATTGGCCAACGTTTCCACAGTTATGGGTTGCCGGCGAGTTAGTGGGCGGCTGCGATATTATTTGTGAAATGCATGAAAGTGGCGAGCTAAAAACATTGGTACAAGAGACTTCAGCGGCCCAACCTAGCGCCGAATAGCTTTATACGCTTAACTTAAAAAATAGTACCCAGGGCTAATACCTCTGGGTTTTTTTATTAAAAATAATAAATTTTTGGGTTTATACCCGCGCTATTTTTATTACTAATGGCTGTGAGTGAAGCATGCGCGTAGTCGCCGACTGACCTTTGGCCTTGTCGCTTTTATTTAATGATTAATGGTGTCCACTCAGCGTCGTGTTACTGTTTGTCAATAATTGATCGAGAGCGGCAATATGAACCCAACATTAAAATTATGGCGCACACTTTCTGCCTACCCCGCAGGCAGACAAATATTCTCTAAGGGGGTTTGTCTTAAAGCGCCTTACTTTGCCACTATTAAACCGGTTTTTGAAGAACTGGAAACGGGCTACACGGTGGTGAGAATTAAAGAGCGCCGCTCTATGCGTAACCATATTGGCAGCGTTCACGCGATTGTCATGTGCAATTTAGCTGAGCTTGCTGCGGGGGTTGTTAGCGAGGCTTCGATGCCTGCGGGTATGCGGTGGATTCCAACGGGAATGACCGTACGCTATTTGGGTCCAGCAAAAGGCGTGCTTCGAGGCTATGCAACAATACGAGACATTGTTCCTGGTGAAAAAGGCGCTGTCCCCGTTAAAGTTGAAGTCAAAAATGCGGTTGGCAATGTGGTTTTCGACGCAGAAATTTCAATGTACGTGTCGCCAAAGAAATAGCTTAACGTCTTAGCCCTGCAAAGGCTGGGCGAGTATCCACAAGCCGACGCCGGTAAAAATGACCATCAGCAGTAGCATCGGCAATTGACTAATACTAGCTTGTCTTTGGTTTGAAAAACTGCACAGTGCTTCAGCGTGAGCTAAATAAACACTGGCGACATGACCAATTAAAATCAACAAGACCTGACTGTTCCAAATCAAGCCCATGTCCGGCAGGATTGGTAGTCTGCCGCTAATAGCTGTGCCAAATAAATCCCAACCCCAGCCAAAGGGGTCTGAGAATAAACCCCGAATCTTTACGCCTTGGCTTAGCACCAACGTGTAGTAATGAGTGATGTGGTAAACCAGGGCAATCGGCAGCAAGCTATAACCAAAACGCAGTGATAACTCGGTCACGCTTAGGTCGCTGCGGGTTAGGCATTTCCCAAGCCATAAAAAGAATAAAAATAAGCCCAAGTAAATAAAGGGTGATAGTAGTAAGCACACCGTCTCAAAGCCGATATACCACGGGCGCAGTGTGGTGTAGGCGTGAAGTGGGTGTTGGCCCAGTAAGGGCTCTATAATGTGTAGCGGATCTCTCCAAAAAATATCAAACCAAAAACTGGTTTCACGAAGACCATCGTAGGCGGTAGACGACAGCATAAATAATAAAAATACTAGCAGGCTGCGGTGTTCTATTCGCTCATGCAGTAATCCACTGAACGGAAAGCGCAGGGTAATTTTAAATCGATTTTCGGCGTTATTGTGATAGTGAAGCGGTGACATTTTGGCGATAAGCCTAAACATAACCGAGAATAACTCGCCATAGTGGAACCAAGCCTTGCTGCCGACTAAATACACCGCCAGCATATTTATTGCGCTGTAAGCGATTAAAATCATGGATAGAGAAAACGGCCGGGTATTGCCAAATAGCTCAAGAAAAACAAACCCCATATATAAAATAACTGCTGGCCAGTAAGCAAGTTGGGCGGGATAAGTATAGTGGCCACGGCTGATATTTTTGGTGGTGGAACAGATCACTTTCCAGGGGTTGAGGTAGTCATACCAGTTGCCAAATACGGCGCTGAGATAGCTGGCTCCCAAGGCAAAACTGATCCAGAAAAAAGTCATATTGAAATTGCGATAATGGTCTTGATTACCAATCAGGCCGCTAATAATGGCGAGGCAAAAACACAAAAGCACACTGGCTTTCATGATGCTGGCGAGCTTAAGCCTGCGGGCAACTTCTCTTAAGCGGGGGTGGTCAATAGTAATTTTTCTGGAGGCTCGGTTTGCGTGTTCTGCGCTGTAGAAAAACCCCAGCACTAAAAAAGATAAAATAAGTGCCGCCATGGCCCCGTAGATATACATCCAGTAGGGCATGGGCAGTTTATACGGCTCGCCGAATGAGTGCGCAAAGCAGTTGTTTGACAGCGCGAGGGTAGCGAATAACACCAGGTGAAATTTACACCGCATCAGCGCGGATAGACTTCAATAGCGCCAAGCTGCATTTCGGTGGTATGTACCTCAAGCGCGAATCTGCCCGCCTGGGTGGCGTCAAATTCAACTCGCTGGGTTACTCCTGCGCGTAAGGCAATGTGTATATCTACGCCATGAATATGCACGGCAGCGTCGCTGTCGCTCAAAAAACTGAGTTGTGCGGTGTCGCCAACTTTGAGTTGAAGCACTTGTTGGTCAGGGATGCTGCCATGGTGAATGGCGAAGTAAACCTCTTTGGGCTCGGCTACTGCGCCGCTGTTTTGCAGCAACCCAGTATCTGGCTTCATCACCAGCCAAAGGCCGGTGAGAAGCAGTATTGCGCAAATTAAAAAAAGTAACTTTTGGCGCATGATTTAGTTTCCGTTACGGTTGTAGGCGCGTTCCCACATTTGTACATAGCCTTCAGCAGAATTGTACAGCGCGTCGAGTGCTTCTTTGCCGCCTTCCAATCTAACTTCTTCAACAAAGTCGGCAACCAGGCCGTAGTGAGACATACCGGTTTCGTCAATATGCCAGTACTTGCCACTTTCCTGAATCACTAACATATCGACAGTGACGGGCTTAAAGTTAGCAAATTGTGGCCCCCAGTCGTCGCCGTTAAACAGCACGATAGGATATTGAACCGGCTCTGAGTCGCCGCCGCGTGGGCCGGGATGACCGCCAAAGCCATTAGCATCTGCGCCGTAACCCAATGCCAAGGGTTGTTCGGCGTCGGTGATGCCGGCTTTGTTGCGCCAGAATTTTAATTTCTCTAAAAACTCACTGTGTTTTATGCCATTACCTTTGTAGGGATAAATAGTGCCGCCGTTTTTAAGCATGCGTACTATTTGGTCACTGGTTAGACCGCCATGGGCATCGTGAGATGAGACCAAGGGGTAGGCCGGTGTTTGCTCGTCGGCAATGTCTAGCATAATGTCTTTGCTGTGGTAGGCGGCGTGGTCAATATCAATCACCATGCCGCGTGTCATTAAGGCGCGCAGTGCGTATTCGCCCAAGTCGGTGACATTGCGGGCATTGCAGCGCTTGCCAGCCGGATAAAACGGTATAAGGCCCCCGGTGGCTTCAAAGAAGGCTTGAGATATTGGATCGTTACCGCTACCTGGAATGGCGGTGGCCATCTCCGTGCCGGGGGTTCGAACCGAGGGTTCATCCACTGGGTAGTCTCGGCACTCGGTGGTTTTAAAGAAGGCTTTGGTGTCTAGGAAGTTGAGTAGGTTCATGGAGTCGCCATTAAATATGCCGGCGCCGCCCAAAGAAGTATTAATGTCATGGAAGGGGTAGACATGACGAACGCCAAGATCCCATAGGCGCTGTATTTCACTGGCTATTTGCGCTTGGTCACAATTGGCCTGCTCAGTCCCGTCCGGTAATACGGTCATGCCACAGTCGAAGACCTGCGCAACTTCTACCCCAAGAACTACCGCCATTTTGCCATCGTTAATGACTTCTCGCGCTTCTTGTGGGCTTTTAACAATGCGATACCAGCCTTTGCCCGGCCCGCCACTTTGGGCATCTACATAATCTTGCACGTCATAAAGGTACTCAACCTGCTTCACTGCCACGCTCATGTCGTTGCAGTCGGCGTCAGGGTTGCCAGAAATCGTTTTGCCGACATCGCACAGCGCTTTAATATTAGTGCCGTGGTTTACCATCAAGCGCAGACCAGATAAGTAGGCGCGCTCTACCCATTTGTAATACATCACTTGGTGGGTTAAATAGTCCCGGCGCGGCCAGCCTACAAACGACGGCCAACCTTTAGTTTCGTGGGTGTCGGTGGGGTTAAGGCTAATAACATTATTGCCGTCGCGGATCCCGTTAGGACCGTGAAAGTCTTCGCAGTTTTCCAGTGCGTGATCAACACCAAAGCGGTTAATGACTTCGCCGTACAACGCGCCACCGGCAGAGGGGCCGACATTGCCTGCATAAGACATCTCGCTGGACATGCCCATATGGGTGTGAACATCTGCAAAGCCAATAATGGGCTTGTCGACGCCGTTACCTTTAAAGGTTTCGGCAGAAACGCCGGTGGGCATTTCTGGGTAGCTAGTGCAATTACTGGTTGGCGCAAATTTGAATTCAGAGCTCGGGCCGCTGGTCTCTGGGCCAGCAATTAACAGGCCGCTATCAGTTACCTGCATTATTTGTGACGTGCTGTCAGAGCCAATGGTGAAACTGCCGCCACCCGGCACTAAATCAATCGTCCAAATAGCGGCATCACTTGCAATACTTTCTGCGCTTAACGCGCCATCGCCAGCCGTCAGTAGCTCTTGGTCAGCCGTATAAAACAGGTATTTACCTAAAGTAGCGGGCTGCATGAAGAGTGCATCGCCGTCGGTAGCTGAACTGGCGGTGCTGGTGTAACTGCCATCTGTGTCCCCGACAAGATATTTATTGGTGAGCACCGATTGCAATGCATAGCAGTTATTGGCCATATCGAATCGGGTGGTTGGGATTTCGGTGCGGGTTAGATTGCTGTCTTGGCCCCCTTGCGAGCTAGAGGGGCTGGACCCGCCGCAGCCAGTAACTAAGGCGCTTGATAAAAGAGCTAAAATCAATAAGCGAGTATTCATAAGTTCTTCCGTGAGGGAGGGTTCCACATTCGCAAACAATGCCTCTTTTACAAGGGAAATGACGATTTGGGCAGGGAACCATGTAATTATTGCTGACAGGTTACCGCATAATCGCAGAAGCACATAAAAACGTTGCAGTGAAATAGTGGTGTTATTTATTAAATTCGAGATGCGGGTCGCTCTGCGGTCCAGTAATTAGCGGCTAACGGCAGAAGTTACCCATCAGTAGCTCGCGCCAATATCGCTTAACTAATGAGCGCTGTCTTCAACGAGCCTGCTGCTAATAAGCGAATATAGCTCCTCAGCCAAGGCCTTGAGTTGTCGTACATCTTCGGGCGCCATCTTAATTTGGCAGCTTATATTGTCGGGGGTTTGCTTGGCTCGATCGGCTAGCTCCCTGCCAATATCGGTAAGCAATACGAGCTTTTGGCGGGAATCTTCATCGGCTTTAATCGTGCTAACGAGTTGCTTGCTCTCTAGTCGTTTAAGAATTGGGGTGAGCGTTCCCGCGTCGAAGCGAGTGCGCTGGACAAGGTCTTTTATGATGACTTTATCTTGATCCCACAGGGCTAACATCACCAGATATTGGGGATAAGTTAGACCAAGCTGCTCAAGTAGCGGGCGGTATGCGCGAATTAAGGCATTGGTTGCCGAATAGAGCGAGTGGCAAATTTGATTTTTAAGCTTAAGTTGGGGGATGTCGGTCAATGTTGTTCTCCAGAGTCGAAACTATTTTGCGCACAAATCATTGACAGGTCAATGCTAGCCTGCCATTATTTTGCGCACAAAGTATTTTTCATCTGTCGAGGTATTCATGAGGAATAGAGCCGTGCAAATTGTTTTGGGTGTTATCGGGATTCTTGTCATCGCCTTTCTAGCTCGGGTGATCATTGAGGGTAATCGTGTGCCTGAGTTGGGTGTGCAGGATGGCAAACTGGCCGCAATCAGCAGCAAGCCAAATAATGTGTCTTCACAGGTCGACGACGCCAATAAAAAAGTGGCTACGCTGGCATTTAAAGATTCAGCGCCCGAAACCCTGACTGCCATAAAGGCAGCGGTTGCGGCCTATGGTGGTGGCAACATTGCAGCGGAGTCTGAAGATTATTTGTATGTGATCTTTACCACCTCCTTAATGCGCTATCGCGACGACGTTGAATTTTGGCTAGATGTTGATAACAAGGCTGTTCATTATCGATCTTCAAGCCGCGCCGGCCATTCCGATATGGGCTTGAATCGTAAGCGTTACAACATGATTGCCGAGTTATATCAGGATCTATAATTTAATTATCACCATCAAATGGAGGTCAGTATGAAGGTGTTCGATCTTATTGTTATCGGCTCTGGTGCGGCGGGATTGACCTCGGCGTTTACGGCACTGGGCTTTGGTAAAAAAGTTCTTATTGTTGAAAAGCACCGCAGCGGCGGTGAGTGTACTTGGTCTGGGTGTATCCCCAGCAAAGGCCTGATCAATGAGGCCAGCGATGTGCATATTGCCCGTCAGTTTGCCGATATCAAGGTAGATACAGCGGCGATTCTCAAGCGAATTCGTCTTATTAGCGAAGGTATCTACGAGCACGAAACGCCAGAGGTGCTGGAGAAAGCCGGCGCGGTATTTGTGCAAGGTGCCGCGCAGTTTGTTTCTCCTCGTGTTATCTCGGTAAACGGCGAACAGTTCCAGGCTAAGAAGATTATGATCGCCACCGGATCGTCGCCGTTGGTGCCACCCATACCGGGCTTGGATACCGTACCGTTTCTGACCAACGACAATTTCTTTGAGCAGGACAGCTTGCCGGCTTCCATGATTGTTCTGGGCGCAGGCGCCATCGGTATGGAATTGTCCCAAGCGATGTGCCGGCTGGGTGTGATCGTCACGGTCGTTGAAATGACCCCTGAGGTTATGTTTCGAGAAGAGCCGGAATTTTCAGCCATCATTCGCGACAAGCTAGCTGCCGAGGGTGTGAACTTTTATCTGGGGGCCAAGGCGAGCAAGTTCGAGCGCAGTGAACACGGCGTCAAGGTGTATGCCGAGCAGGATGGCAAAGAAATTATTGTTGAGGCCGAAGCCTTATTAGTGGCTTTGGGGCGCTCGCCAAATACCGCTGACCTAAACCTAGACGCGGCCGGCATTGAGATTGATCGCGGTGTAAAGGTCGATGCCTATTTGCAGACCACGGCTAAGGGCGTGTACGCCTGCGGCGATGTGGCGGGTCCGTATTTATTGAGTCACATGGCTAATTTTCAGGGCAAGATTGCCACTATGAATGCGGTGTTGCCTATCAGACGAAAAGCCAATTACCAGCACGTGTCGTGGGCGACGTTTACCGATCCCGAATTTGCCCGTGCCGGTTTAACCGAGGTCGAAGCTCGCGAGCAGTGCGGAGATTCGATTCGGGTCTATAACTATGACTTTGATAAGCTTGATCGCGCCAAAACTAAGGCCGGTGATATGGGCCGCATAAAGCTAATTACCAGTCGAAAAGGCAAGGTATTGGGTGCCCATATTATTGGCAAACGGGCGGGTGAGCTTATTGCAGAAGTGCAGGTAATGAAAACTCTTGGACTTAACTTTGCAAAATTACAGGGAGTGATTCATCCCTATCCCACCTACGCAGACGCACTCCGTCAGATTGCTCAGCAAGTATTTTTAGATAATTTATTAAACCACCCAGTGGTGCGATTTTTCCGCTGGTTCGGTGGTGTCTTTAAATCAAAATAAACCCACGCTAAATCATTTTTACGTGTTGCCCGGGTTTTATATGGCAGCGCACATTATAGGGAGAACAATATGTTGAGAGCACAGTATAAGGTCCGTGGGAAAATCCCCCAAGACGTCATTGAAGCAGTCGAATTTGAAGTGGCAGAGCTAGCAGAAGATGAGGCTTTGATAGAATTGATCGCATCGCCGATCAACCCTTCTGACGTGCTTACCTTAACGGGTGAATACGGTATATTGCCGCCCTTGCCAGCCATTGGTGGTAATGAGGGTGTGGGTAAAATTGTCAAACTTGGCGGTAAAGGTCCTGCGATTGGCCAAACCGTGATGCTGCCCGTGGGTATTGGCACTTGGTCTACACATATGGTGTGCAAAACTGCGCAGCTTATTCCTGTTCCTAATGAAGCGGATCCAAAGCAATTGGCGATGATGACTATCAACCCGCCAACCGCGCTGCTGATGCTTGAAGAGTTTGTTGATTTAAAGCCTGGCGACTGGGTGATTCAAAACGCCGCTAACTCTGGCGTGGGCAGCTACCTAATTCAGCTGGCCAAGATTAAAGGCCTGAAGACCGTCAATGTGGTGCGTCGTGAGTCTGCTGTTGAAGGCGTTAAAGCACTGGGTGCAGATGTCGTCTTGGTCGACGGTCCCAACCTTGCCAAAGAAGTTGCCAGTGCCACCGGTGACAATTTGCCCAAGTTAGCCATTGATGCCATAGGCGGCGCCGCTACAGACAGATTGGCTGCCTCGGTTGCAATGGGCGGTACACTGGTCAATTACGGTTTAATGAGCGGCGAGCCCTGTCAGGTTTCGGCAACATCCTTTGTGTTCCGCGATGTGACCCTAAAAGGCTTTTGGTTGGCCCGCTGGTTCCGCAATGCCAAGCCAGAACAGCAAATGGCAGTATTTGGTGAAATCACCAAGTACATTGTGGAAGGCAAGCTGCAAACTAAAATACATGCTGAATATTCAGTGAGTGATATTAAGCATGCTGTTGCCGCGTCGGCCGAGGGTGGCCGAGATGGGAAAATATTAGTGACCGGCTGATCTTTAGCTACTAAAGAAAAGGGCGGACTGTAATCAGTTCGCCCTTTTTTTTGCTTAAGTGACGGGCTATCAATCAGCCAAGGGATTAGATATATTTACATACATTAAGCCAATTCTTTTGCTGAGAGTCGCAATGAGTATTCACTCTAAAAATAAAAAGATTAATAACCGGCGATGTTTCCCAGTCTCTGCCCTCGCACTGCTCGGCCTGCTGCTAACGACTACCCCGGTAGTGGCACAGACTTCGCCGAATATTGTGGTGATTCTTGTTGATGATGCCGGCTTAATGGACTTTGAGCCCTATGGCGGTGAAGCGCGTATGCCTAGCATTCAACGTCTAGCAGACCAGGGTGTGCGTTTCAGTAATTACCGAACATCGCCGCTTTGCGCGCCGTCGCGCGCTATGTTGCTGACGGGTGTTGATAACCATCTCACCGGTGTGGCGACAATCCCCGAAGTGATACCCGCAGAACATATAGGAAAGCCCGGTTACTCGCTAGCTCTTGAACCGGGTGTAAAAACCATTGCGGATCATTTGCGGGCGGCAGGCTACCGAACGTATATGACTGGCAAATGGCATATGGGACGGCGAGTTCAAGATTTGCCGGTCAGTCACGGCTTCGACCGCTCCTTTGCTTTAGATGCCTCTGGTGCAGATAACTGGGAACAAAAGCCGTATATGGCGTATTACACCTCGGCGCCGTGGTATGAAGATGATCAGCCCGCCACCTTGCCGGACGACTTTTACTCTTCCGCCTTTATAGTCGATAAAATGATCGACTATATTGATGCCGATAACAAAATTGCAGATAAAAGCGCGCAACCCTTCTTAGCTTATTTAGCCTTCCAAGCCATTCATATTCCCATTCAAGCGCCAAGAGAATTCACCGAGCACTACGATGGTGTTTACGATCAGGGTTGGCATGTATTGCGCGAGCAGCGTTGGCAAAAAGCCAAACAGCTTGGCCTCATTCCCGCTGATGCCGCCCTGGCCGCAATGCCGGAAGGGCTGCGCGATTGGCAAAAGCTAAGTGCTGAAGACCGGCGTTTTTATGCCAAAGCCATGGAAGTTAATGCCGGTATGCTCGAGGCTATGGATCATCATATCGGGCGTCTTATCAATTGGCTTGAACAGAGCGGTCAACTGGAAAACACCCTGTTTGTGGTAACGTCCGACAATGGCCCCGAGTTTAACGATATTGTTCATACTCCCGGCATAGAGTTGTGGAAGGCAGTCAGTGGCTACAATAGCGATATTGATACCATGGGTGAAAAGGGCAGCTTGGTTTCAATAGGCCCAGAGTGGGCATCTGCGGCGGCATCGCCTAATAAAATGTTTAAGTTTTATAGCAGTGATGGTGGTATTCGTGTTCCGCTAATTATTGCAGGACCAACGATCCCCCAAGGCATAATGCGGTCGTCGCTGGCTATGGTCACCGATATCACCCCGACTATATTGGACTATCTCGGTCTGCCTGCATCGTTAACCAAAAATGATGTCGGCATCACTGGTCGCAGCTTAAAGCCGGTGTTAAACGGCAACAGTGATCAGACCTATGGCCCCAGCGAAGCCGTCGGTCTGGAGGTGGCGGGTAACGCCGCGCTCTTTAAAGGTCAGTATAAATTGGCGCGTAATCTGCCTCCCCACGGAGACGGTATCTGGCGCTTGTACAATCTGCATAAAGACCCCGGTGAAACCAGTGATCTAGCCGACGCCGAGCCTGTCGTCTTTAGCACCTTGCTCGCCGACTACCAGCAGTACGCAGTGACGCACGGTGTGCAAGCCATGCCCGAAGGGTATGACACGCTTAAACAAATTATGCGCAATACCTATAAAAAACTCTTTAGCGCGTATTGGTTCTATTTAATCGCGCCACCGATTTTATTGCTGGCAGGGTTGGTTTGGTTTATCAGGCGCCGGCGGGGAGAACAATAGCATGGCTGCTAATATAACCAATCGCCACGGTGTTGCTAGCGGATACTACAATAGTCCCTGGTCTTGTGAGGACGGCGGCCCTGAACGATTGCAAATGCCGACCGCGACTAGCGGGTTAAATATTGTGGCGACTGATCGGGTGAAGCTTGTGAGTCGGCGGCTGCTAATGGGTAATATGGTGCTGTTGCGGGACCCCGGCGAAGTGTATCTCATGCACCACGATACACTGCGAAGAGGCTTGGGGTTTGACTGCCACTCTTACATTGAAAAAATTGACCCGCAAACATTGGCACCCCTTAAAAAATCTCCCAAGCTTGCCGGAGGGCCATTTTGGCCAGGTGGTTTTGCCATTCATCGCAACGGCGATCTTTATGTGACATTTGGTCGCTATCTGCATCGCTTGAATCCCGACTGCGAATGCATCAACAGTTTAAAATTACCGCAAAACTTACCGTATAACTCCCACGTTATTTTGGATAGCGGCTATCTCGTTACCAAACCGATTGCCGAGAATGGCCAAACCCAATTACTACTAATTGATCCCGACACCCTCACCATAAGCCATACCATCGAGATGCCGGAGCCGTCAATATCGAGATTAAGCGCGGTGGGTAACACCGTGTATGTCACCGGTGTTACCGCCATTCACCGTTATCACTTTAATACTGCTGACAAAACATTAGAGCGCGATGGTGACTGGGAGCTTAACTATATTAACAATGCCCTCCAAAATCCGGGACAAAGCTACGGCTGGGACCCCGTCATTGATCAGCACAATATTTGGTTTATGGACAACGGCAAGCATACCGCCAATAAAGCCATATCTATGCTGAATGAGGGCGTGGCGACCAGCCCTAATAATATTATTCGTGTCAGTGTTAGTGACAGTAGTGATTTCAGTATTACGCCT
>JBKEFB010000085.1:0-12258 GCA_046712405.1 Zhongshania sp. | reverse complement strand
AATGAGCAGTGGTGCGTAGTATCACTGCATTAATTAGGCTCGTGCTTGCGAGTCAGTGTATTCACCTTTGTCCAGAGAAGCGGATATGAGCAAGAATGTAGTGGTGCTGGGCACCCAGTGGGGCGACGAAGGCAAAGGTAAGATCGTCGATTTACTAACAGATCAGGCTAATGCCGTCGCACGTTTTCAAGGTGGCCACAATGCCGGTCATACCTTAGTTATCGGCGGCGAAAAGACGGTATTACATTTAATTCCGTCGGGTATTCTCCGCGAAGGCGTAACCTGTCTAATTGGCAATGGTGTGGTGTTAGCGCCAGATGCGCTATTAAAGGAAATGGCTGAGCTGGAGGCCAAGGGTGTCCCTGTGCGTGAGCGTTTGCGCTTGAGTCCAGCGTGCCCCTTAGTTCTGCCCTACCATGTTGCCTTAGATCAAGCGCGAGAGTTAGCGCGTGGCGAAGCAAAAATTGGTACCACGGGCCGTGGTATTGGTCCGGCCTACGAAGACAAGGTAGCGCGTCGTGGATTGCGTTTGGGCGATCTTTATAACGCTGAACGATTTGCAGTGAAATTAAAAGAAGTGATGGAATATCACAACTTTATGCTCACGGCTTATTACAAAGTTGATGCGGTCGATTATCAAAAAACCCTTGATGACGCACTGCGTATGGCAGAAGAAATGCGCTCAATGGTCACGGATGTCACCGGTGCGCTGCACAAGTATCGCGAAGAGGGCGCAAATATTCTCTTCGAGGGCGCGCAAGGCTCTTTATTAGATATCGACCATGGAACCTATCCGTTCGTAACGTCTTCTAATACCACCGCCGGCGGAACGGCGACAGGCAGTGGTTTTGGCCCGCTGTATCTAGACTACGTATTGGGTATCACAAAGGCGTATACCACTCGGGTTGGAAGTGGTCCATTCCCCACCGAATTGTTCGACGACACCGGCGCTTACTTGGCCAAGAAAGGTCATGAGTTCGGTGCTACCACGGGTCGTGCGCGGCGCTGTGGGTGGTTTGACGGCGTTGGCTTGCGTCAAGCGGTGCGTATCAACAGCGTGACAGGTTTGTGCTTGACCAAGCTGGATGTACTGGATGGATTAGAGACCGTTCGTATTTGTGTGGATTATAAAAATCCCGCCGGTGAGTCTATTGCGGCACCATTCGACTGCCAAGATTACGACACTATCACCCCGATCTATGAAGATATACCGGGTTGGTCGGAATCGACTGTGGGTGCCAAATCGCTGCAGGAGTTGCCAGAAAGAGCCCGCGCCTATATTCGGCGTATTGAAGAGATCGTCGGCGTGCCTATCGATATTGTTTCTACCGGACCTGATCGAGTGGAAACCATTGTCTTGCGCCATCCTTTCGGCTGAGACGCTAACAAATCCGAAGATAAAAAAGCCGCTGCTCTTGGCGGCTTTTTTATCTCTGCAAATTAAGAGTACGGTCGATACCGGCCTGCTCGAATCAATACAAACTATGCGTTTAATCTGTATGCAATATCACAGCGCTTTGCAGGCTGTTTCCTAAATATTTCCCCCGGCTCGAACAAAGCCCCGTCCTGCTCTCCTTAAAGTTGTCACATAAATGCAACATACTATTCACATATATGTCACTAACTCTCCCTACCATACCCTACATAAATTAAATCCTAGAAAAATCCTTAGAGTTGGTTTGGAGATAGTAATTATGAAAAAGATTTTTGCACTAACGGCGATGTCATCTGCTTTACTATTGGTAGCGTGTGGTGGTGGTGGTGATATCAATTTGAGCCCCAGTACTGTTGATAATAGCGTCGATAATAGCCAAAGCACCAGTGGCGGTGGCGGTACTAATCCCTGCGCGTCTTATGTGGAAGCTGGTCAAACCTTCCAGGGTCAGGTGGTGGGCGCTAATTGTTTTTACCCAGCTAGCTTTGTTAGCTCAAACAATGCTATTACCGCCGACGCAATTACTTTTGCAGCTATCGCTGGCGTTCATGAGTTTGCTGACAGTCTTTTCATTGGTGAAGACATTGACGCCGCTGCGGCTGGAAACGGAACCCGCATTCCACAGGAAGGCGAAGGCACTAAGCTTAATATCGAAGCTGGTGTAACTATGGTATTCAGACGTCCAGAAAGCTATGTACGTATTACCCGCGGCTCGCAAATTTTTGCTGAAGGCTCGGCGGGCGCCCCCATCATCTTCACTGCTGACGAAGATATTAATAGCACAGCGACCGAAAACGATCGCGGCCTTTGGGGTGGTTTGCAAATTAACGGCAACGGCCAAACGAATAAATGTCACGACGGCACGGCGACGGGTTCCGGCTCCGGTACAGTTAGTGATTTTGCTGCCACGGCAAACAATGTTCACAACTGTAACCAAGTAGCGGAAGGTCAGCCTGCCACTTACGGCGGTAATAACAACGCCGAGAGCTCAGGTGTTCTGAAATACGTGGTTGTTAAACACGCGGGTTATGAAGTTATTGATGGCAACGAATTGAATGCGGTCACCTTAAACGCGGTAGGTAGCGGCACAGCAATTAGCTACGTACAAACATACACGTCTCAAGATGATGGTTTCGAGATGTTTGGTGGTGCGGTTAACTTGGATCACATTGTTGCGGTAAACGTCGGTGACGATTCAATCGATTACTCCGAAGGTTACAACGGCAAAATCCAATACGCCGTGGTTGTTCACACTTCTGGTGCAAACCGCTGTATCGAAGGTGATAACACCGGCGGTGGTCGCAGTGACAACTTTACGCCAACGACCAATCTTATTATTTCTAACTTGACCTGTGTTACTTCTGACATCAAACAGGATGCCGGCGTGAACACAACGTCCAAAGGCGATTCAGAAGGTCCTTTGTTCCGCGAAGGTGCTTACTTCCAGATGTATAACTCCATTGTGACATCTAATGCCGTTGGTATGGAGAGTCAGGAATGTTTGGAGCTGGATAACTCTGAAGGTCCGGAAACGATTAACGCTGCGAAAGCAGGTATCAGTAAAGCGAGCAGCAACGTAATCGCTTGTGAAGAAGCGACTAAAGCTAGTGGCGCAACCAAAGGCGCATTTGACCTTGTTAACTGGTTAGCTGGCGGCGGCATAAATGCCGATACTCCAGCAAATTCTAACACCAATAATGTCATCATTACCGGTATAGATATTCCAGCTCAAAGCTTAATTGTTGATGGTGTTGGTACGCGTGATTACCGCACTGCGGCAACAATTACCGATGCGAATGGCGTTGTTATCTTTGATCAAGCCACTCAGCTTACCGATGTGTCTGGTATTGACGCTTACTTTACAGCGCCAACTTATCTTGGCGGCGCAACTGCTGGTGATAACTGGCTGAATGGCTGGACTGTAGGTTTAAGCGCGCCACTTAACCCCTAAGTAATAAATGGCTATGCCCTGCTAGACAGGAAAGGCGGGTTTCGACCCGCTGAAACAGCGCTAGAACGCCCTCCACTCGTGAGGGCATTTTCCTGAGCACTTAGGATTATGATTATGCTAACTAAACGATTTGCGCGAAAGCAGCTTGCTATCGCCGTCGCCCTTGCGACTGCTGGGATTATCAGCCCAGTGATGGCTCAAGATTTCGCGTCAGATGACAGTGAACTCTTTGCGCCAAGAGCCTTGGAAGAAGTGGTGGTGGTGGGACGTCTACAAAGCGTCGCAGCCTCATTGACCGACGAGCGGCTTGAATTACCTTACGCGGCCGATTTTCTTGGCTTTGAAGCGATATCACGAGCAGGTGATAGCACAATTGGTGCGGCCTTGCGACGTGTGACTGGTGTCACCCTAGTTGATAACAAATTCATTTATATCCGCGGTCTTGGCGAGCGCTATAGCAACGTGACCGTAAATGGCGCAGCGGTGCCGTCTCCAGATTTAGCACGTAGCGTTATACCTTTAGATTTATTTCCCGCCAGTATTGTTGAATCTTTGAAAGTTCAAAAATCATGGGGCCCGGAGTTGCCGGCAAACTTTGGTGGCGGCGCTATCGATATTCGTACCCGCAGCGTTCCCAACGGTCCAATCGCTTCTGTCAGTATTGGCACAGGTTTTAATACTGAAAGTGATAATGGCTTGACCCACCCTGATAGCGGATCTGGCGCCATGCCTGTGGCATTACAAAATGCTATTGATCGCTATAAAGGTGATCTATCGAAAAGTAATATTTTCGATATCGAGAATAACGCTGGCAATACCGTTACTCGTGACGAAGCGGACCAAATACAGCGTGGCCTCATCACATCGCTAAATAGAGATGTTGCTATTGCGCGCGGTGGTCTTGACCGCGATCGCGATATCAAGGTTGATTTAGGTAATGCCTGGGATGTTAGCGACGATATCGTTCTGGGTGCATCTATTAGTGGCGCCTATGATGACGAATATCGCAATAAAGACCAAGTTAAGCGCAGTGTCGGTAATCCGGATGTTGTTAACTCTAAAACCGAAAGAACCGCTTATGAAGAGCGTACTACCGTGGCCGTGGTCTTAGGCGCAGAGTACACTCAAGATCATACAGTGCAGCTTAGCCATTATATTATTCAAAATGATGTCGACGAAGCGCGTATCGCTACTAGCTTTACGGTTAATAATTCCGCCGAGCGTCCAGACTTAGACTATAGCACCCGTCTTGAAGAGCGTGAGCTTGAATTGACGCAGTTATCGGGTACCCATCGCCTAGGTGATTTCGCACCTATCAGCGAACTTGAAATGTTGAGTTTTGATTGGTTCTATTCTGATGCTACTGCAACCACGGATATTCCAAGCGGGGCGAGTTTTAGCGGTTCGTTAGATAAAAGCACTAACCCTGAAACGGCGTTCATCGCCCAATCTAATACCGCAGGCCAATTTGAGTTTTTATCGCTTGAAGATACGGTAGAGAGCTGGGGCGGTCGTGTCGAACTGCCGATTGATATCGATGGTCGTGAGTTGATCGTATCTGGTGGCTGGTGGAATTCTGAGAAAGTGCGTGAATACTTCGGCTATACCGCCAATGTGGGTGCACGCTCCACTCAAGGTACGCCACAAACTGTATTTACTGATGAGCGTATCAACGATCTCAATAACTTCTTCGATCTTTCAATGGGCTCTGGTTTTGGTAACGAAAGTTATGTTGCTGCTCAGAAGATTGCTGCGGTTTACGGTTCCTTAGATTTCCGCATTAGCGAAGAGTGGCGTGTCACCACCGGTGCGCGCTGGGAAGAATATCAGCAGGCGGTTTTACCGGTAAATCTTTTAGATTTTACCGGAGTATTTAACCAGGGCGTGATCGACCAGCTGAATGATCCCGATCAGAGTTTTGCCCTGCAAGAAGATGATATCTACTCAAGCTTTGCATTGACCTACTCGGGTCTCGATTTATTGGCGGCAGAAGAGTTTCAAGTTCGATTGAGTGTGAGTGAAACCATCGTGCGACCTGATCTTCGTGAACTAGCGGATGTTGCTTATATTGATCCAGAGCTTAACGTTCGGGTATTTGGAAATCCTGATTTGCAGTCGACACAAGTACGTAACTATGATCTGCGCGGCGAGTTTTATTACGAGGGCGGCGATAATTTCATCGTGTCTTTATTCTATAAAGACCTAACTCTCCCCATTGAGCAAGTTGAAGGTGCAGGTTCTGATGATGACACTGTACTCCGCTATTTAAATGGCGACTCTGGTAAGGTTTACGGTCTTGAATTTGAAGGATTGAAGACACTGCCTGCCGGCCTGTTCTTAGCTAGTAACGTGACCATTAGTGACTCTGAAATTACGATTAGCAGTAATAATGAGGTGACTAACACTGATCGTCGTCTGACCGGTCATTCTAAGTATGTTGTCAATGCATCGCTTGGGTATGATTCTCCCGATGAGCGTCATAGTGCATCGGTGCTCTATAATATCTCTAGCGAGCGGATATTCTTTGCGGGTATTTCAGGTAATGACGATGCTTTCGAACAGCCTTTTGCCTCTATGGATGTGATTTACAATTATTATCCAACAGAGACCTTGTCTTTAAAGCTTAAGGCCTCAAACCTACTTGATTCTAAGCGCGAGTTTGACCAAAAAGGGAGTAGTGGTCAGAACGTGACTATTCTTGAGCAACAAGTTGGCACTAGTCTTGGCCTGAGCTTTAGCTGGAAATACTAACCTCGATTACGGACGGTTATAAGCAAAGGATTTGCGAAAAAGGCGCCGAAAGGCGCCTTTTTTATGGGCGCACAATACGGTTATTATCTTTTCAATTTAAGCTTGCTAGCTTTGTCGGAAAATTGCTGCGCGCGAACTAGTTTTCCCTGACGGTAGTAGATTAGCGAGGCAAAGCGGTAGAAGCGATGCTCCTTTTTATCAAGACGCATTGCCTGTTGCACAAGATCTAGCGCTTCATCAAATTGGCCTTTTTCGTACTCTGCTTTGGCGCGGCTGTATAGCCAGAATGGATTTTTCCGCCTAAAACTTTCCGACGCCTTCTCGAGTTCTCGGGCCTTATTTTTCCTGCCTTGTTCTCGATAAAGTCGCCCAAGATTACTAATCGCTACCTGATCGTTAGCACTGACTGTAATGGCATGTCGGTAGGCGACCTCGGCGTCGACTGCGCGTCCTTGTCGTCGCAATAGCGTGCCTAAATTCCCCCAGATGTGCCCGGCTTCAGGGTCTAAGTAAAGAGCACGCTGAAAATACAGCTGCGCTTTATCATTATTACCAAGATTTAGAAATTCAGCGCCACGATTATTATAGTGTTGGGCGGCGGCTTGTTGCTCGCTAACGCGATGCTGTGGGTAGTGATATTCGTAATAGCCAACGCTGAGGTCAACGACCTCTTTGCCATTCTTGCCAAAATCTACAACAGCGTTGATATGCTTGTAGAACACCATGCTGTTATCACTAATCATATCCCAGCTAGGAGGAATAGTGACTTCGTTATAGTAGGCATCGAGGTCTGCTTCCCGCGCTAGTGCGATAAATAATGAGGTGAGCGATAGGCAGTTACCAACACCTTGCTCAAAGGTGTCGCTGGCGTTGAGGGTAGTGCCGGGATTGTAGGTAATTCCAAGCTGAGACGGCCTCATCATGCTGTCGAGAAGGTAGCTAAGGCGGGCGCGCGGTGACAGCGCAGTGGGCACATTTTCCTCAACAAAGTGGCGCATTTCTGCACTCGCAGCGAGAATATTATCTTCGGGGTAAAGACTTATGTCGACCTTGCTGTCGCCGGGCTCAGAGGACAATAGTGCGGCTATTTGCGCCGGGCTTGGAGCTTGGATGTCTAGTGATGCGGCGTCTTGTTGGGTGCTGATGACACTGCAGGCTGCTAGGCTGCTTAATATGGCTGCGGCCAAGAGGTTTTTTGACAATATTGGCATTGCTTCTTTCTGCATATTAGTTGAAGAAATATTGCTGCGTATAACTAGACTATGGTTATTTTCATTACTTTAACTATATCCTGAAAGCGCAGGGGAATCTTGTGTCGGGGGAAAGATATTTAGCGTCTGCTTAGGGATTTTACGACTCAAAGGCTAGGTAGAATGATTGTATCGCAATAGCTTAACCCTTGGTTTACAGTTTAGTTTGTTTTAAGAAACTTGCCGTAGCGGCATTCTTAGATGAGTACTCTAGGCGGATAAAATCCAGCTATTTTATTATTGTAAGCGCTGAATCCCAGTATTCTTTAAAGGCCTTCGCGGCGCATCTGTAAGCTTGGCGGTGGTGTGGCTGGGTAAGTTTGGCGTTTCTGCCGATAAATGATCACCTGAAGAGCTATTGTTGGCAGCGAATTGCTCTGTTTTGTTATTCATTATTGGCAACTAAGGACTCAGAGATGGAAAATCGCATTTGCAAATAAGAAATAATGTAAGCCTTATTTTTTATTAAAAGTGATATTTATGCCGTTGAAGTAATTACATTTGACTAAGATTAGATAATCAAATTACGCGGTACAGGCGTTATAACTTGTGCCGCGCGATACTTAAGAAAACCTTGAGCGCTTTTATTTAAGTGTTGAGCGGGCTTTTTGATATTCATCAATAAGTGTCGTGACTAAGTCGGCCGTGCTGGGAATATTGTCGATCGCGCCAACACCTTGGCCTGCAGACCAGATTTGCTTCCACGCGCCACCGGCTTTATCGCCAGAATTCTTATCAGCATCTATTTCTAACTCTTGACCAAAGTCGATATCGGTTTTGGGTTCTAAGTTGTTTGGATCCAGCCCGGCATTTTCAATACTAGGCCTGAGGAAGTTAGCGAATACGCCCGATATATTTGGGGTGTAAACAATATCGGTGGCCTTGGAATCCACGATCATTTGCTTGTATTCAGGCTGTACTAGACTTTCCTGAGTGTTGATAAAGCGCGTTCCCATATAGGCCAGGTCAGCACCCATCAATTGTGCGGCAGCAATGTCACTGCCCTTGGATATGGCGCCCGCAAGCAACAAGGTTTTATCAAAAAACTTACGAATCTCAGCCACTAGAGCGAAGGGACTAAGGCTGCCTGCGTGGCCGCCGGCGCCAGCACATACGGCGATAAGGCCGTCGACACCGGCGTCGGCTGCTTTGCGTGCATGGCGAGGATTTATGACGTCGTGAAATACTATGCCGCCATAGCTGTGCACAGCGTCGATAACGGACTTCACTGCGCCAAGTGAGGTAATGATCATTGGTACTTTATGCTTTACACAGAGCGCGAGGTCGGCTTCTAGGCGGGGATTGGTTTTGTGTACGATCAGATTCACAGCAAACGGGGCGGCTTGTTTGCCGGTGTCTTTCTCAAATGCTGCCAATGCGCTATTGATGGTATTGAGCCACTCTTCAAAACCAGCGCTAGTACGCTGATTTAATGCTGGAAATGAACCTACCATCCCGGCTTTGCAGGTTTCTATAACCAGCTCAGGGCCAGAAGCTAAAAACATGGGGGCGGCAACAGCAGGTATTTGCAGTCTATTTTTTAAAAGTTCGGGTAGGGACATGGTTGCAACACTCGTTTTATAGGGCTTATGTGAAGAGCTTACTTTAGAGGCTTACGCAGCTATATAGTAGTGTCTATATTGACATTAAATATACGACTAAAGACCCTGGGCGGCGTCGTAAATATAAGGAACAATGCCTAAAGTCTATATTGTTGCCTGTAAAGACGGTTATATGGGAAGCTTGGAGGATCTGTATTGTGCCGCCAAGTCACATTGGCGCGAGCAAAAAAAGCGTCGGGACGGGGTTTTTGGATGGCAGGTAGGTGGTAGTCCGGTAAAAACCGCGTCAGGATTATGGTTAGCTGTTGATGATGGATTAATTATTATTTGCACCGAAGGAGGTCTGGCGTGCAAATCTCGCTACCATGATGGCACTATTTGAGTCTAAATTTAATGTTAGGCAGGGCATTTAATAATGAATTTAAATCTTTCAGAAGAGCAGCAGTTTATTCAGCAAACCGCAGCCGATTTCGCTGCCAAAGAGCTAGTGCCCAACGCCGCTAAATTGGATGAGGGAAAAGGTAGGGAGGATTTTTAGGTAATCTCAAAAAGCTTGCTGAGCTCGGATTTATGGGTTTAAACGTAATGCTGATTATGGTGGCACTGAAGCCGGTACTATCGCTTTTAGTCTGGCAATTACGGGTTTGGCGCGGGGCTGTGCATCAACTACCGTTACTGTATCGGTGACATATATGGTTGCCGAGGTGATTCAAGCAGTCGTTAGCGAGGAACAGAAAAACGTATTTACCCAAAATTTGCTCGATTGAATATTCCGCCGCCGGTTTTTGCCTAGCAGAAGCTGGCGCTGGTTCAGACCCTTCTGGTATGAAGACTTCGGCGGTACGCGATGGCGAAGCTGGGTATTGAATGGCTCTAAGGCCTATATCACTAGTGGCGAATACGCCGGCGTGTTTGTCGTGTGGGCGGTCACCGATAAAGACGCGCCACGCGGCGGAGGCATTTCGTGCTTCTTGGTGGAGCGCGATATCGTTGGTCGCGCCGAAGATAAAATGGGTCAGAAAGGCTCCGCCACAAATCCGGTCTATTTTGATAACTGCCGGGTGCCAGCCTCAGCCTTAATGGGCACCATAAATTGTGGCTATCAGGTAGCTTTGGGTGAATTGGCCGGTGGTCGTATTGGCGTCGGTTCGCTGGCGCCGGGCTTGGGTGAAGCTGCACTGGATTACGCCCGCGATTATGCCAAAGAGCGCCAACAGTTTGGCCAGCCTATTGCTAATTTTCAGGGTCTGCAGTGGATGCTAGCAGACGCCTATACCCGAAATGGAGGCGGCGCGGCTATTGTTGATGCAGGCGGCGTTTACTAAGCAGATCGGCGGTGATTTTGGCAAGCAGGCATCGTTGGCAAAATCATTCGCTACCGAAGCTGCTAACCGCGCTCGTTACCCCGGCCTGCAAATTCTCAGTGAACAAGGCTATAACCGTGAATACTCTCTAGAACGCTTGGCTCGTGATGTGCGGATCACTAGTATTTATGAAGGCACCAGTGAAATCCAGCGCATGATTATTGCCCGGAGTATTCTGTGATTTCGGTCTGTTAGCAGCCGGCGAATATCTGACAGGGTATCAACTGATGATATTAATTGAGACCCTGGCTAAGCGTGACTAATAACCCGAATGAGTACATCGGCGGACAGCGCAATGTCCTGCAGTTGTGCGGCGCGCTCACGGCCTTCGCGGCTGGCGCGATATAGATGGGGCGTCATTACCAGCAATTGCTCAAACTGCGCGGCGGTGAGCGCAGTTGTCGTAAATTGCACATTATTACTTAGGCTGAGATGCCAATTGTCATCAAGCGCGGCGCTAATGTCGGTGGCTGGGTTGCGGCGCACGGTTTCGTAAACGGCGTTGCGCAGCTCAATCAAATGGTCTGGGCCGGGGTCGGCCATTACAATATGGCCATTGGGCTTTAACAGTCGTTGGAATTCACTGTATACCGGAAACCCAAAGGTACATAAGACAATATCTTGGCTGTGGTCTGGCAGCGGTATTAGACGATTGCTGGCCACTAGGCCGTTGAGTTTGGAATTGCGACTCTTGCAGCTGCGCACCGCCCATTTTGAAATGTCTAGGCCCGTCGCGGTTAGCTCGATACCATTCTTTAAAAGCTGCTCAGACACCGTGTTTAGGTAGTAACCCTCGCCACATCCCGCGTCTAAAATCGCCAGCTGTTGTCGGCCATCGCATAGGGTGTTGACAGTATTGGCGAGTGCTTCTGCAAGTGGCTGGTAAACACCGCTATTTAAAAAATCACGGCGCGCGGTAATCATTTCACGGCTGTCACCGGGATCGAGGGACTTCTTGTTTTGTACCGGTAGCAAATTGACATAACCCTGTTTGGCGGTGTCAAAGCAGTGATTGTTTTCACAGCGCCATATGTTGCCGTCTTGCAACAGCGCACTCTGGTCTAGTGGACAGAGTAGCTGGGTGAGAGGCATTAATGGCATGGTTCTTCCGATTGGTGGTGATGTAATGGCACGCTAGTATGCCGTAATTTCCGATGTAGGGTGAAGCGCGTGTTTTGAATATGAGCGATACTCACTGAGATAAATCATCTTTTATTATTTAGTGACCTTATCGGAGGCTAATGCTTGGCCATAGATCAGTTTCTTAGGCATCTTGACTACTATTTTTGATTCTCGCGATAAAGCATACGGGTCATTATTAGAAAGTGCTGAAAATCGCAGAGTGCTTAGATGTGAAGCAGTTTGCCATTGCTAATATGTTTTAGGACGACTTCTGATGCGGTGGCATGAACGCCGTTGAGGGCTCGGTGTGGTGATAAATCATCTAAACACAGGTATTTTCAATTGAATGCCGGTGTTTAGATAAGATCATGATGCTGCAGTTTCTATAGCGTTACTTCTGCTTGAGCACTAGTGACCTTTGGTTTTGGGGCCTCTGCGCCAAGACAGGCTGCTTTCAGCTCCTGAAAGGATTCTTCTAAACACGCCGAATAAAGGTCTGGGTCAGGCAGCATTTTGCGGCAGGCAGTAAATGAAATGGAGATAGTGCCAACCTTGTTCATCACTGAGCTGTAAACAATTTGGAATAGCCCAACATTGGGTAACAGCGGGCCAAAGTTAATGCCGTCGACCATTTTAGCGCCACAGAAATACAGCTGTTTGGTGGGGCCGGGAACATTGGTGACCACCGTATTAAAGATAACTGCGGCTTCGGTGAGTCCGGTTGCTGAGGCTGCGCGCAGCGCCAGTGACAGCATACCGCCTGGCAGTACATTGGTGACATCAACAGCCATGCGGGGGCCAAGGGCCTCTGCGTAGGCTTTGC
>JBKEFB010000084.1:0-12354 GCA_046712405.1 Zhongshania sp. | reverse complement strand
TCATCCGCGCGAGCTGCCACGGTGATTGGCAGTATTATAGAAAGTAGCGGACAGTCCCCCGACCGCTTTAGAGTAACCGGTTACGCAGATACAAGGCCTATTGACGACAATAATACGGTTGAGGGGCGGGCAAAAAACCGCCGTGTTGAAATATTTATGTTAAGGGGATCAACCAAAGATCCGGTGATGGGGGGTGTTGTTGGAGAATTCGATACGTCGCTCGGTGGTCAATAATAGCTAATGTAAGCTGGAGCCATACTAGTATTGCTTAAGCTGTCATTCAGTTAACTCCTGATACTTTAGGCATATATAAAGGAGAAGCGATCATGATAAATAGCAAAGCACTACCTATTGGAGGCGCAGCCTCGATCCGTCATTTTGCTATTGCCGCACTATTGATAGTAGCCGTTGCGGTGTCACCTAAGCAGGCCCATGCCGACGGCGTGGATACCTCCGTGGCGATAATAATTGGTGCTGCGGTATTATATGCCGCGCATGATTCTTATCGGTACGATCGTCGTCACACTAAAAAACATGTCCATGACCGGCACTGTGGTCATCAGCTGAGATACCCTGATACCGACCATCACAATAGTGACAGGAATCACTATAGCTATAACAATGGCTATCGGAGTCAGCATATTTATACCGACATTTATATAGGCAAGCGCGGCGACAATTATTACCGAGGTGAAAATCACTATAGAGCTAATGACTATCGCCATGATAAGCAGGGAAGACGTGACAGCTATGAGAATCATGGTCAGCGGCCCGACCGGTTCGCTCGCGATGACCGCGGCCATAAGCAGCAAGATAGTAAAGGCCAGCAAGGCCACGGCAGCTTGAATGACCGTCAACGACACAATGAGAAGTATTGGAATACTCGGCTAAAGGTAAGTCAGAGAAACTAAAATATTTGCAGCAATGAATTAAGATACCAGACACGCTCTGGTATTTTTTTGTCTGAAAGCCGGTGTCTTAGCCTTTATAATTAAATGATATCTACAACAAGGTATTAATGGAATTGAGATGACAAGCAAACAACTTATAGCCAAACTTAATCATTCAGCGCAGCCATTTGCAGACGTTATGGCGGTAATAGATAAAGAATATATGTTCACACCCGCGGCGTTCAGTAATGGCGAACAGCGTAATGATGCCGGGACTAACAATGGATCATGTAAAATTTTTGCCTTTGGTCTTTTACATCAACTTAGTGAACAGGCCATATTAAATGCCTTTGGTGATTTTTATATTAAAGATGTACTAGAAAATCCGGCTGGGGTTGATCATGCTAATATTCGCGATTTCATGCGCAGCGGCTGGAAGGGCATACGTTTTGAAAGCAAGGCGCTAAGGCGTAAGTAGAGGGCTAAGTGCCTCGGGTCTGAGGCACTTAGCGGTGCTAGTTGGCGATACTACCGATCATAGATTGCTGGTAATTTTGAATGCCGACCTTGTCAATTAAGCTGAGTTGGGTTTCCAGCCAATCGACATGTTCCTCTTCAGATTCTAAAATCTCTGTGAAAAGATCTTTGGTGACGTAGTCGCTGACAGACTCGCAGTATTTGATGCCATCTTTAAGATCTGGAATGGCTTTGAGCTCAAGGCTAAGGTCACACTCTAGAATTTCTTTGGTGTTCTCGCCAATCAGTAACTTGCCGAGATCTTGAAGGTTGGGTAGGCCTTCTAAAAATAGGATTCGCTCGATGAGTTTATCAGCATGTTTCATCTCGTCGATGGATTCATGATATTCGTAGTCTGCTAACTCCTTTAGTCCCCAGTCTTTAAACATGCGGGAGTGAAGGAAGTACTGGTTGATTGCTACGAGTTCATTACCGAGGGCTTTATTGAGGTAGGTAATAACCTGACTGTCACCTTTCATGCTTATTGTCCTTTTGCATTAGTTATACAAAAACAATATTGTGCACTTTTCAAGGCTTAAGTGTCAATCTAAGTAATTGATTTTAAAGGCTTAAGATAAAAGTAAAACAAATCGTTATCACTTGCATTACGCCGCGGCATAACACAGATTTTCGTCATAACTATGCAGATAGCTATTGTAGACGTTGCGTGCCACTGTGCCACATTTGCCGCACTGACTTGCTAGTTCGAGCTGACGTCGAACTTCCCGGAAGCTACCGGCACCGGCATCTACTGCGTCGCGGATATGCTTGTCGGTAATACCTTTGCAGAGACAAACGTACATAAGATTTTGAATCCCCGTGGTGGCTGGGCTAAATAACAACGATAATACAAATGAGAATGCTTGTCAATTAGATTAGCGCGAGGGTTTTAGTCGTTTTGTAATAGCTTGAAACTATGCTGCTGATAAGAGAATTCAATGGGACTGGGGAGGGGTGGTGTGTATGATTGCCGGCCAAAATCAGATTTTCACGGCATGTTTAGTCGTTTGATAAATTTATACTAATCATTAATCAAAGGTGTATTACATGGGTGTTCTCGTAGGCAAGCCGGCTCCAGATTTCACATGCGCAGCAGTATTGGGTACTGGCAAAATTGTTGATAGCTTTACATTAAGCGAAGCGGCTAAAGGCAAGTACGCATTGCTGTTCTTCTACCCGCTTGATTTCACATTTGTTTGTCCTTCCGAGCTGATCGCATTGGATCACCGCATGGATAAATTTCGTGAGCTAGGTGTGGAAGTCATCAGTGTGTCTATTGACTCACAATTTACGCACAACGCATGGCGCAATACGGCTATTAAGGATGGCGGCATTGGTCCGGTAACGTACACTATGGCTGCTGATGTTCGTCACGATATTTGCCGCGCATATGATGTGGAAGCTGAGGCTGGCGTTGCGTTTCGCGGTGCATTCTTAATTGATAAAGAAGGCTTGGTACGTTCGCAGTTGATTAACGATCTGCCGCTCGGCCGTAATATTGACGAGTTAGTACGCTTGGTTGAAGCACTGCAGTTCCACGAGGAGCATGGCGAAGTATGTCCAGCTGGCTGGAACAAAGGCGATAAGGGTATGAGCGCGTCACCCGATGGCGTTGCTGCATACCTATCAGAGAATTCTGACAAGCTATAAGATAGAGTTGATCATAGAAACTCAGGCTAATGGAACGTAGTGTGGGGTTTTTTATGGCTTAGACACAGTCGGTTAATGCGAAGGATTTTTTTGGACGCAAAAAAAACCCCGCATAGGCGGGGTTTTCAGGCGTATTTTAACGATAAAGTAATTTACGCAAAGTTTGCTGTCGCAAATTCCCAGTTCACCAATTTCCAAAAACCTTCGAGATATTTTGGACGGGCATTCCGGTAGTCAATATAATAGGCGTGCTCCCAAACATCGGCGGTAAATAGCGGTGTTTGGCTTTCGCGCGCAATGGGGGTATCGGCATCATCAGTATTGACGATCTCAAGGCTACCATCGGTATTTTTAACTAACCACGTCCAGCCGGAACCGAAGTTGCCTACCGCTTTACCATTGAATGCGGTTTTGAATTCTTCGAAAGAACCAAAGGCTTTATCAATTGCCGCAGCTAGTTCGCCTATTGGAGCGCCGCCGCCACTTGGGCTAAGGCTGTGCCAGTAGAAAGTGTGGTTCCAAACCTGGGCGGCTTGATTAAACAACACTCCGCTGGAAGTTTTAATGATTTCTTCTAGTGACTTGCCTTCAAATTCGCTGCCTGGTACCAATTCATTCAGCTTAGTTAAGTACGCGTTGTGGTGTTTGCCGTGGTGAAAGTCAAGGGTTTCGGCAGAGATGTGTGGTGCTAATGCGTCTTTTGCATAGGGTAGTGCTGGTAATTCAAACGCCATTTGATTCTCTCCTGAGTATGGTTTTGGCTTGTAATATCGTTAACAGTTGAGGCTGATACACGTTATGTTTCACCGCTTTTTCCGGGTTGAGTCGTGTAACTTGGTCACCTCAGGACCATCGCCAGCCACCTAATTGCTGCCAGCGGTTGACGATCTGGCAGAACAATTCGGCAGTTTTAAAGGCGTCGTAGGCAGCGCTGTGAGCTTCGTCGTTATCGAAGTCTATCTCGGCTAACTGGCATGCTCTGGCCAATACGGTATGGCCGTAAACAAGTCCCGAAAGGCTGGCAGTGTCCATAACCGAAAAAGGGTGGAAAGGGTTGCGTTTGATGTTGCTGCGCTCGACAGCGGCTAATACAAAGCCGAGATCAAAATGCGCGTTGTGCCCCACCAGCACCGCCCTGGTGCACCCACTAGCTTTTACCTGTTGGCGAATTCGCTTCATCAATTCGCCCATCACTGTCACTTCTTTCTGCGCCAACCTTAATGGGTTATGGGGATCAATACCGGTAAATTCAAGAGCGGCGGGCTCTAAATTTGCGCCTTCGAATGGTTCTACATTGTAACTAAGGGTTTCATCGGGCTCTAGTTGGCCGGAGTCGTCCATGCGTAAAAACGTAGCCGCAATTTCAAGTACTGCATCGGTTTGGCTGTTGAAACCGCCGGTTTCAACGTCAATGACCACCGGTAGGAAGCCACGAAAGCGTTGTGCCATCATCGATTTTTCATCGTTGAATTCCATATTCATCTCAGGCTAGTTGCCAGTGCAGTTGTTCACCGCCACGCAACGGAAAAATGGTATCGCTGCCGAGCGGAAGATGCTCCGGCGCGGTCCAGCTGTTTCTTTGCAAAATAATGGTATCGCTATTGCGTGGCAGACCATAAAAATCGGCCCCGTAAAAACTTGCAAACGCCTCTAATTTTTCCAGCTTTCCTGCTGTTTCAAATGCCTCGGCGTATAGCTCCATTGCCGCGTAGGCGGTGTAGCAGCCGGCACAGCCGCAGCTAGTTTCTTTTTTATCACGAGCGTGCGGCGCCGAGTCGGTACCTAAAAAGAATTTAGGGTTTCCCGAGGTTGCCGCGGCAATAAGCGCCTGCTGGTGAGTATTACGTTTGAGTATAGGAAGGCAGTAATAGTGAGGTCGAATACCGCCCGCCAGCATATGGTTGCGATTGTATAGTAGATGGTGAGCGGTGATCGTGGCCGCGACATTACCGCCAGATTCTTGCACAAACTGCACTGAATCGGATGTGGTGATATGTTCTAGCACCAATTTAAGGGCGGTAAAGCGCTCGACGATTTGACGTAAATAGCGGTCAATAAAGTGTGCTTCACGATCGAAAATATCGACATCATTATCGGTGACTTCGCCGTGGACTAACAGCGGTAAGCCGTGTTTTTCCATGCATTCAAATATTGGATAGAGATTTTCAATATTCGTCACACCCGAATCTGAATTGGTAGTGGCGCCAGCTGGATAAAGTTTTGCAGCAAATACCACGTCGGATGCGGCGGCGGCGGCAATGTCCTCGGGGCTGGTGTTGTCGGTGAGATAAATCACCATCAAAGGCTGCAGCTTATGACCGGTAGCGGGCAGCGCATGTTCAATCCGATGCTTATAAGCCGTCGCTTCGGCAAGGTTGCGCACGGGTGGCGTTAAATTTGGCATAACAATGATGCGGCCAAAATAGCGACTAGCGTCTGCAACGGTGTGAACTAATACCTCGCCGTCTCGCAAGTGAATATGCCAGTCGTCGGGGCGGGTTATTTCTAAGGTTTGCATGCTGGGCCTTAATGCTAGCGTCCGCCGAGCTACCTATTGTGGTCGGCTTTGGAGGCGTGGGATCTTGTAAGGAATGCTACAGGAATTTGAGGGGGGTATAAACACCTGCCGCTCGGGCATGGCCGGTGTTTATAACCGACTCCTTAGATTATTTAGGTGGTGTTGCTGGTTTATTACTAGTGAATGTTAATTCTTCGCCATTGGTCTTAATGATGCTTACGCCCGCGCCCGGAACGCTCAATAGATCTTGGTCGGAGCGAATTGGTCCATTTTCTTCGCGATAGCGAATAATGGCTGCCGCGCGTTTGGGACCAATTCCTTTTAATGTTTGTAGCTCTTCTGCTGTGGCGCTGTTGATATCCAGAGCGTAAGCGATATTGATAAGAGGACTTAAAAGTATTAAAGCGAGCAAAAAACCGCATGCGGCCAGTCGGCCGAGTAGATGTTTCATCATAAACTCCTTTCAAAGACGACGTTGCTGGGAATACGTTCAAAAAAGGCGCACCGAATGGTAGGCCCATTTTAAGAATAGAGCATGTCGAAAATTATGCAAAGCCGCCGACTTGCTCTGCTTGGGGAGCGTTGATCTCGGTCCACAATTTACTAAGGAGCTGGCGTTGTTTGAGGTTACACCGAGCGACAGTTTCCATTCTTTTCAGGACTTTGTTGCCGGGGAAGATTGCTGAGATTTTCAAAAATCAGGGTGGTTAAAAAATGTGGCAGCGGCATTTGGCTAGCCAGTGCTGATGATATTACTTAACTCGGCTGCATTTTCTGGCACTTCACAAAGTTGATGAATTTTAGCGCCAGCGATAGATCACGAGCTTTCTTTGGCATAATCATATTGCCTAGCGCCAGCATCGCGCTTTAGTTTGGCAACATAAAGTTGACTCCAAGATCGCGTGCAGCCGGATGCTTCCTTGCTGAGAATAGCTTCAATTAAAACTCCCTTGGCCGGTTCAATGCTATAAGCCGTGACGTCGCCTAAAGACAGCATAGAATTTACGCTGCCAATGAACAGGGCTTCTCCGGCGGCATCATCCAATTGGGCGACCAAGCGAATCTTTTCAGGCCGCAGGGTAAACGCGCCGGAATCCCCAGGAGAGTTCGTCCGGGTAGTAATTGATCCTGTCGGGCAGTTGAGTGTCCTCGAGGATATTGCGCACCATTAAATCGATATCTGGCTTGGCTATATTTACCATGTGCAGCGCAAAGACGATATTTTTCGCGGCTGTCATGTATGGGAATAGGGCGTAGCTCTGGAAAACGCTGTGTGTTGGGCGCTGATCAGGCGTTAGCGCTGTGATGGATTTGCCGCACAGCAAAATCTTGCCTCGGTCGGCTTAGCCGAAAATGCAGGTCTTTTAAAGCGGCATGGCGCGGCGGCGCAAAGACCGGTAAAATGGCGCTCTTTTTTCATCCCGCAGGCATGGCGTTATGCGGGGCTTCAGCGGAGTGTGTAATGTCGGATATCAACAAGGTTGTGTTGGCCTATTCAGGTGGCCTCGATACCTCGGTTATTGTCAGGTGGCTGCAAGATACCTATAAGTGTGAGGTGGTAACGTTTACCGCCGATATAGGTCAAGGTGAGGAAGTTGAACCCGCCCGCGCCAAAGCCAAAGCACTTGGTGTGCAAGAAATCTATATTGACGACCTTCGCGAAGAATATGTCCGTGATTTTGTCTACCCCATGTTTCGCGCCAATGCGATTTATGAGGGCGAGTATTTGCTGGGCACCTCTATTGCTCGGCCGCTGATTGCCAAGCGACTGATTGAGATTGCCAACGAGACCGGTGCTGATGCGATTTCTCACGGTGCGACGGGTAAAGGTAATGATCAGGTCCGTTTTGAGCTGGCCGCATACTCCTTGAAACCCGGTATTAAAGTGATTGCGCCTTGGCGCGAGTGGGATCTAACCTCACGTGAAACGCTGATGGCGTATTGTGCAGAACGCGATATTCCGGTGGATTTTGCCGGTAAAACCAAAAAGTCGCCTTATTCAATGGATGCTAATTTACTGCATATTTCATACGAAGGCGGCAACCTAGAAGATCCATTCTGGGAGCCTGAAGAAGATATGTGGCGTTGGAGCGTCAGCCCTGAAGCGGCACCAGATACACCGACCTATATTGAAATTGGTTATCAAAAAGGCGATCCAGTGACATTAAATGGCGAGGCATTGAGCCCTGCTACTATGCTGGAAACCCTGAATAAAATGGGTGGGGACAATGGTATCGGTCGTCTAGATCTCGTTGAAAACCGCTATGTGGGAATGAAATCACGGGGTTGCTATGAAACCCCGGGTGGCACCATTATGCTGCGCGCTCACCGAGCAATCGAGTCGATTACTTTAGATAGAGAAGCGGCGCATTTAAAAGATGAGCTGATGCCTCGCTATGCCAAATTGATCTATAACGGCTATTGGTTCAGCCCCGAGCGTCGTATGCTTCAGGCTGCTATTGATGAGTCGCAGGATTTCGTGAACGGGATCGTTCGCCTGAAACTCTATAAGGGCAATGTGGTCGTAGTGGGTCGCAAGTCAGATAATTCCTTGTTCGATGAAGCGATTGCGACCTTTGAAGATGATGCTGGCGCATATAACCAAAAAGACGCAGAAGGCTTTATAAAACTTAATGCCTTACGTTTGCGCATTGCGGCAAATAAGGGCCGCTCTCAGTTGTCTTAGTGGCAAGTAAAAAAAGGCGCGCGGTTGCGTCTTTTTGTTTTAATTATAAAGACGCAATGACGGCCGGATTGTCTGGCCACTATGCTTAAGCTCCGGCGCACGTTTGTGCTGACTGTATTTGCAAAATGGGACGCTATTGATGACTTTTTTTGAACCGCAGACTTCCACGCGCAGCATTAAGATGCTGTCGCTCGCCATAGGTATCGCAACGCTTGCGGCCTGCGGTGGTAGCAATAATAACTCGCCGGGATTCTCGGGTACTGAGCCTAATTCTAGGCAGTTTACTATCACTGAAAGTTTGGCGGCGGTGTCGTTTACTGGCGGTTCAACGCTAAATCTCACTGAGAACTTTGGCAGCGGCGCATTTCGCCCCATCGGTGAATCGAATGATGTGTTTTACACCATTAGTGATCGCGGCCCGACCATTGACTGTGCTGATAGCCAAAAAGCCATTGAGGTGGACAATTTCTGCGACGGCAATAGCGGTTCGATTTTTGCGATACCGACCTATACCCCGAAGATTGTTAAGTGGCAGCTCGGTGGTGTCGGTACTGAATTGAAATTGGAGCAAACGGAAGTCATCATCTTAAAGGGTGATAGCAACGGAGTCGCTCTAAACGGTTTGCCAAATCCGTTTAGTAATTCAAACAATGAAAAAGCCTTTGGGCCTGACAGCGCTGAGTTACCGGCATCGCCAAATGGTATTGATCCAGAGGCGTTGGTCAAACTCGACAATGGCAAATATTGGATTGCCGAGGAAAATGGTCCAAGTTTGCTGCTTGTCGATGAAGGTGGTCGAGTTTTGCAGCGACAAGTTCCAGCGGGTGAGGCCAATGACCTCGGCGGCGCAGATTACGTGGTTAGTGACAGCATCCTACCGGGTATTTTTTCCCGTCGTAAGACGAGGCGTGGTATTGAAGCCCTGGCGGTGACTCCAGATAATGTGTATTTGTATTTTATTATGCAGAGCCCGCTGGCGAATCCTGACAATGTGAGCGCCGACAGCTCTCGGATAGTGCGTATTGGTAAAATTGAGCTTAATAGCGACGGCACACCAAGCGCGATGGTCGGCGAATATTTGTACCGTCTCGACCCTGCGTCAAATTTCGGAATCAAATCCACTAATACTGGTGATCTCGACGGCAACGGAGATTTTCTCGACCAGAGTGTTGTAACGATTAATGAAGCCGTTGCCCTCGCTGAAGATTACCTGGTCGTTGTCGAGCAGGCGAAAACCATTAGCAAGTACTTCCGAATTAACCTTGCTAATGCCACCAATATTCTCGGTACCAATTTCGATTTAGTCGATACTGTGCCGAGCTTGGAGCAACAGGAAAGCCCGGCTGACATCAAGTTTGCCACTAAGCAGTTAGGCTTCGATTCACTTACTATGCCACTGCCTAGCACTATCGATCCATTAGCTGAAAACATTGAAGCGATGGCTTTGCTGGATACTAACTTCGCAGTGCTACTCAATGATAACCAGTACGGCATTTATGGTGATGCAAGTATTGCTGCCGTTGTGCCTATCGGCGCGTTTGTGGTGCAAGCTGCAGCGCCAGTAGCGCCATCGCTTGATTATGTAAATTCTGCGTCGTATGCGCGTGACGATGCCAGCACCAATGCGGCCATCTCAGTGGCTACCGACAGCACTAACGGTCAGATGTTCGTGGTTAATAATCAGGCCAACGTGGTAGATGTTTGGGATATTTCGACCCCGCTCACACCGCCTACTAGCCCTAGTCAGCTAAACCTAACGGGCGCAGCGACTGCTGCGGGCATTGATATTGGCGCGCCTAGATGGGTGACGGTTGGCAACAATTATGTCGCGGTGGCGATTGATAATGCTAATCCTCAAGTCAACGGTATTGTTGCGCTATACGCCCTTGAAGATCTGAGTTTGGTCAGCACCTACGACGTCGGTGCAACACCTAAAATGCTAGTGTTTGGGCTTTTGTCCCATCGTATTTTGGTAGCCAATGAGGGCGTTCCTAGTGACGACTACAGCGTTGACCCTGTTGGTTCTGTCACCGTGATAGATATTTCAGACGGTGTTGACGTGCCAACGATCACCACTATCGGGTTTGAAGATTTTAATGTCGGTGGTAGTGAAGCATTAGACGCTGGGGTGCGGATTTTCGGTGCAAATGACCCGTCGGTTGCCCAAGATTTAGAGCCAGAGCATATAGCGGTGTCACTGGATAACAGAAAGCTATTTGTGACCCTGCAAGAAAATAACGCAGTGGCGGTTATCGACTTAGCGAGTCTTAGTATCGACCGCATCGTTGCCCTTGGAAGCAAAGACTTTGGTATTGCCGGCAATGAGCTAGATGTAAATGATAATGACAACATCGACATTCGTACATGGGGTGGCGTTTACGGCTTGTATCAGCCAGATGGCATTTCCGCTTACCGCTTTGGCAATAAGAATTATTTTGTGACCGCGAATGAAGGTAAGGTAAGAGCGAATTCCGCATTTACTGAAGCGGTGCGAGCGCAGGAGCTCGATGGTGTTGGCGGTAAGCCCAGTATTGATACTGCGAATCCAAGTTTTATGGCGGCACAAGATAGCGATAAGTTAGGCCGCTTAATTGTTAGCACTAAAGCCGGCGATACCGATAACGATGGCTACATCGACCAGATTTCTGCCTTTGGTGCACGTTCATTCTCCATATGGAATGAAGACGGGAAATTGATGTATGACTCTGGATCCGATCTAGCTAAAGTCACCCAAGCCATCGCTGCCAGTGGTTTTAATGACGGCGATCAGGGCAGTGATGAAAGTGGCGCTAAGCCCAAAAGTCTTGCTTTGTTGTCTAGCCTAAACCGTATATACGCCTTTGTAAGTCTTGAGCGTACTGGTGGTATTGCGGTGTACGATATTACCTCGCCGCTGGGTGTGCAGTTTGTTCAGTACGTCAATAAGCGTAAGGAAGTGGCGGATGTTGGTGAGTACGGCGCAGATGGTATTACGGCGTTCTTCCTGAATAGCAGTGCCTATCTAGCGGTCGCGAATGCGAAAACGGGGAATGTTCGAGTTATTCAGATTGACCCGGGCCTAACTCAGTAGGTTTATATTTTTATCATATAAAAACCGCGCTGTTTTGCAGTGCGGTTTTTTTTGGTCTGAAGAAGTCTATTTATAGTGCTTTATGACTTAACTGGGCGTTTTTGCAATTTGCGTTGCAAGGTACGTCGATGCATACCTAGTTGACGGGCGGTTTCAGAAATATTGCCGGCGTTCTCGCTCAGTATCCGCTGGATATGCTCCCACTCTATGCGATCCAGAGAAGGGGGGCTAAGGATGTTGATGGGGGCATCGCTATTAATGGTATTGCCATCAAAAGCCGAGAGAATTTCCCGCGTTCCTGCGGGTTTTTGTAAATAATTTTCGGCGCCCATTTTAATGGCGTCTACCGTGGTGGCAATGCTGGAATAACCAGTGAGAACAATCATGCGCAGCTGCGGGAAACGCTGGCGCAACAAAGGAATAAGACTAAGCCCCGAGCGTGTTTCCAACTTTAAATCGATCACGGCCTTATCGGGCGTGAACTCGTCGCAGCGCAACAGTGCTTCATCTACGCTATGCGCGACAGCAACCACATATCCTCGACGTTCCAGTGATCGGCTCAGGGTGGCACCAAAGGTGATGTCATCGTCAATTAATAAAAACTTTTCTCCGCTTTGGCTCATGCCGACCTCTGTATTTTATCTAGCGGCAGCCGTAGCTCTACGCGACTGCCGCCGCCTTCCCGTTGCTGCCAGCTCAAGGTGCCACCGTAGCGATTCGCGGTAGCATTGCTGAGAAATAAACCTAAACCTCGCCCCTTACCTTTGGTGCTTACAAAGGCCTTGGTCAGCATGGCCGCTTGTTTGGGGTTAATGCCTGGGCCGCGATCCTTAATAGCAAATATCAGTTCACTATTCGTGTGGTGAAGTTGCAGTTTTATCTTATTCAGACTGACATCGGCGGCATTATTTAATAAATTAAGTATAGCTTGGGCAACGGTGCCGTCGAGATGCAGCGCGATGGCGGCGGTATCATCGTCGATGGCGGTAAGGAGTTCGCAGTCGGGGCGCAAGATTTGCCAGCG
>JBKEFB010000083.1:0-12489 GCA_046712405.1 Zhongshania sp. | reverse complement strand
ACATCACCTTCGTGGATCAAAACAGTATTTTTGGCAAATTCACGCACCACACTGGTTTCGCGTAAAATCTGAATTTCTTCCGGCATCAGACCGTCAAATAAATCGACGTTTTCGATACTCATCGTATAAATCCCCAATACTAAATCGCGTAAAAACACTATAGCATAGTTGCACAAGTGACTGTCTAAGCTGGGTTTATATCAAAATATAAGGCGTGAAATAGAATCCAAGGATAGCAAACTCAGGCGCCACTCTGGACACCTGAACAGCGATACACAAGCTACTCCGGCCGCATATGAGGAAATAATAGCACGTCGCGAATCGAGGGCGCATCGGTGAACAACATAACCAATCTGTCGATACCAATACCCTCACCCGCTGTTGGCGGCAAGCCGTATTCTAGAGCCGCAATATAGTCGGCGTCATAATGCATGGCTTCGTCGTCACCACTGTCTTTCTCAGAAACCTGCGCCATAAAACGCTCAGCCTGATCTTCAGAGTCGTTTAACTCGGAGAAGCCGTTTGCCAATTCTCTGCCACCAACGAAAAACTCGAAGCGATCAGTAACAAAAGGATTGTCATCATTACGGCGCGCCAACGGCGACACTTCTGTTGGATATTCGGTAATAAAGGTCGGCTGATCCAATTTGTGCTCAACCGTCTCCTCAAAAATTTCGATCTGAATCTTACCTAAGCCCCAGCTGTCTTTAACATCGACGCCCAAATTTTTAGCAATGGCGCTTGCCTGCGCCATATCCGCCAATTGCACTGCGCTAATATCAGCGTTGTACTGGAGCACAGAATCGAACACCGAAAGGCGAGTAAATGGTTGCGCCAAATCGTATTCGCTGCCCTGATAGCTAATAGTTGTGGTACCTAATACTTCCTGCGCAGTATTGCGCAACATCGCCTCGGTCAAATCCATCATGTCTTTGTAGTCTGCATATGCCTGATAGAATTCGATCATGGTGAATTCCGGATTATGCCGAGTTGAAAGACCTTCGTTGCGGAAATTTCGGTTAATTTCAAATACCCGCTCAATCCCACCGACAACCAAACGCTTCAGGTAGAGTTCTGGCGCAATACGCAAATACATATCCATGCTCAAGGCATTGTGATGCGTCACAAACGGACGCGCGCTCGCGCCGCCGGGGATCACTTGCATCATCGGTGTTTCCACTTCAACAAAATCACGCTGATGCAAAAAGTTGCGGATCGAACTGATCATTTTTGAGCGAATCGCAAAAGTACGACGCGATGATTCATTCATGATTAGATCAACATATCGTTGACGATAACGAATCTCTTGGTCTTGAAGGCCATGAAACTTGTCCGGCAACGGCCGTAAAGATTTAGTCAGCAGCGACGTCTCTTTCATATAAACGTAAAGATCGCCCTTGCCAGACTTATGCACTGGACCAGTAGCAGAAATAATATCGCCGATGTCCCAGGTCTTAATCTCGCTACTAAGTTCTTCGGGGAACTGTTTTTTATCAACATAGACCTGGATGCGTCCAGACATATCTTGCAGCACCATGAACGGTCCACGCTTGGCCATAATGCGACCAGCAATACTGGCCTGGCGATCTAAAATCTCTAACTCTTCCTTGCCCTTCTCTCCCAGCTCAGCCTGCAGGCGGTCGGCATAGTCTTCACGACGAAAATGATTTGGGAAGGCATTACGTGTCTTGCGAATCGCCGATAATTTGGCGCGACGCTCAGCTATAAGGCGATTCTCTTCCTGAACGTGTTCAGCTTCGTTGTGCTGTTCTGACATGGTACTTCCCTTGGGTCAAACGCATTTAAAGTAGCGTTAGGCGTTTAATGAAAATATATTTTGGGGTTTGTGATACAAACTAGTTCACAAACCGCTCTTCAAGCTCGCTTCCATAAACAGATCTAAGTCGCCGTCTAGAACCGCGCCGCAGTTACTGGTCTGCACATTGGTCCGCAAGTCTTTTATTCGTTGATCATCTAAAACGTAAGAGCGAATTTGACTGCCCCAGCCGATATCTGACTTGCTATCTTCCAGCTCCTGCGCAGCGCTGTTGCGCTTTTGCATTTCTAATTCGTAGAGTTTTGCTTTAAGCATTTTCCACGCACTATCCCGGTTCTGATGCTGCGAGCGCTGATTCTGACACTGCACCACAATATTAGTGGGAATATGCGTCAAACGCACTGCCGAATCAGTCTTGTTGATATGCTGCCCCCCAGCGCCGCTGGCACGATAAGTATCGGTACGCACATCTGAGGGGTTAATATCAATTTCGATATCGTCATCTATTTCAGGCGAGATAAATACCGAACAAAAAGAGGTATGACGTCGACTGCCGGAATCGAATGGCGACTTCCGTACCAGGCGATGAACACCAGTTTCGGTGCGTAACCAACCAAAGGCATACTCGCCTTGGACGTGAATAGTGGCACTTTTAATACCGGCTACTTCCCCGTCAGACAGCTCAACTAAATCGGCTTTAAAGCCCCGGCTTTCACACCAGCGCAAGTACATCCGCAAAACCATATTGGCCCAGTCTTGAGCCTCGGTGCCACCCGAACCGGATTGAATATCAAGATAGCAATTATTGAAATCCATCTCACCAGAAAACATGCGACGAAATTCTAAGCTTGCAAGCGAGCACTCAAGCCGATCAACATCAACTAGCATCGCGCTAACAGTGTCGTCGTCACCCTCTTCAACTGCCATATCAAGCAGTTCACTGCAATCCGCGACGCCACTTTCCAACTCTTCTATAGTCGCAACAACTGTCTCTAATGAGGCTCGCTCGCGGCCCAACTCTTGAGCGCGTTTTGGGTCATCCCAGGCTTTGGGATCGCCCAGCTCCAGCTCAACTTCGGTTAAACGCTCTTTCTTGTTGGCGTAGTCAAAGATACCCCCGAAGCACGTCGGTTCTTTCACCCATGCTTTTTAGAGACTGGCGTATGGCATTAACTTCTAACATTGAGCAACATCCGGTAAGACGTGGAAAAGGCCGGCATTTTACCTGATGATGGGCACTGAGCAAAGCCTAGTCAGCAATTGGCTGTGCTCTACCGATTAACAATGCTGTTGCTGGAATATACCGCATAAAACATTGGATCAATCGACCACTGCCCGGAGGTGATCAACAAATAATTGGACCGATAAACGCTCTCTGAATAAGTTGCTATCGAGTTTATATACCACTTCAACCTGATTAACCTGTTGATTTGGCCATAACGCGGTATCAATATTAAAAGCGATAGCATCAATGATTTGCTCACTGAAGCTGCCGCTATCACAGAGCGGCGCTAACACCATTTTTAAATGGCGCTGACCTACGATACGCTGCTGTACAAGGCGAAAGCGGCCGTGAAATTTAGGTTCGGGGAAATTTTGTCCCCAAGGTCCCGCGCTGCGCAACAACTCTGCGTGCTCGATAGAAAAATCTTGCGGCTGAAGCTCGCCGTCGCTGTAGACCGCCGCAGTCAGCTGCTCCTCGCTCGTTAACTCCGCTACAATTGCATCAAAAGCGGCCTCAAATCGTGGATAGTCAGCCTTGGCCAAACTCAGGCCCGCTGCCATGGCGTGGCCGCCAAATTTATTGAGTAACCCGGGGTTGCGCTTGGCCAAGAGATCTAAAGCATCGCGAAGGTGTAAGCCCGGTATCGATCTTGCCGACCCTTTCATCTCGTGGTCATCGGCATCAGCAAAGGCAATGACCGGTCGGTGATAGCGATCTTTAATCCGCGAAGCCAAAATCCCGACTACGCCCTGATGCCACGTAGGATCGTATAAACAAATACCGTTGGGAATATTACTGGCATCAAGCTGCAGATGCGCCAACACCCTCATGGCGTCATCTTGCATACTTTGTTCTATGGAGCGGCGCTCACGATTTAAGTCATCGAGCTCCGCTGCCAAACTAAGCGCCACGTCCTCGTCATCTGTCAATAAACACCGAATACCAAGGCTAATATCATCCAGGCGACCCGCAGCATTTAGACGTGGACCGAGGGCAAAACCCATATCCGCTGCCACTAAACGGCTCACTTCTTTGCCGGCAATACGGAGTAAAGCCCGAATACCGGGGCGACAGCGACCGGCACGAATCCGCCGTAAACCTTGCGTCACTAATACCCGGTTTGTCTGTTCTAGCGGCACCACATCAGCTACAGTGCCGAGGGCAACCAGATCCAACAACTCGGCTAAATTTGGTTCTAGACGCGCCACTGAAAACCACGCGCGTTGGCGCAATTCGCTACGCAGCGCCAATAAAACATAAAACATCACCCCGACACCCGCCAGCGACTTTACGGGAAACGGGCAGCCATGTTGATTCGGATTTACAATGGCTACGGCGGCAGGCAGTGCATCGCCCGGCAAATGGTGATCTGTCACCAACACCGGAATACCCAGCGTGGCCGCTGCGGCTACCCCCTCAATGCTGGAGATGCCATTGTCGACGGTGATAATCAAGTCCGGTTGACGCTCAGCGGCAACAGCAACAATTTCAGGTGTCAGCCCGTAACCATACTCAAAACGATTGGGCACTAAATAATCCACATGCACCGCGCCCAAGGCGCGCAAGCCCAGCAGGCCCACAGTAGTACTGGTAGCGCCATCGCAATCAAAGTCACCGACAATTAATAGTCGTTTGTGATCTTGAATAGCATCGGCTAATAATATGCATGCCGCTGCCATGCCTTTCATGTCAGGTTTGGGAAGTTGCTCTAAACCGGTTTCGATATCGCTATCACGAAGCACACCGCGCGCGCCGTAAAGCTTTTGCAGCAAGACTGGAACCGTCGCAGAAAAATCTGTGACGGCGGGAGAACGAAGAATAATTTCAGGAAAATCGGCCACTGACTAGGCGCCGATATTGGCAGCGATAAACGCGTGAACATCCTCAATCTTATTATCGACAACTTCATAGCGTTCTTCCAAGTCAAACAAATCGCTCATATGGTGCGGCAGTGCCGGCGCATGCGGGTAGCCCGCTTTCATTACCGCTTCCGGAAATTTAGCTGGATGCGCGGTTGCCAAGGTAATCATCGGCGTTTCGTTATTGCGACGGCATTCACGCGCCGCCTTCACCCCAATCGCTGAATGCGGATCTAGCAGATATTCGCTAGCCTCATATACCGAAGCAATCGTCTCCATGGTCGACGCATCATCGACACCATAGCTGTCGAACAAGCCGCGAACTTTAGCAAAGGCGCTATCTGGGATAGACACAGTTTCAGTATTCATACGCTGCATTAGATCTGCAATAGCAGCGCCGTCGCGGTCGTAGCAATCAAACAACATGCGCTCAAAATTACTAGACATGACAATATCCATACTAGGAGACAAAGTGTGCAGTAACTCGTATTTCTCAAATTTATTACCACTAATAAAGCGATGTAGAATGTCGTTTTGGTTAGTGGCTACAACTAGCTGCTCGATAGGCAAACCCATACGCTTAGCTAGATAACCGGCATAAATATCGCCAAAGTTACCAGTGGGCACCGAAAAACTCACCGAGCGATCTGGCGCACCCACCGCATAAGCGGCGTAAAAATAGTAAACAATCTGAGCCATAATTCGCGCCCAGTTGATGGAGTTAACCGCCACCAACTGCTGACCCTCAGGCAAAAAGCTTTGGTCGGCAAAACTGGCTTTGACCATCGCTTGGCAGTGATCAAAATTACCGCGCAAAGCAATATTATGGATATTATCGCCCACGACAGTGGTCATCTGACGACGCTGCACTTCTGACACCCGCTGGTAAGGGTGCAAAATGAAAATATCGATATTGCTGCAACGCTTACAACCCTGAATAGCAGCCGAACCGGTATCGCCAGAGGTTGCACCCATAATCACCACTTTCTGCTGACGGCGCTCTACGATGTAGTCCAGCAAGCGACCCAACATCTGCAAAGCAAAATCTTTAAACGCCAAGGTCGGTCCCTGAAATAACTCTAGGATCCACTCATTGCGATCGAGTTGCACTAGTGGCGCAATCGCGGGGTGGCGAAAGTCCACATAGGTATCATCGATAATGGCTTTGAGATCGTCATCGGGAATACACCCGCCGATAAAGGGCTGGATTATTTGGTAAGCCAGATCGGTATAAGACAGCGACGACCACGTCGCAATCTGTTCTTTGCTGTATTCAGGAAGGGTTTCAGGTACATACAAGCCGCCGTCCGGTGCCAGACCAGTTAGCAAAACATCTTCAAAGTTCAGGGCGGGCGCTTTGCCACGGGTACTGATATATTTCACTGAATGTAACTCTCAATATTCGTTAAATTAAGATGGGTAAAACGTAATAACTCTCTAATTCAGCAGAGAAGAGGCAATGCCCCTTCTTTTACCCCACCGGCTATTATCCTGCTAGTGATTCCACACGAATACGTGTTACTTCACCCACAATACTTTCTAGGCCTTCGATCTGGGCTACCGCAGCCGATAATTTGGCTTCAATTGTGCGGTTAGTCAGAATAATCATTGGCACTAAGCTAGCGCCATCAGCAGGCTCTTTTTGAATCAATGCTTCGATACTAATTCCGCCGTCGCTCAAAATTTGGGCAACTTTAGACAGCACGCCAGGCTTATCAACCGCGGCCATACGCAAGTAATACGCAGTCTCAACCGCATCAATTGGCAATATCGGATGCGCACTCAAGGAGGCACTATGAAATGACAAATAAGGGACGCGATTACTTTGCTGTGCACTCAAGGTGCGCGCAACATCAATAATATCGGCAACCACGGCAGATGCCGTCGGCTCGCCGCCAGCGCCAGCACCATAATACAAAGTAGGACCAACCGCATCTGACTGCACAAGTACCGCATTCATAACGCCATTCACATTCGCAATCAGGCGCTTATCTGGAATTAAGGTTGGGTGAACACGCAGCTCAATGCCTTCGCTAGTGTCACGAGCAATACCCAAATGCTTGATGCGGTAACCGAGTTCTTCGGCATAGATCACATCTTCCTGAACAATACGGCTAATACCCTCCGTAAAGACTTTGTCGAATTGCAGCGGTATACCAAAAGCCAAAGACGCCAGAATCACCAATTTGTGCGCGGCATCAATACCCTCAACATCAAACGTTGGATCAGCCTCAGCATAACCCAGAGCCTGCGCCTCAGCTAAGACGTCTGCAAAATCTCGGCCTTTTTCGCGCATTTCAGACAGAATAAAGTTGCCAGTGCCGTTAATAATACCCGCCAACCACTGAATTTTATTACCAGCCAAACCTTCGCGCAGCGCTTTAATAATCGGAATACCACCCGCTACTGCAGCTTCAAAGGCGACAGTTACGCCCTTTTCAGCCGCTGCTGCAAAAATCTCATTACCGTGTTCGGCAATCAATGCTTTATTCGCGGTGACGACGTGCTTGCCATTAGCAACCGCGCGCAGAACCAGCTCTTTTGCCACCGTAGTGCCACCGATCAGTTCGACCAAAATATCAATATCAGGATTGTCAGCGACCTCAAACACATCGCGCACCATAGCAATATTACCCACGCTACAGTTGGGGTTGTCACGGCGGCTACCTACTTGCGTCACAATAATTTCGGCGCCTACCCGCGCTGAAATTTCTGCCGCATTTCTCGCTAGCACTGTGAATGTGCCGCTACCGACGGTTCCTAAACCACATATTCCTACTTTGACCGAATCCACCACTGCTCCTTAAACGTCAGGTAATACCTTGGGCGTGTCACTCATGCCAATCCACGCCAGCAAGCGCAAGAAAGACCGAGAGTAATTTCTACCCGAAAGAACTGCATTTTAGTCAAGCTGAGGCGCTAAGGCTATGGGCGACAACAATTCAACTTAGTTTATTCTGTACCATTTCACTTCCAGAAGGAAAAATGGCGCATCAGATAGTAAAACAGCCACCAAAAGGCAGCTGTTTTACCTGAAAACACACTTTATAAGTTCAGTATTGAAACCGAGATCTCAATCTTCGCCACATAAACTCACTAAGCGCTTATTAATAATAGCCTCTGCCTCAACAACCATCCTATCCAATAGGAGTTGGCAGCTAGGTATATCGTTTATCAAACCGATAACCATACCGGCCGTCCAAATACCATCGTCGACATCACCACCTTCCAAAACATTTGCTCGACCGCGAGCGCCTGCCACCAATGGCTGAATATCAGCAAAATCGGTTTTGCCATCGCGACTTTCAATCTCAACCACTTGTTCAGCTATGGCATTACGGAAAACTCGCGCAGTGTTATTGAGACTGCGAAAAATCAGGGTAGTTTGGCGCTCATCAGCATCAACCATTGCCTGCTTAACGTTCTCATGAACCGGCGCTTCTTTGGTTGCAACAAAACGAGTACCCATATTGATGCCTTCAGCCCCAAGCGCCAGAGCGGCAACCAGACCCTGGGCATCACCAATCCCGCCAGAGGCGATCATTGGGATACTTAGCTTCGCCGCGGCGGCAGGCAGCAAAATCATATTGGTGATGTCGTCTTCACCAGGATGGCCGGCGCACTCAAAGCCGTCAACGCTCACGGCGTCACAACCAATTCGCTCCGCCTTGAGGGCATGGCGAACCGAGGTGCATTTGTGGATAACGCAAACGCCGTTGGCTTTAAATAAGGGCATGAAATCCTGCGGACTGCGGCCAGCAGTTTCCATTATTTTAACCCCACCACGAATGGCAGCTTCGGCGTATTCCATATACGGAACCGGCTTAATGGTTGGCAAAATAGTGAGATTCACACCAAAGGGCAGATCCGTCATTTCTTTACAGCGAAGTATTTCTTGATACAGATCTTCCGGTGTCGGCTGCGTCAATGCGGTCAAGATTCCTAAACCACCAGCATTGGATACCGCCGAGGCGAGCTCGGCGTGGCCAACCCACTGCATGCCGCCTTGAATAATAGGGTATTTGATTCCCAGCATCTCGGTAATACGGGTTTTCATAAATAACTCCGGTGATATGTCATTAGTATCGGCGCCGTTGCTTAGATACGCTCGATGATTATCGCTGGTGCCATCCCACCGGCTGCGCACATAGTGACCAAACCACGCTTTAAATCACGACGCTCAAGCTCATCCAACAAGGTACCAATCAAGATTGAGCCTGTTGCGCCAATGGGATGACCCATAGCCATAGCACCGCCGTTGACGTTGACTTTGTCACGATCTAGTTTCAAGTCGCGAATAAACTTCTCAGCAACAACAGCGAAGGCTTCATTGATTTCAAACAAATCAATGTCATCCACTGTTAAGCCCGCTTTCTTTAGGGCTTTTAAGGCTGCAGGAACCGGTGCATTTAGCATTAGAGTTGGCGAATCACCCATATTAACCATTGCAACAATCTTCGCGCGAGGCTTTAAGCCATGCGCTTTGGCGTATTCAGGCGAAGTTAGCAAAATTGCCGCCGCACCATCTACCACACCAGACGAGTTACCCCCGTGGTGAACATGGCTGATTTTAAGGTCCGGATAGACTTTATTGACCAGACCGGCGTAGGTTGTGCCCTCTTCATTTAGCGGGTAGTAAGCCAGCTCAGCAAAAGCCGGCTTTAATGCTGACAAAGCTTCTAGCGTTGTGCCCGGACGCGGGAATTCTTCTTTATCTAAGGCCAAGCTGCCATCTTCGTGATACACCGGCACTAAACTCTTATCAAAGTGACCGTTGGCAATGGCATGCGCTGCGCGCTGCTGGCTGGTGAATGCAAGCCTGTCTAGGTCTTCGCGAGTAATACCCTCTAGCGTTGCAATCGCATCACCGCAAACGCCTTGATGGGGCTGCGGATGAGCTTCACGTAACACCATATTTCCATTGTCTAGGAACATTGAAGGATCGTTACCGTTATGACCGTAGTTAGACATCATCTCGGCGCCACCGGCAATAACAACATCCTCCATACCAGACATAATTGATGCCGCGGCCATGCTCACCGCGGTAATACCAGAACCGCAAAAGCGGTCTAGGGTAACAGCGCTGCTGCGCACGTCATAACCAGCCGTTAATGCTGCCATGCGGCCAAGATCGCCGCCCTGCTCGCCGCGCTGTGAACTAGTCCCCCAGATGATGTCATCTACATCTGCAGTGTTTAAATTATTGCGTTCAGCTAATGCCTTTAACACCGCGGCACCCAATTGTTGAGGGTGAATACCGGCGAGCGAACCCTTGCCTGCCTTGCCAATGCCGCGAGGGGTGCGGCATGCATCAATTATCCATGCTTCTGTCATTATTTTTTCCTCGTTATAAGCCCACTGGGCGATTAACAGCCTTTCCAGTTTGGCGCGCGTTTTTCGGCAAAAGCCGTTGCACCTTCAATAGCGTCATGGCTAGCAAAAACGCCATCCACAATTTTGGCTTGCTCAGGGAACATCTCACTCTGCCGCCAGTCTTGCGACTCAATTACTACTTTCTTACTGGCGATCACAGCCATAGGGCCGTTAGCCACAATACTGCGAGCAAAGGCTTTAGCGCCCTCAAGTGCACCCCCGGCTTCAACTACCTTGTTGACCAAGCCCAAGTCATAGGCACGCTGAGCGGTAATAAAGTCGCCAGTTAAGGCCATTTCCATTGCTATGCGTGACGGAATTTGACGCGGCAAACGCATTAGGCCACCCGCCGCCGCCGCTAAGCCACGCTTCGCTTCAGGAATGCCAAACTTGGCATTGTCGGCAACCACAATCAAGTCACAGCAGATTGCCAATTCAAAACCACCAGCCAAGGCGTAACCTTCTACCGCCGCAATAAGCGGCTTTTTCGGTGTTGCTTCACACAGGCCGGCAAAACCTCGGCCTTCAATAACAGGAAGCTCACCAGTAACAAAGGCTTTTAAATCCATACCGGCGCAAAAGGTATTATCGGCGCCAGTTAAGATGGCAGCGCGAATATCGTTATTACTATCTAGTTCATCCATGGCCGCAGCAATGCCCTGCGCAACCGAGAGGTTTACTGAGTTTTTTGCCTTCGGTCGGTTGATCGTGACAATCATCACACCATCTTCAATACTCACTAATACTTCATCACTCATATGTTTACCCTCATTTTCAACGTTCGATACCGTTATTAGAATAATAAAAAACTCAGTCTATTCATCAAGGAATACCCGCGAACTTTTTTCAAAAAACGCCTACATTACTTGTTTTAGCTCGATGGTATCAATACATACCATGTGTGCCTGCGCTTCTATTTTTACCACGTCATCGTAATTACGATCTGCTGCTTAGCGTCCAATACGACGGTGCGAATGGCGGTCACGGCATTGGCTTGTTGCAGCACAGTCAGTAATTCACTGTGCACTTCATGATTCATCGATTTAGGCATATCTGACGGTAATGCTGTATTCCAAGGCATTATAAGACGTCATAAATACTCCAGTTTAAAACCTGCTTCAGCAGTATTTCGAGTCAAGCTAAACAGCTTATTAACGCGGCTGCATACGAATAGCGCCATCCAAACGAATAGATTCACCATTCATATACTCATTTTCAGCAATCATCACTGACAGATGGGCAATTTCTTCCGGACGGCCCAAGCGCTGTGGGTTAACAACGCTGTTTTCCAGCGATTTGTAGGCCGCTTCAGGAATAGATTCAAACAACGGGGTGTGAATCAGGCCGGGGACAATCGTGTTGACACGAATACCATATGACGCCAAGTCGCGAGCCATTGGCAAGGTCATAGCTACAACACCTCCTTTGGACGCACTATAGGCAACCTGACCCACCTGACCTTCAAAGGCGGCAACAGAGGCCGTATTGATAATAACGCCGCGGGCATTAGCGCCGTCATAGGGTTCATTCTTGGCCATCTGCTCAGCCGCGAGACGAGCTACGTTAAATGTGCCCACCAAATTAACGTTAATAATATTTTTATACGCATCAAGCGGAAATGCGCCTTTTTTACTTAAGGTCTTAACCGCACTGCCAATACCTGCATAATTATTGCAGATATGGATGGAACCAAACTTAGTCATGACTTCGGCAATCGCCCTTCCGACAGAGACTTCATCGGCTACGTTGACGTTATGGAAGCTCACATTGTCTTCACCCAGCTCGGCGACTATGGCGTTACCACGCTCGACGTTCATATCAAAAATGGCAATCTTGCCACCTTTCGCAATATAGGCACGCACTGTGGCCTCACCAAGACCTGAGGCCCCGCCGGTGACAATTGCTACTTTTCCATTAATATCCATATTTTTTCTCCTGCTGTGGTGAGAGTTATTATTAGTTATTCACATTTTCAAACCCGGAATACACTGCCTTAGCTTTGATATGCGCCGGCTAAAGCCATCAAACATCAGGGAAGTAGTTTGCAACAAAGTGAATCCCTGAAGCCATGTCGATAGATAACAAAAAAATGACACTTGCTTACAAATTAACAGCGGCGCAAGTAAATCAGAAAAACCTGCGCCCACAAAAAAGGGGCGATAAGCCCCTTTTTTTCAACATAATAAGCTGAATACTGCTAGTTAAGCACAGCTATACCTAACTGCGCGGCGGTTTTATATCCAGGGATCAAACTG
>JBKEFB010000082.1:0-12862 GCA_046712405.1 Zhongshania sp. | reverse complement strand
ATGGATCCCGAAGAGCGTCGGATGTTGAAGGTCACCATTGAAGATGCGGTGGCGGCGGATCAAATATTCACTACCTTAATGGGTGACCACGTTGAGCCGCGCCGAGAGTTTATTGAAACTAATGCTCTTAAGGTTGCCAACTTAGATATTTAATCTGAGCGTCGATGAATATAAAGCTTAAATGGATTTGACTTAATCGACCGTAATAGCTATTTAGCCTACAAGGCTATTACGGTTTAGATAAGATGTTCGAGAGTCTGGACGATAAAATAAAAAGATATGAATAGCTCTGGCTTGCACGTAAATATTCAATTCTGCCTCAGGGAGGCGAATTTAAATTCATAGTTTGATTTCCTAATAATAAGTTGTGAGCACAAGCAGCGTATTTTACCTGCGCTATGAGTGTGGCTCAGCCCTTAGCTGATAGTTTCTAAATAATTAGCCATCGGAAAGCCCAGCTATTATTTCTGGCCACCCAACAACGCATACGGCTATCATTAAATGTTACGAGATCATTATTCTGACACAGGAATAACAATAATATTTCTCCGGCAGCACCTCGCTTCGCTGTGAATATTTATACTATTCCAATAAGTGACTATATTATTTAGAATGTCATTCAGCGATCGAAGGAAGGATATTAAATTTGATTACGTTCACACACAGCGATGACGTATCAGATTAGCAAATATGAGTGGATTGACACGTAGATAATGGCAGCTCAGCGTCATGGTCTTAGGGTCTTGACTCGCGGACCTCTTGCTCAAGATGCATTCTAGTGACCCTGCCGGTGGCTGCTGAGCCAAGATGCAAGGGGCTACAAAAGTGGCTAATATTGCGCTAGTACTTGCCTACAGTCTATTCTCGCCCATTGCCTTAGACGACAAAAAATGGGTTTTTGAAAACTCACCTAAGCTATCGGTGCAATTGCTTTTGGAAGACCGCTACGCGATTCACACAAATAATCTGTAAGTTAAATGACAAGTATGCAGCGTTGTAGTTAGCTATCAATCTTATTCGATACGCGGTGATTATTTAGCTTAGCGTCGCGCATATTCCGTTGCAAGCCGTCATCCTAAAGTCTAGATATTAATCAGATCATGTAGCTCATTATAGCGCTCAAGTTTTCGATATGCTCGCTATTGAATATGATCGCATTGAGCCTCTATCCAATCTTCAATCTCTTGGGTGAGCTCTCGACTTTCTCTCCCGTGGGTGTTTATCGGCTCGCCGATAACGAGAATCACGGTACCGGGCAAGATTCGAAGTTTTTTCGCCGGCCATAATTTGCCCCCGTTATGCGCGATGGGCACCACGGGGACATTCGCTTTAATCGCGATATTCGCACCACTGCGAGCGTATTTACCCCGGACGCCGACAGGCGTTCGAGTGCCCTCTGGGAATATTAGCACACTATAATTATTTTTCAGTCTAGATAGTCCTTGTTCCATTGTTTGGCGTATGGCGGCCCTAGGATTACTTCGATCAATACCAATGGCATTCAACATCATCAGTGCCCAGCCAAAGAATGGTACCTTAAATAGCTCACGCTTCACCACGGTTGCTACCGGGAATAGAAACCACTGAAGATAAAACGTCTCCCATTGGCTTTGGTGTTTTGCCATCGCCACATAGGGTGTGTTTTTTGGCAGTGTTCCGCGAATTTCAGTTTTAACACCACAGCAAACACGGAGCCAAAAAATAATAGCGATATTGCCGAGAACAAAATATTTACCGCGTATATGAAACGGCAAAAATGAGGTAAATAGCAGCCCAGTAACACTTATAAAAACCGTTATTAAAGTATAGCCAGTAAAGAAGAGACCTGAGCGCATTGTTAAAAAGCTATTGTTTATAAATGACATCTAACGATCTCTTTTTATTTGACGGTAAACGTCGGCATTGACTACAGATCATCCACATATTGTCGCTGTGACCTAAATACTCGCACAGACACGTTGAATTTACTTACCTACAACTAGCAAAGAAATATCTGCGACTTCTAGGAAAAGTCCCTGAAGTTGTTTAAGTAAAGACTGACGATTGCGGCGCAGTGCGTCGTCGTCGGCGTTAACCATGACATGCTCGAAGAAGGCGTCAACAGCTGGCTGCAAAGCTGCCAAAGATTTTAAACCACCTTCGTAGTCAGCGGCGGCAAATAAGGGCGTCACCACAGCTCTTTGTAGAGCAAGTTGCTTTGCGAGAGTGGTTTCAGCCGGCTCTTGCAGTAGTTCATAATCTACTGTGTCTGATATTTCGTCAGTAATCTTTGCGAGAATATTTGACACTCGTTTATTAGACGCCGCTAGTGCGGCCGCTTCCGGCAGCTGATTGAAGGCTTGTACCGCTTTGATGCGGTTATCAATATCTAATGGCTCACTAAGGTGCTTGGCATTAACGGATAAGAACACCTCTGCGGAGATGCCCTGAGCTTCGTAGCCCGCTCTCAGGCGGTCGATAATGTAGCTAAGGACGGTGCCCTTAAGTTTGGCATCACTTGCGAACTTATCGTGCTTCGCAATCGCTAGGTCTACTAGGGTGCTGAGGTCTAACTTCAATTTTTTCTCGATAATAATCCGTAATACGCCCAGGGAGGCACGGCGTAAAGCAAACGGATCTTTTGACCCTGTGGGTATTTGTCCAATGCCAAAAATACCGGTAATGGTGTCTAAACGGTCCGCTAAAGCAAGGATGGTACCGGTGATGCTATTGGGTAAACTGTCGCCAGCAAAGCGCGGCAGATATTGCTCGTTCATGGCGAGCGCAACGTCGTCGTCCTCACCATCATTTTTAGCGTAGTAATAGCCTGCAATACCTTGCATATCATCGAACTCAAGTACCATATCGGTAACGAGATCGCTTTTAGACAGTGCTGCGGCACGTTTGGTGGTGTCTTGATCGGCGTCTAATTGCTTGGCAATATCGACGCTCAATTCAGTAATGCGACATGTTTTGTCATAGATGCTACCGAGCTTATCTTGGAAAACAATGGCTCGCAGCCGCTCTCTTCGAACTTCCAAATTAATTTTGCAATCGGTTTCAAAGAAAAATGCAGCGTCGCTAAGTCTTGGCCGTATTACACGCTCATTACCAGCTATCACTTTCTGTGGATCACGACTCTCAATATTAGAAACCGTAATAAAAACCGGCATAAGCTTCCCGTTAGAATCTACTACGTGAAAGTATTTCTGATGTTCTTTCATTGAAGAAATCAATGCTTCAGGAGGAACTTTTAAGAAGCGCTCCTCAAAGCTACCGGCAAGTGCGACTGGCCACTCGACCAGTGAGCTAACCTCATCTAATAAGTCGTCGCAAATAACCGTATGGCCACCGAGAGTTTCGCCAAGGGCTGTAATTTGGGTGCGAATACTATCTTTACGCAATTGATAATCGGCAGTAATTTTTCCCTGTTCTTTTAGAATAGATTCGTAACGACTTGCCGATGTTATAGTTAATTCTTGATTGCAGTGAGAGCGGTGGCCGCGAGTAGTATTCGACGAAGTAATTTCGAAAATATTTCTTTGTATTACTTCATCGCCAAACACAATCGCGATCCATTGTAGCGGACGAACAAACTCAGTGCGCGATGAGCCCCAACGCATTCTCTTTGCGATAGGCAGTGAAATTAATGCAGTATCAATAATGCCCGCAATAAGATCCTCGGTCGCAACACCTTTGGCAATATTCCGATAGCATAGTTTATCTTGCTTGCCGTCATTGGCAATATGTTGGCTCAGGCTATCAACACTAAGGCGATTTTTTTTCGCAAACGCTAAGGCGGCGTTAGTTGCCTTACCTGTATCATCAAAGGCTACTTTAACCGGTGGCCCCCAGATCTCGAATTCTTTATCTGGCGAAGCTTCGGCAAGATTAAATAGCAGTATCGCGAGGCGTCGTGGTGTGGCAAAACTTTTCACCGCAGAAAAGTTTAAAGACTGAGCTGCGAGCTGCGATGTAATGCTTTTGGTAAATGCGGTAGACAAAGTTTGCAGGGCTTTGGGTGGTAACTCTTCGGTGCCTATTTCTATTAGTAAATCACGATCGGCAGTCATTATTTACTCTCCTTGACGGCGGCAAATTCGGCGCGTAAATTTTCTGGTGCCAGTGGAAATCCCAAGGCTTCGCGAGCATCGAAGTATGCTTGGGCAACTGCGCGGGATAAGCTCCGAACGCGTAAAATAAAACGCTGCCTTTCGGTAACAGAAATTGCGTGGCGGGCGTCCAATAAATTGAAGGCATGAGATGCTTTCATCACCATTTCGTAGGCGGGTAGTGGCAAACCTTTTTCCACTAGTCGCTTGCTTTCTTTCTCGCAATGATCGAACTGGGAAAACAACTGGCTAACGTCAGCTTCTTCAAAATTAAAATGCGACATTTCAACTTCATTTTGATGAAAAACGTCACCGTAAGTGACATTACCGCCGGCACCTTTTGTCCAGATTAAATCGTAAATACTGTCAACACCTTGCAGGTACATGGCGATGCGCTCTAAGCCATAGGTGATTTCGCCACTGACCGGAAAACACTCTAGACCGCCGACCTGCTGGAAGTAGGTGAACTGGGTGACTTCCATACCATTCAGCCAAACTTCCCAACCCAAGCCCCAGGCGCCCAGTGTTGGGGATTCCCAGTTATCTTCAACAAAGCGGATGTCGTGTACTTCGGGGTCAATACCGAGCATTTTCAGCGAATCTAAATATAAATCCTGAATATTACTGGGGGAGGGCTTCATGATGGCCTGAAATTGATAATAGTGCTGCAGACGATTTGGGTTGGTGCCATAGCGACCATCAGTCGGTCTGCGACACGGTTGCACGTAAGCCGCATTCCAGGTCTCGGGACCGATAGCACGTAAGAACGTGGCGGGATGGAAGGTGCCTGCACCAACCTCCATATCTAATGGCTGCAATAGCACGCAGCCCTGTTCGGCCCAGTATTGTTGCAATGCCAAGATTAGCCCCTGAAAGGTGCTCACGTCTGCCTTACTCACGGTGTTCTCCACTAAATAAACAAAGAGATGAATTATACAGATATGACAGCGGGTGCGCTTGTTTCTGGTCGTAGTAGTGGTTGGCTTGTTACTATCTATGCCCAGATATTAAGGAGACAGGACAGAATGGCAAAATTTATTGGTGCAATATTGGGATTTATGGTGGGTGGCCCGCTATTCGCACTGTTGGGCTTTGCTGTGGGGACTTTCTTTGATCGCGGTCTTGGTCAGGCGATGCGTTTTAATTACGGTGCCGGGCGCGAGCGTATTCAAGGCGTATTCTTTGACACTGTATTTCGAGTCATGGGTCATATCGCCAAGGCCGACGGACGTGTCTGTGAGTCTGAGGTAGCGCAGACTGAGGCCATTATTAGCCAACTGGGTTTAACGGGTTCGCGTCGCCAAGACGCAATCGATCGATTTAAAGAAGGCAGCGAAAACAGCTTCCAGCTTGAGCCACAAATGGCTGATTTTATGGCGGTGGCGAAGAGCCAGGCTCTGCTTCGCCAAATGTTACTGCAGGCGTTGCTAGCGATGGCGCTCGCCGATGGTGAGATGGCGGCAGCGGAGCGCGACATTGTTACGCAAGTAGCGGGCTACTTGGGAGTGTCGGCAAAGGACTTTCAGCGTTTATTAGATATGGTCATGGCTCAGCGCGGGTTTAACAGCAGCGGTGCCTACGGACACGACGATAGCGGTTCAGCGGTAAAGAAAGCCTATCAAGCGATAGGTGTTGACGAGTCGGCTTCGGATGCTGAGTTAAAGAGAGCTTACCGCAAGCTCATGAGCCAACATCATCCGGATAAGCTGATTGCCAAAGGAGTGCCAGAAGATATGATGAAAATAGCGACCGAAAAAGCACAAGAAATTCAGGCAGCCTACGATTTACTTAAGAAAAATCGTGCCGCCTAGTTAATAATGACGTAGCACGGTCTCAAGCCAAAATTAGCTGGCTTGGGCCGATAAAGGGCGAACGTTGTCCACTGGCTGCGAGTCGATTTCGTCTAATGCCTCTACCCTGCCCTTGCATGCCTGTATTACCGCGTCTTTATTTTTAGCTAAGAAAATTCCAAATTCCTCGGCCTTGGATTCGTCGACACTGGGAATATGTTGTTGAAGTAAAGCACTAAAGCCTTCCGCTAACTCCAACATTTTGTCGTAGGCATCAGCATCTTTTTTGTTATCGAACATACTATTGTCCCTGTCACACATCCACTTGGCTACTACCGCCATGTTTCACCTCGTCTGATTATTGAACGGTCTTTAATTGCGATTTAACTGTATATAAATACAGTTATTGATGCAAGCTCTTAATCTTTATATATGTCCTAACCGGCTTTGTTAATATTCTTGTCATGATCCTGCTATAAGATAATATTGAAAATGTTTGGGTTCTGTCGGTCATGAATAAGTCTAGCGTTCATTTATTATGGATATTTTTGTTAAGCACGCTGCTAAGTGCCTGCGGCGGCAGCAGCGTATCCATTACTAAATCCAGTAACGATAATTCGGCTGTTGTATTTTATATCATAGGAGACACTGAGGTCGCCTCAAACACCCTCAATACGCTGCGTGTAGTTCCTAGTATTAATGGCGACACGGGGCGCTGGGATTGGCAGTTTGATAATAGCCAGCTCGATCAAGACGCGGTGTTAACAGGCCGAGATAGTATTAGTTACACTGCGCCTACCATTAGCAAAGCAACAATACTGTCCTTTCGGGCAGAACGCAGTTTGCCGGGACAAGAGGTTCAAACAATTAATAAGTCGGTAGGAGTTTATCCTGCCGACGACCAGAACAGGCGTCCGGTTGTTGATGCCGGTAGTGATCTGAATGCAGAAGAAGCCGCTACTATCGCTTTGCGAGTGATCACATCCGCTCAGGGTGGACGAAGCATTCGAGTTATTGAATGGCAGCAGCAGTCTGGCCCGATAGCAGAGATTATTGGTGCTGCAGACCAAGATATTTTGACGATAAAGCTCCCTCAGATCGATTCTTCTGTGCCACTCGTTTTCAGAGTTTTTGCGTACGATAGCGGCGGTTTTACAGATTTCGATGATATCGAGGTGAACGTGCTCGATACGTTTGTTAATGCTTTGCCGCTTGTTGATGCCGGTTTAGACAGAGAGGCGTACGCGAATACTGAAATAGATTTCGAAGGTAGCGCAAGTGATAGCGATGGCGAGGTTATAAGCTTGCTGTGGGAGGCTTTAGCACCTGATGAAGCGCTTAGTATTAGAGATTCCAATACGCTGAAAGCGTCACTTATCATTCCAAATGTAAGCGTAGATAGAGTAATGGAAATTCGTCTTACAGCCACTGACGACAAAGGCGGTAGCACTAGCGATACAGTTTCTGTTCTTATCCGCGCGGCAGTGAATCAGCCGCCAGAGATACGAGATGCGTATATCGATCCCGGCGTTGCATATAGCGGCGAGACTGTTGCGCTGCTAGCTGAGGCTGAAGACGCAGATGGCAATATCTTATATTATAAATGGCGTCAGCTAGTTGAGGAGAATCAAGCAATTTTAACGATTACCGACGATGAGAGAGCCACGGCTACCGCTACCTTACCGACCCTGACAAGCAACTATATTTTTAAATTAAAACTCGAGGTAAGCGATGGTCGTGACACCGTGACTCGTGATGTCAGTTTTCAGGGTATAGCAAATGTAAAACCGCAGCCGGATTTGTTCAATTGTTTGTCCCAGCCCCTGCAACAAGGTTGTCCCTTTTGGCCTTTAGCATCAGTTCTAAATCCAGATGATTTTACTGCTTGCGCTACTGACCCTGGTAGCAGTGAGTGTATCTTTACTAAGATTGCAGGTCCTGCAGTCTTAGCATGTGTGGATGCTCCGGGGCCACAAACCTGTGGAGCCGCATTGGCTAATGTCGCCGACCCAAGTTATGTTTTAGAGCAGCTCGGCGAAGAGGATTCTGCTGGCCGGTGTAATCCAGCCTTTGATGAACGGAGTTTTGAACATTATGTTGGCGCGCTGCATGAGCACACGGCGTATTCCGACGGCACCTACTTAAGTCGCCCCGCTGACGTTTTTGCCAGTGTTAAGGCCGCCGGTTTGGATTTTGCGGGGAGCTCTGATCACTCTGATAATATGGCAGTTCCGCTATCAGCAGGTCGAGGCGACTGCGCGCTCGAACAGACTTTAGATTGCTTAATCTTCGTTGATGACAATAATCGCAGTGATGCATTCCGTGAATGGCTGGCAACACAAGAGCAAGCACTGGCCTCAAGTGAAGAGCATTTTACAGCTTTCCGTGGGTTTGAGTGGACCTCCGACCATTTTGGTCATGCCAATGTATTTTTTTCAAGAAATATAATAAATGCTAAAACCGGACCTGGTTACGCACTGACGATGGCAAGATTCTGGCAGTGGTTTAGCTATCCCGCTGAGTTTGGTGGTGGCTCAGACGGATTGCTTAGTTTTAATCATCCAGGGCGAGAAGATGCCATAGAAAGCGTTGCAGAAAACTTTGGTGGAGATCCTGGGTTTACCTTTAATGATTTCCGTTATGTTAAAGCAGCAGACTACCGCACTGTGGGTATTGAGGTTTTTGGCAAAGGCAGTGAGTATGATAGTGGTGGGCCCTTGGGTAGCTGGTTAAGTTATGCTTTGGACAAAGGGTGGTACTTAGCGCCGGTGGGCTCAGAGGATCATCATGATACACGCTGGGGTGATGCAGACCTGCCAAAAACTGTACTTATCTCGCGGTCACGCAGTCGAGATGATTTGCGTGAGGCTATGTTGGCCCGTCGTTTTTATGCGGTAGCTCAAAATTATAATGATATTCGCATAGATTTCCGCATAGATGGGCAGGCGATGGGGTCTCGTCTGCGGCGCGTGATTGGCAGTGACTTAAACCTTAAGGTCAGCTTGGAAAGCAATACTGCCACAGTGAGTGCGCCGCGTTTCGAATTGATCGGGCCGGGTAATTCGGTGGTAGCAAAAAGTAGCGGCAACGTTTGGGAAACCGCCCTAGTGTCGAGCTCAGCGCTAAAGTATGTCTTTATTCGGGCGTTTGACGGTGACCGACCTATTGCATTTTCGGCACCGATTTGGCTCCAAGAAGGCGCTCAGGCCTTACCTAAGTGCGTGGTTCCTCGAGTGTGGCAGGATGAGTCAGCACTGCTGCCGTCGATTTAATTATTAAGTATGTTGGTTGATTTATATTTCCACCTAGCGTTTGGCTCAGCCAACAAACTGCTCTGCCGGTAACGTTGATGAGTAGAGGAAGTACTGCACCATATCGCTCGCTTAAAATACGGTGTTGTTTAAGATTTAATTTGCATTCTGCAATAATGATCATATTGTAGATCTGACCCATGGCGATAAAGCGTAGGTGAAGTTTTTCAAGGAGGTCGCCATTAATAATTGCTTGGCAGAAACATTAACGGTAAGGCTTTAGGTCGGCGTTAGACGGTGCCAGCATTTATTCACATGGCTGCTCAAGCACCTATTTATCGATTTCTCGCGCACGCAGAGCGGCAGGCGTTTGCTGGTCGCTATAAAAATATTTTCCAGAAGCTGATGGATTAGAGAGTTGTTTATATCTAATTTTATCTAAAATAATATTCCTCAAAATAAAGTATCCTCATATATTGATCAGTGATAGATCGTCAGACTAGTTTGCTTTGATACCCCGCATAGATGTGTGATGGGCATTGAGAAGTTTACATTGAGTTGATTATTTAAAAGTAGTAAAAAAACAGCCATGCTTAAATAGGAAAGCGTTGCTGTTTATCCATAAGGTCGAAAACGCGCGCTAATAGTACGCTAAAGCCAAGTGCAGTAAGACGGTGATCCCGTCGTTAACGTTGCAACACCGGTACTGTGGGAGCGGAAGGTGTTGCCAATACGAAGTATAATACTGTGGAGAGCGCCTTAGATACGATAAATATCATGGTGAGAGTGGCTTATGGCATGGACGGAGTTTTTGAGTATCACAGCATTCTAGAAATATATGTATAACCACATTTATGAGATTTATTTGGTATTTTCGTCGAGAGGCTTACTGGCGACTAACATCGCAATGGGCACGGCATTTATATCTGTATCTAACTTTATTTTTTGATACTTGTGTATATTTAATTGTTTGAACTGTGCGTAAAGTTCATTTTTTTAAGTAAAAACTCGCGCTTACCGCACTCGTAGGAATAGCATTATTTTCTACTGTTACAGATTTTATAAAGGTTTGATAAAAAAGTAGGCCACCGGGTTTTAGTGCCTGGCTAATTGGAGGTAACAACGGTCGGTATAAAAAGTAACTGACTACGATGACGTCGTATTTTTTGCTGCTAATACCGTCGCGCTCGATATCTGCGAGCACAGCATTTATATTTAAATTATTTTCTTTGGCATATTTCTGTAAGCGATTGATGGCGACGTCTGAGATGTCGACTGCATCACACTGTAAACCGTGCTAGGCAAGTTGTATTGCGTTTCTACCCAAACCACAAGCCAGGTCCAGGGCAGTTCCATGCTTTGGCAATAAATGAATATGTTTTTGTAACACCTCGCAGGCACCTAAGCCAAGCTTACCGTTGCCGTGGCGATTGTTCCACTTGTCACGGCTGTCGCTGTGTGAGTGCATAGATCAACGCCGCCAAAAGGAGGGCATTAGCAGCACGAGTAAGGTGAAAATTTCCAGTCGGCCTAATAACATCGCGTAACATAGTATCCATTTTCCCGGATCACTCACGCTGCGATAACTTGCCGCCACTTCGCCGAGCCCTGGTCCCATATTATTGATGGCGCCAGCGGTTGCTGAAAATGCGCTGAGTGCGTCGAGGCCGCATGCCATCATTGCCAAGGTGATGATGATAAAGGAAATCATATAAACCCCCACAAAGCTCCACACGGCACTGACAATCTTGGCTTCTACACGATGGCTGCCAATTTTCAACGGGATAACGGCATTGGGGTGGATGAGTTGCTTCATCTCTCGAATACCTTGTTTTGCGACTAGCATCACTCGAACTGCTTTCATACCGCCGCCGGTTGATCCCGCACAGCCGCCGAGAAAAGAAAGCATAATTATTGCCACGGGTAAAAAGCTTGGCCAAATAGAAAAGTCTTCGGCTCCGAAGCCCGAGGTAGTGGCAATTGAAATGGTGTGGAAAATACCGTAAATGAAGCTTTCTTGAAGCTCGTAAGTGCCGCTTAAATAGAGGTACACAGAGATAGATAGGGTGCTAGCTCCAATGACGCTCAAAAAGAAACGGGTCTCAGCATCAGTTAAATATTGGCGTATAGAGCGAGACCGCCAAGCGTGAAAGTGGATGGTAAAGCTCAGCGCCGCAAATAGCATAAACCCGCTACAAATCATTAATATCAATGGGCTTTTAAAGTAGCCCATACTGTCATCGTGAGTAGAAAATCCACCAATCGCAACGGTAGAGAATGAGTGCGTAAGGGCATCAAAAAAACTCATGCCAGCCAGCCAGTACGCCAATGTGCACACCACGGTCAGTGATACGTACATGAGGAAGAGTATTTTGGCGGTGCCGGTAATGCGTGGCGTGAGCTTATTGTCTTTTACTGGTCCAGGTGTTTCAGCGCGGTAAAGCTGCATGCCACCAATTCCCAATATAGGGAGAATGGCCACCGCGATAACTATAATCCCGATGCCACCTAACCACTGCAGAAACTGACGGTAAAACAATATAGAAATAGGTAATTCGTCTAGTCCGATAATCACCGTAGCTCCGGTGGTAGTCAGGCCAGATATGGATTCAAAAACAGCGTTACTAATCGATAAACCCGGATCGTCAGCAAGATAAAATGGTAGTGCTCCGAATAAGCCCAGCACCGTCCAAAATAGCGATACCACAAGAAAGCCGTCGCGAATACTAAGCTCCCCCCGCAGTCTTAAATTACTTAACCAGAGTGCTAGGCCACTGCCAAAGGTTAGAGAAAATGCGGTGATAAAAGCTTGTAGCGCACCGTCATGCAGCAAAGCCGAGATTATGGCAGGAACCGCCATCGTCAGGCTAAAGATCATCAGTAGCAGACCGATGATTCGGGCGATGATTCTCAGGTGCATAAATAATCGCCGCGAAGAGCGGGGAAGTTATTTGTCATTAGAAAAAAGTGAACCCTACTTGGAATAGTTTCTCGACTGTTTTGATTTTACTTTTATCGACCAAGAATAAAATCAAATGGTCTTCAGATTCAATTAATAAATGGCTGTGGGCAATCATTACTTCCTCCCCCCGCACCAGAGCACCGATGCTGACCCCCTCGGGCAACACTATTTCATCTAATCTGCGCCCCACTACTTTGGATGACCGGTTATCGCCGTGGGCAATGATTTCTAAGGCCTCGGCTGCGCCCCGACGAAGAGAGTGAACGTTATAAATATCGCCACGGCGAACGTGAGTAAGCAAGCTACCGATGGTGATTTGCTGCGGCGAAATGGCGATGTCGATGTCACCACCCTGGACCAAATCTACGTAAGCAGGATTGGTGATTAGTGTAATGACTTTTTTGGCGCCCATTCGTTTGGCGAGTAAAGACGACATTATATTTGCTTCATCATCATTGGTGAGTGCGAGGAACACATCAGTTTCTTCAATATTTTCCTGTGCCAATAAATCGTGGTTAGATGCGTTGCCATGCAAGACAATGGCTTTTGATAGCTGCTCAGATAAAGCTCGGCACCGCTCGTAGCTGCGCTCAATAATCTTAACGTGATAACGATTTTCTACCGACCGCGCGAGACGTTCGCCAATATTTCCGCCGCCAGCAATCACCAGACGCTTATAAGGCGTATCCAGTCGTCGCAGTTCGCTCATTACCGGCATGATATTCTTTTTTGCGGCTATAAAAAAAACTTCATCGCCGGCTTCAACCA
>JBKEFB010000081.1:0-13045 GCA_046712405.1 Zhongshania sp. | reverse complement strand
CATAGCATGAGCCTGACCAGCAAACTGTTTTCTGGCAAGATAAAACATCTAAGCTCCTCAATTTACCCTGCCCAGTTGATATCTGAACTTCATAAAGCGCTGAGCGCTACTTAATATTTGAAAGGCTTCTTTAAGATTTTTGCGCTCAAAATCTGATAAATTCTCGGGCTCAATATTGTTATCTGGCTCGCGTTTTAACTCGACATCTAAGGCTTGGTCACGGATTCTGACCATAGCAATAAATTCTAGTGCATCGCGTAAATCGAGCCCTCTGCCAGGCGGTAGTATCCCCGCCTCAATAATATCTTCCAGGCGATCAAAGGTGTTGCGCGCAGACGATCCCACTGCCAAAGCATGGAGGCGAACAAGATCGGCGATCGGGGCGGTGCCGCGACGCTTCATATTGATAGAATTAGTTTGGCGACCATCTGTTTCCATCACAAAATCTTTGAAAAATCCTAAGGGAGGGGTTCTGAGCAAGGCGTTACGCGCCATACATGCTAAAAATCGCGGATTTTTTTGTGCCTTTTGACGGATAAAACCATTAAGTTGTTCTGCCCAGTGGGTCTGACCCCATACACCCTCTAGGTCAAAAAATATTGCGCTGTGCAATAATGACTCTGCGCTAGGTTGCTCAATCCACTGACTAAAATATTGCTGCCAAACAGCCAATGGTTGTCGCCACTGAATGTTGCTCGCCATTATATTTCCTGTGCAATAGCTATAACCACAACGCGCCAAACCGTCACTGACAAAGGCCGCCAAGCCTCTAAAATATTCGTCATGTAACTTGGGATCAAAGTTATTATCAAGAATAAGGGCGTTATCCTGATCGGTCACTATTAGCTGTTCGCCGCGCGCCATTGAGCCTAAGGCTAAAAAACAATATGGCACCGGCGGAGGCCCTAAATGCATCTCGCCAAGCTCACACAGGCGTTGTTTGAAACTACGCCCCACCACAGCCATTGCACTGCCAATCATTTGCGAGTTGGCGTCTTGGTGCACCATGCGGGTGAAACAGCCTTGTACTCCCTGAGTAAGCACGGCTAACTCATCGACGCTTTGGGCACTATAAATACTCTTCACCACAAATAAGCTGTTTTGCGATTCGTAACGCAAAATATCGAGGTGACTAATAAGGCCGATAGGCACTTTTTTCTTAAGAACAGGAAGATGCTGTACATTGTGTTTTAACATCAACATCATCGCTTCAAACACAAACTGATGACTCTGCACATAGATCAGTTCTGACGTCATAATATCCGCCACTGGAATATCACTACTTAAGCCCTGTGCAACCATGTGCTCACGAATGTCTAAGTCAGTAATAATGCCGATAACTGGATCTTCATGCTCTATCTGGTCTTGTTCGGAACGAATGATTAATAGTGAGGATAGATTCTCCTCGGTCATGCGAATAGCGGCTTGATGCACCGTAGTAGAGCTGAATACGGTGACCGGTAAAGCGGTGATTAAAGTCGCTACTTTAGCTGTTAGCAAGGTATTATCGTCTTCCCACTTGACCATGGATTGACGTAAACGGGTTTGATCTTCCACTTCAACAAAATCTGCAAAATGCTCGAAATTATCGAATAAATAATTAAAAGTTTCCTTGCTGATGAGGTACACCAGGGTATCTTCAAGGGCGGTGACAGGGAAACGAACTGGGCGATTAAGCATTAAGCTCTGTTCGCCAAAAAATTCGCCCGCCTTCAGGCGATTATATAATTTTCCGTCTCGGCGAAATACTTCTACCGCGCCGCTGCGGATGACGTACCACTGATGATTGTCTTGTCCTAAGGGCAATATATCCGACTTCGCCCGATAATAAGCGACTTCAATATTATTGGCTACGTCGCCCAGCACTTTGTCAGGTAAGTTTGAAAATGGTGGGTGACGCCGAAAAAAATCCAACACTTCGGATTGGTCAGCCTGCATTATTGAGCTCCGTACTTTACAAGCATAACTCGCCTCGAAGCATTATGGCTTCAAGACGAGCGCACGCCAATTCGCGAACTATCTAGGCTCTGACATCAGGCCTTTAACCGTGGAAAATGCGGCTACCAACAGCACCAAGGTAAAAGGCAATCCAGTAGATATGGCCATCGCCTGTAAGGCCACTAAGCCGCCACCCACAATCAGCGATACCGCAACCAGACCTTCAAATACGCACCAGAAGACTCGCTGTGGCGTTGGCGATTCTACCTTGCCACCCGCCGAAATAACGTCAATCACCAGCGACCCGGAATCAGATGAGGTCACAAAAAATACGATCACCAGCACAATGGCAATGAACGAGGTGATACTGGACAAAGGCAGCGCTTCGAGCATTGTAAACAGCTGCAATGGTAAGTCAGTCTCAACTACTTTTTGAAAACCGTCTACCACAACTTGTTTTATCGCCGTACCGCCAAACACGGTCATCCAAAAAACACAGGCAACCGAGGGTATCAACAATACTGAAATAATAAATTCACGTACTGTGCGACCACGAGACACTCTAGCGATGAACATGCCCACAAAAGGACTCCAGGATATCCACCACGCCCAGTAAAATGCAGTCCAACCGGAGGCAAAATTACTGTCCTCGCGGCCCACGGGATTTGCTAATTCTGGCAAATAACGAAAATAGGCAACGATGTTTTCAAAGAAGCCTGTCGCAATAGCGAGGGTTGGACCCACGATCAATACAAAAAACAATAGTAGCAGAGCAAGAACCATATTGAGTTCAGATAATTTTTTGATCCCCCCATCCAAGCCCCTTACCACTGAAATCAACGCTAAAGAGGTGATCCCAATCACTAATAAGATCTGGGTCGTTTCCCCTAAGGCAATTCCAAACAGATGGTGCAGGCCGGCAGCAGCTTGAGATGCACCCAAACCCAAGGAGGTAGCCAAACCAAATAAGGTCGCCAACACCGCCAAAATATCGATGATATGACCAGGCCAGCCCCACACGCGCTCACCCAAAATTGGATAAAATACGGAGCGAATAGTCAGGGGTAAACCTTTGTTAAAAGAAAACAAAGCCAAACCTAATGCCATCACTGCGTAAATCGCCCAGGGATGTAGTGCCCAGTGATAAATAGTGGCGGCCATGGCCAAACGTTCTGCTGACTCCGCATTCCCTGCGGCGCCACTCAGTGGAGCCCAATCAGAGCGCATAGAGCTTTCGCCTGCGGTGCCGGCAAAGGAGGTCGTAAAATGTGTCAGTGGCTCTGAAACGCCATAGAACATTAATCCGATGCCCATACCTGCGGCAAATAACATCGAAAACCAGCCTAAATAACTGTAATCCGGAGTCGCCTCAGTACCGCCTAAGCGCACTCGCCCTAAAGGCGAAACTACAAGCGCTAAGCAGATCAGCACAAATACGTTTGCTGCACTAATAAAAAACCAGTCCAAATTAGTGGTTAACCAGCCTTTCACCCCATTAAACATGGGCTCGGCTTGTTCTTGAAAAAACAGGGTAAGAGTAACAAAAGCAATTACCATAAGTGCTGAGATAGCAAAAACTTTATTATGTATATCTAAACCAAAAGGTCCGAGATTAATTAGAATATTATCTTGGCCTACCTGATAGTCGGTATCAATCGGGTTGACCCTACCATCAGGAACCATAGGATCCTTATTATCTGTCATCAGATTGTCCTTACTGTATGTTTTTTAAAACGTATGACACTATTTATCCTAGAAGTAATAGCCGATATTGATATTAAAACGCTGCTCATACTCGCTGCTATCACCTGCTCCACTGCCACCTACAAAGGGCTGATTTTTAGCGTGCACCCAGTCAAAATAGGTGAACAATCCGCCCGCTGCGACCGACACCCCAGTCACATTCATAACAGTATCTGCAGTGTTGTCTGACTTGTCGTAAACAATGCCATAGTTATTATAAAATTGAAGCGCGGTCACCGGACCAAAGTTCACAGCCCAGTCGTAAGCTAAATTCGCTGTAGTTGAGGTCGCCTCAGCGGCGATTGAGTCATAAAAAGAATAAGCGCCGACCGCAATTCGATCGACCTGATCAAGATCATAGCTGTATTGGCTATGTTGTAACTGCAAATGCCAATTTTGATATTGGCTACTGGTATGAAGTGCCATGGCTTGATAATCGCCAACGCGTTTATCGCCGTCGTGAATACCCGCGCTTAGCGCTGATATGCCTACTTCAGTGGACAGCTCTCCCTGCTCAAAGTGATAGGCAAGGCGACCACTAAACGTATTGTATTCGGCTAAAGGCTGCGCTGGCTCATCATAAATTCCGTCGCCTGATGCCCGACTGCCAACAATATCGTAGGAATAACGGTCAGAACGATTGTCTACATAACCATCTATACCGCCTAGCTCGTCGTTTTTAAAGAACGCTAAATCCAACTGCCAGTTATCGGCGACACTGCGTTTAAAGACCACACCCAAATCAAAATCGTCTTCCAAACCGAGATAGTAATTAGTACTGAAGAAGTAATTTTGCGAGTTATATGGGCTGTTACCAAAAGGAACCTTAGTAATACCCGCCTGCACTTCCCAATTCTGACTAAACTGGTAGCCGACGTAAGCGTATTTAATCGCCATCATATAGTCGAAGAATCGAATTTCCCCATTAACGGACACGTCGCCTATTTCACCGCGAGCGTTTATCCGAAAGATATCAAAGTCAAAGTCACCGCCACGATCTTTATTACCTTCGCTATAAGAGGTGTAATTATAATTACTACGAATAGCGCCGCCGATGGTAATACCGTCTTCAGACTCAGCCTCAGCGGCTTTCTGTACGGTTAAGGTTTGAGTGTTTACTGCTACTTCTGAGTTTGTCTTATTTGCTTGCTCTGCAATCTCGGCCAACTTGGCTTGTAATCCTGAGATTTGCGCTTTGAGGTTGGAAAGCTCCGCTGCGGAAACTTCTGTCGTTTGTGCATAGATCGGACCGGCAAAGGTGCTTGCTAATACAATGGGCAGTAAATGATTCTTATTCATAACTATTTCCTATGGTAAAAAATTCGATTGACTCACTAAGTCAGGCGCAACCTATGAACGTCGTTGATGATGTATTGGCGAAATGAACTCCTGTTTTAGGCTAATTAACTATCAGTAAAATACTTTTTAAAAATACGTTACTGCCGACAGATTAAATACTCGGTTAAGTCCTTATCAAGGAGATAGGCACACACTTTTATTAACGAGAAAAGCTAAAACTGGATTATATTAGCCTCAGATATAGGTACTGATAAAACTAGCAAAGCAATAAGAAAAAATAGCTTAACCATGATTTGTGCTGATCCATCTTTGCAAGACTCTCTAAAATAAAGCCTAACCTTGACCTAATAGGTAGCTGTGAAGGGATTGAATATAAATGGACGACAAGCCTAACACAAATATCTTGTGGATAACGGTTCCTCTCAAAATCTCCATATTAGATCCTTTGTTATTATTATATTTCTAATAATGTAAATCATTGGATATATTACACTCTTCATTGATCATACAGTTTAATAATGATTAAAGTTAAGCATAGTCAACTTTTGAAAACTCGCCACTCAAAAAGCTAAATAGCTAAATAGCGTTGATTTATTGGTGATACCTGACACACTCATAATCACTTTATCGCCTCTAAAACCATCATTTAGTCTCTGCGCCCGATCATATTTGGTAAAAAAATTGTGTTTTATAGTGTTTCAGTTGACCGGAATCAGCCGACAAGCAAGGGGTCTCGATGATATTTTCCGAAAATCACTGCGACCTCACCCACTTGCTTAACGAGATTACTTATGCTTCCAATCGTCAATAAAAAATAACGCGGTCGCATTGCAAGCAATAACTAGCCTACGAATAACTCTAGCTTTATGAATTATTCTAACGATGCCGGATAATAAGATACTTTTTTTTGGCGAGTCTATTACAATAATATTATAAGATATTCACCGGCTTATGTTTGCTTATATCGATGATGTAATGTGATAGCTACTCGCAAGAGATCAAAAATTAGTGACGCAATAATCAGGAGGCGGTCCTCTCTCGCTTACTTTAGGCACTCCATGCGTATAAAAAATCATGAAAATATCTCCTTAAAAATTATCACCCCGTTATTAAAAAGCAGTTAAAACACTTTCGGTAAATTATCTTAAAGTCTAATTAACGTTGGCATTGAGATAGCAATTTAAAGGTTACAGGCTGGATAAGTAGACTTTACAAAATACCTTTATTATCAAAAAAAATAGCTATTTTAGTGAGTATATATTTATATTTTTAAGACTATATTTGGACTTATCCAAACCGCTTTTTGATGCGGCAATAAAAAATAAATCAGTGTGACAATATACTCTCTCAATTACGGAAAATTCGTTTATTAATTACCATATTAAACTAAGATATTTATTATTATCGCTGTCACTATTTTTCGCACCTTCCCTCAAAAAGATACTGTCAAGAGCACAAAAAGATTCCGACCTAATACTCCGGCGAGCGTATAAATACGGTATGGCTAATAATTCCTCTAATGAAGTTATATAATATGATAGCGCTAGCGGACTGGGATTTTGAAGGGAATACCATAGAAGATATCTTGAACATGCGGTCATCAAAAAACTAGCCAGCGGCGCTACCAAAATGGGTTAATCACCTACCGACTCAATATGTATACTGAAATTCCGGCCTGCGACTTCGATCAGGCTAGCAGTCTGCGTTTCGAAATCGCTATCGCTAAAGAGGGTATTGGTAGAGCCTTACTGTTTCTCGCTGAATGCCAAGCTTTAGCTTAAACATTATCATGACTATCGATTGTTAGCAGCTGCGTTAGCTAAAGGAATTCGATACTCGTATAAGCACGGCAGGCTAGAGTCTGCAGCGACTGCATTGAGGTCAAAGCCCTACCTCACCGACTCACCGCGGTCCATGCGACAATATCTGCCCTATGATTTAAGCCTGTTATTACACAGGACTTGGACTCGACCGCACTTGATCTCGCTAAATCTTTTCTGTGTAAAGCCACGCCCTAAAATATGAAGATTATTCTGTCAGGACCTAGCTACTGGTCAAATCTGCCAGTGATACCTGCATCTCAATAAACGATTCTTGAAGGCATTCCATAAAAAACTCAATATCCGGCAAAATCGCCGCTGTTGAAATTACGTTGAAATATAATTTGCCATTATAGCTGGGCGTTGCAATAAATAGTCCCATGCCTTCGCCCAGGGGTGGCAGTCCAGATGTACTTTCCAGAGGATACCCCGCCAAGGAAATTGACTGGGCGGGGCCGGGAACATTGGATACGAATAAGTTACAGGTTGAGCTGGCGGCCGATGTTGCGTTAATACCGCGGGCAAATAAATACTGCTCCGGTGCAGATAGACATTTAGTAATATTGAGAAGCAGGCCAGTTCCAGATTTTCCATTTTTACCATTCTGAGTAGCCGTCACTATTTTGCCCAGCCTAGCGGCTGGATCGGCAATATTTGTATATATATAAGCTGTAAATGCGCTTAAATTATTACCGGTATCAGCCCCTTTTGCACTCTCCGCAGTCCTTGCATTAATCGGCACCCAAGCAACTAAAGAGTGCGAGGTCAGCTCACCGTGTTTATCTAAATAACGCCGCAACGCACCTGAGCAAATACTCAGAACGACATCATTGACCGTTGCCTCAGGATGAAGACGTCGCAAAGCACTCAAGGCTTTAAGATCGAAATTAATCACGTCAAATATTTTTTCGCCACCCACACTGGCATTAAATCGACTGGGGGGTACACGCTGCCGCGCTGAGGGCTTGGTACTAAGATAGCGCCGCGCCGAAGGTCCGATAAGTTTGGTACCTTGTAGTAATGTGCCACTCAGATCAATCGATTGACGCAGCCTGTTGACGACTGCCCGCCCCGCCACTCTAGACCATGACAAAACGCTACTCTGGTCACTCGTTTCAGCAACTGGGCGAGAATCGAGTTCTGTTGCTGGCGCTCCCAAGCTTGCCAGCAGTTTCACCATCCCAACCCCGTCAATGGCAACATGATGCAGCCGCATAGAAATGGTGAATCCGTTTTTATTGGCGCTATTACAATGAACACCAGTAAATATTGTAACGTCCCACAGGGGGCGTTTCATATCCATGGGCTGCGAATGCAGGTCGCAGGCTGCCTCCCGCAGGACGGGCCAATCACCCGCTGCGGCGAGCGGCAACACATTAAAGTGCTCATCGGCGTCGAAGTCGTCGTCGTTAAGCCAGTAGGGGTAATCCAACTCTGCAGGCAATCGCACCAAGCGTTGCGAGTACATTGGGTACTGTTCTAGCTTTTGTTTTAAAAACGCTATTATTGCACCACAGTCTACAGCGCTCTCGCTGTGATCTGCGGGACCACCGAAGTTAAGCAATACTGTAATATGATTAAAATTATCTATTGTCTCTGTATAAAGGAACTGCGCGTCTTGGGGTTTGATTTGTTCCATGCTCGCTCTCACTGAATGCTGTAATGAAATATCTCAAGTAGGCCCCAAGACTGCAGATCAAAAATCTAAGGACGTAGAAAATCAGACTAGTTATTCAGCCACTGCCGTAGACTTATCCAGCGCGACTTTATATAGCGCTTCTACCTTTGTCACCTGAGCGTGGAGATTAGCTGTGGTCCAATCACTGGTATCAATTGGAGCAAGAATTTCTACCTCGACAGTACCCGGATAATAAAAGGTATCCCCCATTGGCGATACATCCATGGCGTTATGAATAACAATGGGGATAATAGGAACACCCGCCTGCATCGCGATATGAAATGCGCCCATTTTAAACGGCTTGGGTTTCTTCGAATGGCTGCGGGTGCCCTCTGGCGCCATAACAACAGAAATCTGATCTTGCTTGATTCTGTCAATCAAAGGATCGAGGGCGGCGATCGCGCCCTTGCTATTATTGCGATCAATCAGCACCACACCCGAATATTCCATGGCTGCGCCAACCAGTGGTATTTTCTTAAGCTCGGTTTTGCCGACACCTGAAAAGTTGCGGCGTAACAGCTTGGCGCAAATCATGACATCGATATCACTTTGGTGATTAAAGATGAACACTGCGGGTCGCGCAGCCCAGAGGTTTTTCTCCCCGACAACCTCAAGCTTGAGCCCCGTTACTGCGCTAGCTAAGTCGCCGAATAGTGACATCGAAAAATTTCGAGCTTCCTGTTTAGATCCTGTCAGCGCCCATATTGGTAAACCCGCTAATACTGAACCAACAAGGCTAACTTTGGCGGCGATATTACGAGTTACGCCCATGACTGATTTTCTTGAGCGACTTTTAAAGACCCGCACCGGCCAGCCACGCTTCTCAGCAATATCTCTTAATTTTTGACTCGGATTAAGTGGCCGCGGTTTGCCCACACATTCGAGGAGTTCGATGTCGTCAGTGCTATCAGAGTAAAAGTAACTATTGTCCAGATCGACATCATTGGCCTCAGCCAACGCTATAGCTGCATTGACTTTGCCGACACCAAAGCACAACGGGCCACCCAGTTCGCCGGTAAAGATGCCGTTTTTAACTTCAATGGTGCTACAAGCGACCTTGTCGATGCCAAGGTATTTTGCACAGGGCAGCACTTGATAAGGAGTCGCGGAGGAAATAATAGCCACCGTGTGGCCTTTGCGCATATGGGCTTCTATTAAGGCGCGAGTTTCAGGAATGATTTTTTTCGCCAGATCGCGCTCAAAGAGCTTCTGCGCAACATCGAGGTAATCCTCTTCTTTTAAGCCCTTCATGCTGTGGGCAGACAATGACATAAGCGTGGTGAAATCGGCATTGCCCAAACCAAAACGCGCAACAGCGTCGACCGTCGCCAGTATTTCGAATGGCGCTAGGTCGCCTCGACGCACCTGCTCACGAAGAAAGCTAAACACCGAATAACCTTCAATGATTGTGCCGTCAAAATCAAACAGCGCGGCGATCTGAGGCCCTGCCGGAGCACTATCAATTTCTGCGGTGATTTCAGTATAAGGGTGCATACCGGTCTAGCTCCTAGATCGTTCAAGTGTCTCAAAGTATGGCTTCATTTGACAACGCAACCAATATTCAGTCCAATACTATTTTTACTATAATATTTGGAAAACGTATACTTTGAATACCAACAAATTACGGTATATTGTCGCCGTTGATCGATTTGGCTCGATGACCGCTGCCGCCGCGGCCATTCACGTTTCGCAGCCCAGCCTAACCCGAACCGTCGCCGAGGTAGAAAAGGAGCTCGGCATAGCCTTATTTGAGCGCCGCGCAAGGGGTGTTATTGCCACACCCCAGGGGCGCATCATCATTGACCGTGCCGCACGTATTCTTGCCGACATTGAACGCCTAAGTATGGATGCCAAGGAATTTCGGGCGTACCGAGAATCTCATTTGCGCTTATGTATTTCACCGCCACCGCTGATAACCATCATGAATCCGGCGCTGCCTCAGTTGCTCGCTCACTACCCGAGCTTAAAGGTAGATATAAAATCGGTTTCGACAGAGCAGGCAATCAGTCTTTTAAGAGCAGGTGACTCTGAGATGATCATTGGCCCAATGCGGGCACTTGAGGAAAGGCGCGAGTTTAAAATTATTCCACTACAACCCTTTGACGCCTACTTCTTTACCCGCCGCGATCACCCTTTAACTAAAAAACGGGCGGTTTCATCAAAGCATATTTTAAGCTACCCTTTGGTGCTTCCCGAGCGAGATGGGGCCTCTCCCGAAATCACCAACCGTTTATTTGGCGACACCGAAATACCGCCTGATCACCCAATACATATTATTAGCCACTTTCCACTGGCATGCGAAGTGGTCGCCGCTACCGACGCGGTGGCGGCAGTGGGACAAAATTATCTCCAAAATCGTGAGTTTCTCAAACGCTTCACTATCCTCGGCTTTACTTCTGCCGAGAAGCTAAGCGTATGTTGCGCCCACCGGCAGGAGTTTGAGCTATCGGCACCGGCAGCGGCGCTGGTCAATATTTTGGCAAAGTAGAATGACAATGACGGTGTTTAAACTAGCTTGGCTTGGGCTCGTATCATTATTATTTTTGAGCTGCAGCTAGGCGTTACTAATAAAAAGCCGCGCCACACAGAGCGAACGCCGCAATAATCACCAGGATCGGAACGCGCTTACTACGCAGAGCAATAAACCCCGTTACCGCCAGAAAAAGTGCAAGCCAGTTATGCGGTGCACTTGTGAGCACTGGATTTATCCACGCTGCGGCTAACATACCCACAGCAACGGCGTTAATACCCGCAATAGCCGCGACAATACGCGGGCGTATTAATAGCTGTTGCCATATCCCGCTGAACCCTGACAACAGCAATAAGCCCGGCGCGAAGACAGCTAGCGTGGCAATAATAGCGGATACCAGCGCAGCATCAGGACGCATAGCCGCGCCAAGATACGCGCTAAAAGAAAACATTGGCCCCGGCATCGCCTGCGCCGCGGCGTAGCCCAATAAAAACTGATCTTTGCTCAAGGTGTCGCCTACCAGCGGCTCCAACAGCGGCAATACAACATGGCCGCCGCCAAACACCAGGCTGCCCGCCTGATAAAATATCGAAAAGGAGGCTGCAGGAAAGACCATGGCAATCGCAAACAACAGCGCGAACACTGCCACCAAAATCAGCAGCCTTGAATCAGTCACAATACTCGCGGCGTTCTCCGTAGGCGCTGCTCGCCACGCCATCGATGCCGCCGCGAGCGCCATTAATGAAAACTGCCACAGCGGGGTCATCGCCCAGCTCAGCACCGCAGTGCTAAGCAGGGTAAATACCATGCTTAGCGGCTGCCGACAAAACTGACCTGCCATTCCCCAGACTGCATCGGCCACCACCGCCACCGCTAACAGCTTTAAGCCACTCACAACACCGTATTGCAGTGATCCTTTGGCAAGATCTAACTGCCAAACAGCAAGGCTATACATAAGAATAAAAGACGGTAGGGTAAAACCCAGAAATGCCGCAACACCTGCAGCATTACCGCCACGCCGACACGCGATCGCGTAGCCAAGTTGGCTAGAAGAGGGGCCAGGTAAAAATTGACATAGCGCGAGATTAGCAGCAAATTCCTGTTCACTTAACCAAGATTTTTGCTCAACAAACACTTTTCGAAAATAAGCGATATGTGCGGCTGGGCCACCAAAACTAACACAGCCCAAATAGAGGAATTGCAGAAAAGTACGCCACACCACGTTTACACTCTCCCTTCAATATTACTTTAATAAAGCGAGAAGAGCGTAAACCAAGCGTATTACGGTTTATAGCTTGCCGCGTTTTTCTCTTGGAGTTACCGGAGTCTTAGGTTTAGCCTTAATCACTTTTGTGACTGGCTTACGACCACCTTTCTCACCGGTTTTACTAACACGTGGCTTGCGAGGACGCTCGCGCTCAATAGGCATATCACCGCCTTCATGAACAGAGATATTCAAAGCCTGGCCAGCAACGCGGGTGGTCTTTAAACAGTCAAACGCACCAGCAGGTAAATCTGCAGGCAGATCGACGGTACTGAACTCTGGGTAGATTGAAATACGACCGATATTAGCACTATCAATATTGGCTTCATTGGCAATAGCACCAACAATATTACCCGCACTCACACCGTGCTCGCGTCCAACTTCTAAACGATAGCGCTGCAGCGTTGACTCTGCCGCACGCTTGCCGCCACCAACCTTGTCGCGAGCACGTGATTCAGTCATTAGCTTGGGCGCATCTTTTACTAGCAGTGGCTTGTCGCCCTGCAATTGACTCGCCAAAGCCGCAGCGACATCGAGTTCAGATACATCGTGCTCGGTCACATATTCCTGAAGCATCTTGCGGAAGAAGCTGAGATCCGTACCCGCGAGGGTCTCGGTGATCTTCTGCATAAACCGGTCAACGCGAAGTGCATTGATATTCTCCGCCGTCGGCAAACCCATTTCTTCGATAGATTGACGCGTAGCGCGTTCGATTGCCTGAAGCATACGTTTTTCACGTGGTGCCACAAACAAGATCGCATCACCACTGCGACCAGCGCGACCAGTACGGCCGATCCGGTGAACATAGGCTTCGGTGTCATGCGGAATATCGT
>JBKEFB010000080.1:0-13375 GCA_046712405.1 Zhongshania sp. | reverse complement strand
TATCATTCATTCCAAGGTCGTTGAACCAGATTACGTATTCAGACACGTTCTATCTCCCAATTTACAAAGTGACCGTATTACGGTTATAAGAGTGCAAGCAATTAACACGCGGTATACTAAAGTAAGTGATTTGGAAATTCCCGTCGAAAAACCCACTGAATTAGGTAAAAAAACTACATGTTTCGTCCGGCCTTTTTTATATCAGACAGTACCGGTATTACTGCCGAGACCTTGGGCAGCAGCGTTTTAGCTCAATTTGAGAACCAAAAATTTGAGCACATCATCGTGCCATACGTCGACAATGCCCAAAAAGCGAATTCGGCTGTCGAGAAAATTAATCGGGCTGCTGATAAATGCGGCAACCAGCCAATTGTATTCGACACCCTAGTTGACGAAGATCTGCGCGCTATTATTGCGACCAGCCGCGGTTTTATTGTAGATGTTCTGGGCACATTTGTTAGCCAAATAGAGCTAGCTCTAGGTGAGAAACCCTCGCGCACCGTTGGTCGTGTTCAGAACGCTGATAAAGATATGCTTTATAAACAACGAATTGACGCCGTAAATTACGCCCTAGATAACGACGATGGCGCCAGATTAAACCGCTACGATCAAGCCGAAGTCATTTTAATTGGTGTTTCTCGCAGTGGTAAAACCCCAACCTGCCTGTATTTAGCAATGCAATCTGGGATATTCGTCGCCAACTATCCAATTACCGACGAAGATATGGAAAGTGATCGCTTGCCAAAAGCCCTACTGGATCATCGCAGCCGCTTGTTTGGCTTGACGATCGATGCTGATCGTTTATCAGCGATACGCAGTGAGCGCCGACCAGACACTCGCTATGCGTCCCTACGCCAATGTGAAGACGAGTTGCGCCAAGCAGAGGCCATGTTTAAACGATTTGGTATTCCCTATCTCGATATCACCCATGCATCAGTGGAAGAAATTGCCACCCGAGTGCTAGTCGATACCGGACTGCGCGGACACAAACGTTAATGAACACCACCGACACCGCAAAAAGCGAAGACCAAATACTGGAAACCAGCTATCGCTCCAATACTGCCATGGTATTACCCGGTGGCGGCGCTCGCGCTGCCTATCAAGTCGGGGTACTTAAAGCCTTGGCAGAAATTCACGGCAAACGCCCCGGCAACCCCTTCCCTATTCTTGCCGGTACCTCTGCCGGCGGTATAAATGCGGTATCAATGGCCGCTGGTGCGCATCATTTTATCGGTACAGTAGAAAAGCTGGAAATGCTCTGGCGGGATCTCAGCACCGACAAAATTTATCGGGCCGATTTCTTTGGTGTGTTGCGCAATGCCCTGAGACTTACTTATTCACTATTTAGTTCGGGTTCATACGGTGACCGGCCATTGGCACTGCTAGACAATAGCCCTCTTCGCGAAATACTTCGTCAACATATTAACTTCGAAAATATCGGGATTAATATTATGAACGGCGACTTGGACGCTCTTTGTCTCACCGCCATGAATTACACCCAGGGAATTTCTGAGACGTTTTTTCAAGGCGGGCCCAAATACGCCGGCTGGCAGCGCTGGCGCAGGCAGGGTTTGGCTACGCCGATTCAACTACAACATTTAATGGCATCAACCGCTATTCCGACGATTTTTCCACCGGCTAAACTGGGCAGAGATTACTATGGTGACGGTGCTTTACGACAATTAGCCCCTATCAGCCCGGCGATTCACCTCGGTGCAAATAGAGTGCTGGTTGTTCCTGCCAGTGGTCATAAGCGTCAGTATCCAAAATTACCTAAAGCGGTGGAGTCACCGGGGTTTGGGCAAATCATTGGTCATCTGCTAAACAGCGCATTTATTGACAGTATCGAGACTGATATCGAACGTCTAGAGCGAGTTAATGAGCTGGTGCGTATGATCCCCGATGAAGATCGCGACATGATGGGAAAGGTGCTGCTTCCTATAGATTGCTTAGTTATCAGTCCTAGCGAAGATATAGACCGTATTGCAGATGATCACGTTAACGAACTGCCACGCTCACTCAGAATCTTTTTGCGCCGCACCGGTAGCAGGGGGAATAGTGGCGGTGGTGTGAGTATCGCTAGCTACCTTTTATTTACGCCCGAATACTGCGGGAAGCTTATCGACCTTGGCTACCGTGATGGCATGGCTCAGCGAGACGAGTTGCAGACATTTCTGTACCGCGACAAATAGATCCTATCTTCTAGTCATTAGACCTCGTGCAAGCCGTTTCACCGAGGCGGGGATTCTATTGACTGACGCTGAACTCAATCGGGACTTTCTATATTTGGTGGTAGTGGCTTGCGAATCTGCCGCTTTCTTATGTAATCACAAAGGCGGTTATACATCTATTTATCAGGTCGATGAACTACAGGAAGTAGTTGCGATTATTGAAGGCTGCAAAAATTATCTACAGAAGTTATTTTAAGCCGACAATGGCATAGCGACCCTTGAAGCGTACCGCGATTTCACCATTGACTCTAATTTCAGAACTAAGATCTATCTTGGCTTTGCCGCGTTCATCAAAACGCTCAAAAAATGTAGCCCAGTTTTTTTCCTCAGCCACCATCGAGCTTGCCACGATATCTCCAGTGACTGGCTTGAGGTATTTAATTGATGCTTCAGCCACCACGATGTCGGGGTCTAGACCGTAATCGACGCAGCGCATATATACCATGCCCCAGCACGCCATAACGGCCATAACATAGAGGCTGCCGCCAAAGGCGGTGAGCTTATCGTTGATACTGGGAGCCAGTGGAGCATGCAATCGCAGGCTGAAGCCATCATAGTCATCAACACTAATTTGCATATGTTGAGCCGTCGGCAGGTGCTTGGCAATAAAGGTATCTAAGACCCCACTATCCATACTTTAAACTTCCGGCTTAAATAAAATATTAATTAATTGTGATGCCGCAAGATAGGGGGTGGTTTCGCCTTCGGTCACCATCTGGCTTAGTTTAGGCAATAACACTTTCACTTCAGGATTTAGTTTTAATTTCATATCCAGCATTTCATACAGCAGTTTGTTCATCCACTCACGGGCTTGTCGCGAGCGCTTCTCCTGGCGTGAGCCATTTTTGTCAGCATCAATTTTAAAGCCGCTGATCATGCCCCATACCGCCTCAATATTTTCGTTTTTCAAGGCCGAGCAGCTCATTACCTGCGGCGTCCAAAAGCTGTTCTGCCGCAGCAAGTGCAAGGCGTTCTCGTAGTGACGACGGGTTTGCTGAGCCAGGTTTATGCTTTCGCCATCTGCCTTATTAATCACCAAAGCATCTGCCAATTCGATGATACCTTTTTTAATTCCCTGTAACTCATCACCGGCATTGGGCAGCATCAGTACCATAAAAAAATCAACCATACTGGCAACTTCGTATTCAGACTGCCCAACTCCCACCGTTTCAACCAAGATTACATCGTAGCCAGCGGCTTCGCACAGCAGCATGGTTTCACGGGTTTTTTGCGCAACACCGCCTAGAGAGCCCTCAGACGGCGACGGCCGAATAAAGGCGTCTTGGCTGCGCGACAGCAGTTCCATGCGAGTCTTGTCGCCAAGAATAGAGCCGCCGGCAATGGGCGAGCTGGGGTCCACTGCTAATACTGCGACTCGCTTACCTAGGCTTACTAAATAAAGGCCAAAGGCTTCAATGAAGGTGGACTTACCCACGCCCGGAATACCGGTAATACCAATGCGGATACTATTACCCGTGTGGGGAAGAAGCTGTTCTAGCACTAATTGGGCTTCGCTTCTATGCTCGACGCGCCGGCTCTCAACCAAGGTAATCGCCTTAGCCAGTGCGCGGGAGTTGCCGCTTTTTAGTGCATCAATATCAATTGCCATAATGAGTGTCAGCTCAAGTGAAAATGGCAGAGACAAACTAAAAAGATCGGCCTCTGCCTGTTAATAAGTACTTTTTCTAAGCCTTATATGATGCGTTAACCGCGTCGAGTACGCCCCGCGCAGCCAAGGGGATTTTGGTGCCTGGGCCAAAAATACCTTTAACACCTGCATCGGTGAGAAAGTTGTAATCTTGGCGCGGAATAACACCACCAGCGATAACAATTATATCGTCAGCGCCGACTTTCTTAAGCTCCGCAATTAATTCAGGAATCAGAGTTTTATGACCTGCCGCCTGCGAGGAGACACCCACAACATGAACATCGTTTTCTACCGCCTGTTTCGCCACTTCTTCTGGCGTTGAGAACATCGGTGATAAGTCGATGTCAAAACCTACGTCAGCAAATGCAGTCGCGATGACTTTAGCGCCACGGTCGTGACCGTCTTGACCCATTTTACACACCAGCATGCGGGGGCGACGACCATGCTTTTCAGCGAAGTCTTCAATATCTTTGCTAATACCCTGCCAGTTTTCATCGTCTTGATAAGCGCTGCCATAAACCCCAGACACGGTCTGCGACTGGGCATTAAAGCGACCAAACTCACGCTCCATAGCGCTGGATATCTCGCCAACGGTGGCGCGTAAACGCGTGGCTTTCACCGCAAGATCTAGCAAGTTGCCCTCTCCCGTTACAGCACATTGGTAAATCGCTTCAAGCGCATCCTCAACCAATGGCTCATCCCGCGATGCGCGAATTGCAGCCAGTGCTGCAACTTGAGATTCACGTACTGCGTTGTTATCGATATCCAAGAAATCAACATCGTCTTCTTCTGCCAAAGTGTATTTATTTACACCCACAATGACATCTTCGCCACGGTCGATACGCGCCTGTTTACGCGCTGCAGACTCCTCAATACGCAGCTTAGGCAGACCAGTTTCTATCGCTTTAGCCATGCCACCTTTTTCTTCAACTTCTTGGATCAGTTCCCAGGCGCGATCGGCAATATCTTTAGTCAGTGATTCCATCATGTAAGAGCCACCCCAAGGATCAACTACCTTGGTAATACCGGTTTCTTCTTGAATGATTAACTGAGTATTACGGGCGATACGTGAAGAGAATTGAGTCGGCAAACCTATCGCTTCGTCGAGGGCGTTGGTGTGCAAAGATTGAGTGCCACCAAAAACTGCCGCCATCGCTTCGATCGTGGTGCGCACAATATTGTTGTATGGGTCTTGCTCGGTCAGCGACCAGCCAGAGGTCTGACTGTGGGTACGCAGCATTTTTGAGCGTGAGTTTTTGGGTTCAAACTCGCTCACGATCTTGGACCACAGCAAACGCGCGGCGCGCATTTTGGCAATTTCCATATAGAAATTCATACCAATGCCCCAGAAAAAGGACAGGCGGCCAGCAAACTTGTCGATATCTAACCCGGCCGTAATTGCCGTGCGAATGTATTCCTTGCCGTCGGCTAGCGTATACGCCAGTTCTAGCGCGGCGTCGGCGCCGGCTTCTTGAATATGATAGCCAGAAATTGAAATAGTATTGTACTTCGGCATATTGTCGGACGCGTATGCGATAATATCGCCGATAATTTTCATGGAGGCCGACGGCGGATAAATATAAGTATTACGGACCATAAACTCTTTCAGAATATCGTTCTGAATAGTGCCGGAGAGCTGATCTTGGCCGACACCCTGCTCCTCGGCAGCAACGATATAACCAGCCAGAACCGGCAGTACTGCACCGTTCATAGTCATCGATACAGAGATTTTATCCAATGGAATTTCATTGAATAATACTTTCATGTCTTCAACGGAATCTATCGCCACACCGGCTTTACCGACGTCGCCCGTTACACGGGGATGATCCGAGTCATAACCACGATGAGTCGCCAAATCGAAAGCAACCGATACACCCTGACCACCGGCAGCCAGTGCTTTACGATAAAACGCGTTTGATTCTTCAGCGGTTGAAAAACCCGCGTATTGACGAATGGTCCAGGGACGACCGGCATACATGGTCGGTTGTGGGCCACGAATAAAGGGCTCAACACCTGGTAAAGTATTGGTAAACGGCAGATCTTCAATATCTTCCTTTGTATACAAGGGCTTAATGTCTATGCCTTCGGGTGTATGCCAAACTAAGTCATCAAGCGTTTGATTGCCTTTGGCGAGGACTTTATTCGCCATTGCCTTCCAGTCGTCTACGGAAGTCTCGGGAGCTTTGTAATCAGCCATACTCGTACCTGTCTGTATTTGTGAGGGTCAGTGTTTACAATGATGACGTGCCGCTTGCGTGTATCACCACCTGATACGCGGCATCTATCTCTGTTTAGTGGTGCTCATCTCCCGGCTGGCTGAGCTCGATGAGCACGCCGTCGCAAGACTTGGGATGTATAAAGATAACTTGGCAATCATGGGCGCCTAGGGTTGGCGCTTCGCTGAGGAATTGGTACCCCAGTGCCGTTAAGCGCGCCACATCAGCCACTATATCGTCGGTGCCAAAGCATAAATGGTGTAAACCACCTGGCTTTTTCTCAAGATATTTAGCTATCGGGCCCTCGCCACGCAAGGGGCTCACTAGCTCGATGCTGGTTGATTTAAGGGGGAAAAACGCGGTTGCAGTTTTTGCGGTTTCAACTTCTTCGCTGCCTTCATACACTAGGCCGAAATCTTCTAAAAAACGTTTAATGGCTTTTTCTAAATCGGGAACAGCAATCGCAATATGATCAAGTCCAGTAATCATCTGAATACTCCTAATTATTTAATGAGCCGGCAGCACGCTGCCGGCCAATACCACTAATTCAGGGTCGCTAAAAACTCAATAGTTTTAGCGCGACGGGCCTCAGCAATTTCCTCAGGGGTTACCACAACAATTTTTTCGTCTGGGATGATTTTGAACAAGGGCTGACCCTTCTTAATAATCACGCCATCACCTTCGATCAGAATTTTATCGATTGTACCGGCAAACGGCGCAATAACTTTGTTAAACATCTTCATAACTTCGACGATGTACAAGGTGTCGCCCGCTTCGAAATGCTCGCCAGCACTTATGAACACGTCCATACCAGGTGCCTCGCGCGGATAGTACATGCCGCCGCTGGCTGCCAAGACTTCGTCTGATTTTGCCGCCGGTGGTGGCACAAGTACCTTGGCCATACGTTTCTGCAAGACTTCGTCAGTCAAGCGCTCTGGAATGGTGATACTCAAATCGGCGTTCATACTTAACTCGTAGAAGCCGGTTTTATCGGCAATATAAGCCAATACTGAGAGCACGTCGCTCCCAGCAAAATAGCCGATATGCGCGCTGCGCACCGCAGACCACTCGTCGGCACTAAAACCTTTTGGCGCCTTGTCTGAAGCAAGTAGCACTTCAAGAGCCGGGAAATCTGCCGCATCTACTTTTTCATTTAAGGTTTTGTAAAAGCTTACAGCTGCATTCAAGATATCGTGATCGTGATCCCAGATCATATAACGTGCTGGCTTATCGGCTTCAAAATCCATATTAAGGTAGTGATAAAGCTCTTCCAATACCTCAATGGGGTTAATAGCCCATTTAATCTCGCCGTTGTCGATGCGTAAGCTGTCCTTGTTCATGCTCAACCAGCCCGCCATATAATGTGGCTCGGCAAATAAGCGTTCCAGTGGACGAATCAATAACAGTTTTTTTGCATCAAGCGCTGCTGTCCAAGCAGCGGCATTGTCGCTGGCTTCGCCGACATAGCGCTGGCGTATTTCTGCGTAAGCGACATCTAAATCGATTTGGTTGGCCTGCTCTTTAAGCAAACCTACCGCGGTAAGATAAGGCACAATAAATCCCGTTGAAGGACGTGCATTGATGCCATTGCCAATGAACCAGTGCACCAAACCATAGTGAAACTCGAGATTGGTGGCCAGGTCTTTACCACGTAATTCAGTGCGCCGCAGTATTTCTGCCAAGCGCTGATAACTACGCAGGCGAGTGTCACCCGTAGTCAGTAGAAGTGCAATGTTCGAGTCATACGCACCGGCGAGGTGGTATTTCATAAACACATCAGTATCTGGATTATGAGTAGAAATACCTTGGTCGTCACGAATCTCGCCTCGAATCGCGTTTGACCAGTTTTCAATAACACCACCAGCGTGTGGCTGCAACGCTTGGTTGGTTGCGTTCATACGCGCTTCTACTGAAGTCCTCTCACGGAGAATACGAGTGGGTTTAGGTAAATTTTTACCGTGGCGTGCCAACAACACCATAACTTCAACAAGGCTTTCAGCAATGAAGTAATCACCGGAGTCATCCGGGTTGCTGAACTTGAGTTTGTAGCACAGCTCGGTCACTCGGTGCTCAACCTGAATACGCGTATTCATTTCCATGAAGTAATGTGAATCGCCATCGACAATACACTCAAAGGTGCCTAAAGAATCCAGCTTTACCGCTTCACCGAATACCGCGCCCTCTAGTTCCATGCGCTGCAATATATCTAAGTCTTTCTTGAGTTGCTCTGCTTCTGCTTTGCTGCCAGCCGCTTCCGCTGCAATAATGGCTGCCGCTAGCTCTTCCTCAGTAACCGACACCTCTAACAGTTTCTGCTCGTGCATTTGCAGTGAGCAGTCACGGCCGCCCATGGTCATACACCAATCACCGTTACCCACAACCTGAATTTCTTGGTGGCGGGTGGTATCGATATTCATTTCGATAAGGACGTTTTTATTGTCGCCGACACCGTTGGTTTTAAGCTCAATGAGACACTCTAGAACTAAAGAGGGGACTTTGGCTGCGGCCTTTTCAACCTTCTCTGCACTAGTAGCGCCTTCGTAGGAATTCGCCGCTTGGAGAATACGCTGGCCTTTACCACCGCCACCGGCAATCGCTTTTAAGCGGAAACGGTTATTGGGTTTTTCGGCTAGCATGCGCTTAGCTTCAACTTGTAAAGCAAGGCCAATATCAGCTGCGGAGATAATATCAATGCTGGCAGCGTAAGAAGCGGCTAGCAATGCTAGGGCTTTTTCTTCATCGTCTTTGCAAACCGCAAAATCGACGCTGAGCTTGTTGTCCTCTGCGCATTTTTCCAGACCGTCTATACCGTATTTAGCAAAGAGGGCTAAATTAGTCGCGTTATTCACACCCGGTGTCACCGACACGCCGGTTTCTAACGCGGTACGTTTTGCTTGGTCTTTCATGCCGGCAGATTTTTGGGTGTATGAGCAGGGACCAATAAAATTCAACCCGGCCTTTTCCATGGACTCCACCATTTCGGCGTCTTCCGACATAAAGCCGTAACCCGCAAAGATCGCGTTGTAATCATTGTCGTAGGCAATACGGATGATTTGCTTAATACGAGCAATACGCTCTTCTTTAGAGGCGCCGGTGTAATCCGGTATGCGGTGAACCCGATCTGGGTCGGTCAGGGTGCGCAGCTCGGGCGCAAGGGCATTGGTATAGGTGATTGAGTCTTTCTCAGACAGCAAAATACCGTAGTGATGAATGCCCATTTCCTCAAAGACATCCATAGCCTCTTTGCGGATTGGGCCACGGCAAATAATCAATGGTTTCATGTCATTACATGCAAAACCTCGAGTCCATACTGTATTTGATTTGGCGAGTTGACGGTCCTTGTGAACCATCGGATTGTTAAGATAATAATTATTATTTTCTTGCACGTCGAATAACCTCGTTAGCGAATCGTCTTGAGTCAATGAATGACGGAATAGTTGCACACGCTCGGGGAATTAATGGAATTCCCGCTGCGTGCCACTCATGGGCTCAGGCTTGTAAGCCTTGAGATGCAGTTCCAATTGTTCACCCAATACTTTGCGCAACTCAGAGGGCATAACGATCTGAGATATCGATCCCAGGCTTAGTGCTTCGTTGGGATTCATCAGTTCGCGCTCATAGCGTTGTGTCAATTGGAGCTCTTCGTGCTTCTGCCACACAGCGACCGCCTCTTTAGCTGTCGCCGCAGCGTCAGACTCAGACAGACCAGCTTTGAGGTTTTGTGCGGTGAGTTCAGTCGTTTTAGGTTTAACCGCACCGCGAATTTTACGAACCTCATCTTTATAAACGTATTCGACCCCCGCTGGACCCATGACCGCTAATCGGGTTGTTGGTAGTGCACAGACAAAATCAGCACCTGTTGGATAGTTATTAAATGACGCGTAAGCACCACCAAAGGCGTTGCGCACAATCATTAGGAAACGCGGGGTGCGAAGGTCAATAATCGCATCAAGCATAGCGCGACCGGCTTGTACAATACCGCCCGCCTCCTGTTCCTTCCCCGGTAAGAAACCGGTGGTGTCTTCCAAGAAAATAACGGGAATATTGTACACATTACAGAAACGTATAAAGCGTGCGTTTTTGTAAGCGGCGTCGATATCAATCTGCCCAGAGGCAACCGCAGAATTATTTGCTACAAAACCGACGACGTTGCCACCCATGCGACCGAGCGCACACACGGTGTTGCGAGCACGCTCAGGTTGGATTTCAAAAAAATCACCGTGATCGCACATTTGCTGAACAATAATGCTTATATCAAACGGAGTGTTAAAACCCGTTGGGCTGTTAAAAGCTTTTCTCAACAGTAAATCGATATCCCAAGTCTTGCGTGTAAGCGGGTCAGAGGTCGGCTGAAACGGCGGCGCCTCGGCGCTGTTGTTTGGTAGATAGTTAAGAAGCTCTTTGACTTTGCGCAAAGCGGCTACTTCATCGGGCACGACAAAATCGGTTACCCCAGATTTAGAGTGGACACTGGGACCGCCAAGCTCATCAGCGCTTACGTCTTCGCCAAGCACAGACTTAACAACACCGGGCCCGGTCAAACCAAAAAAAGTGTCATTGGGCTGAATAACAAAAGAACCCTGACGCGGCAAATAAGAGCCACCACCTGCGTTATAACCAAACATACACATAATAGACGGCACCACACCGTTAATGTGGCGAAGTGCAGTAAACGCTTCGGCGTAGCCATCTAGGCCGCCAACTCCCGCGGGAATGTATGCACCCGCCGAGTCGTTCATACCGACCAGCGGAATACCAAGCTTGCCGGCAAGTTTAAATAAGTTGGCAAGCTTGCTGCCATTGGTGGCGTCCATAGAACCGGCGCGAACCGTAAAATCGTGTCCGTAAATAGCCACATCACGGCCATTTACTTTAACAACGGCAGTAACTAGCGACGCGCCATCTAAATTTTTCCCCCAGTTTTGGTAAAGAATTTTAGGTTCAGTACCGATATCGGCCAGCACTGAAATTCTCTCCCAAACGGTCATACGCTTTTTTTCGTGCTGCTTTTGAACGCCTTTTACACCGGCCATTTTTCGTGGTCGCTGTAACAGGTCGTAGCCAGCCTGAAGAGCGGCTTCATAGATGCCAGGATCGTAATCAATTTGACCTGGGACGGTAAATTCGAGTTCTGATTTCTTCTCGAAGGGATTTTCCAGTGAGGGAATTTGTGTCTCTATTTTTGTCATGCTGTCAGTTCCAGCTGCATTTATAGTTAACCCGCGAACATGCCTCAAGCGATAATCCCCCCGATAGCTTAGCCAGTATGAGATTCTTATGATCCCTATCACTGCTCTTTATCTACGGGACATTGTGCCAGCTGACATATTTGAATTGCGGAAGAATGAGAAAAACCGTTCTATGTCTTGCAATGACGGCTTTGTGATCCTCAAAGCGGCGGCTAACATTACTGGCAACAGGCTTCTCTGTCAATCCAAATGGCGGTTCTAAACACCTCGCTCAATGTGATAAAACACTAGATTTTTCAGCCTCATAGCACGTAAAATTGTAACTTACTCCCCACGTTTGATCGCCCCCCAGAGCAGCAAGTAATGACTAGTCTCCGTCGTATATTGTTACCCTACTCCCCCGACAGCTGCGCTATCTTTGCCAGCCTGAAACACCTGCCATTTCCAGTATTTTTAGATAGCGCTGCGCCCGCTAGTGACTATGGTCAATACGATATTATTTGCGCTCAACCTGATGAAGTAATTTCATTAAAAACAATAGACTATGGCAGCATTGAAGCATTCTTCATTAATACAGAGCAGCACCTAGATCAGCTCTGCAGCAACTATATTCACGATGAAGATCTGCCGTTTTGCGGCGGTGCGATTGGCTACCTGAGTTACGATTTTGCAGAAATTGCCCATGACGTCAGCCATCGGCAGGCCGAAAACAAAACCTCAGCGACGCCCTATTTTCACGCTGGCATTTATCCTTGGGCGATTGTCGTAGATCGTCAGCGCAGGCGTTGCGAGCTAGTGGCTCAAGCCTCGGTAAGTGCAGCTTGCTTGGCGAACATCGAAGGCCTTGTTTCGGGCGCTATCGAATCAGTCGCAAAGTCGCCTAGCTTTGTGCTGACCGGTGCATTTAAAACCTCCTTGGATAGCCAAGAGTACAAACAGGCTTTCGATCGCGTTCAGGACTATATTCACGCCGGCGACTGCTATCAAATCAACCTCACGCGCGCTTTTACAGCCCCGTATAAGGGTGATCCATGGCAGGCCTATCAGAGCCTGCGGAAAATCGCCGCGGCGCCTTTCTCCGCCTACATTGACATGGGTGACAGCCAAATTCTGAGTTTTTCACCAGAGCGTCTGCTATCTGCATCTAAAGGCCGTCTGCAAACCCAGCCCATTAAAGGCACAGCTGCCCGCGATCCAGATCCAATTAAAGATCAGGCCTTGGCCGCGGCGCTGCAAAGCTGCCCTAAGAATCGCGCCGAAAACGTGATGATTGTTGATTTGCTTCGCAATGATTTCAGCAAAAGCTGCCAGCCGTTGTCGGTACAAACCGAGCAGTTGTGCGAGCTGCAAAGCTTTCGGACCGTCCATCATTTAGTCAGCACGGTATCGGGGCAATTGCGTTCAGATTGCACTGCGTTTAAAGCATTACTGAATTGTTTCCCCGGCGGCTCCATCACTGGCGCGCCAAAACAAAGGGCCATGGAAATCATTGGCGAAATAGAACCCCACCGTCGCGGTCTCTACTGCGGCAGTATTTTCTATTTAGGCGGCGGTGGTGAAATGGACAGTAGTATCACAATCCGCAGTTTTGTCTGCGCAGATAATGACATTCGCGGTTGGGCTGGGGGCGGCATTGTTGCCGACTCTGAGGTCGGTGAGGAATTTATTGAGACTGAAACAAAAATCGGCAAGCTCCTACAGGCGCTCGCCGATTTTTAAACACATCAATAGACGGTTCTATTACAAACTTAGTTTGCGGTTAGACGCTTTAATAAATTCCAGTTTTAGGGCTTCGTAATCGTGTACCGCGGGGAATTGCGGGAATTCACCAATGACCTTAGCCGGTGCCTTAAACAGAATACCAGCATCCGCTTCCATCAACATGGTGGTGTCATTGTAGGAATCGCCCGCAGCAATAATTCGGTAATACAGCGTTTTTAAAGCAAGCACTGCTTGACGCTTTGGATTTACCTGGCGAATACGGTAGTCGACTACCTTGCCCAAGCTGTCAGTTTCCAATCTATGGCACAACAGTGTCGGCCAACCTAATTGTTTCATGAGTGGCGCGGCAAATTCGTAGAAGGTGTCTGA
>JBKEFB010000079.1:0-13482 GCA_046712405.1 Zhongshania sp. | reverse complement strand
ATCACAACAACGGCAGCGCCATGAAATTATTAATTCGCAATTTAAACCGCACGACCACCGAAGCTGAGCTTCTAGACCTGTTTGAAGAGTTCGGCATCGTGCAATCCCTAACCTTAGTCAGAGACGAAGACGCAAAGCTGTCAAAGGGCTTTGGCTTCGTTAATATGCCAAAAGCCGGTGAAGCTAAAGTGGCTATGCAAAACCTGAACAGCAAAATCATCGCTGGTTTTAAAATCCGCGTCAAAAAGGCCGACGTCAGCCCTGTAGCGACCGAAAGTGATGACCTAGATAGCAGCGACGAAGACGAAGACGGCGATGAACTCTAAAGACCACAGCAAAACCGCCACTGGCTCAAAAGACCCCCTACACGGCCTTACGCTAGAAATGGTAATCACTCGGCTAGAAGCACAATTCGGCTGGCAGGAACTGGGACGCCGCGTAAAGATTAAATGCTTCACTGACGACCCTAGCGTGCCGTCTAGCCTGAAATTTCTTCGCCGCACCCCGTGGGCACGGCAAAAAGTAGAAGCGCTCTATATTCGCAGCCAGCGCTCCGCGCGCAAGTCCTGAGCGCTCAGGCGCTAATTGCAGTATTAAGTTTAATAAGCGCAAGTATCACCGGAACCCCGTTCAACACCGCATTACCAGAAAGCTCATCAATATGCATTTCGTCGGTTAAGTTATTAACACTCACGCCGGCGTGGTCTTCTGCTATTTTCCATTGGGTGCCACCCAGGTTATGCCCCCAGCCATGGGGAATGCTAATCACCCCAGACATCATTTCATCACTGAGCTGCGCCGCTAACTCAACACTGCCCACCCGTGAGCTTACCTTGACCATATCCCCTTCGGTGATCGCCAGCTTCTGCGCATCGATCGGATTGATTAAGGCCGTGCAGCGGGGCTTACCTTTTACTAGTCGACGACTATTGTGCAACCAGGAGTTATTGCTCCGCATATCGCGGCGACCGATAAGCAAAAACTGCTCAGGCTTGCCGTCTTGATTAAAGAATTTGGTCTCCACCCGCGCCAAGTCCTTTAGGAAAAAGTCGGCTTCTAGGTGTATTTTACGGTCGCGATGATACAGACCCTCTGGCAGGACTGGCTTGAGTGCACCCAGATCAATGCCGTGAGGAGACTTTTTCAATTTAGTCAGCGACAAACCTTTGAAAGGATTTAAACCACCGCCATAGGGACCCCGCCGCAGTAGGAACGTAAGTATTCCAGAGGGTCCTGCGCGCCACAGCAATTCCCGACTCAACTTATCTTTAAGCCCCACTGCCGGCTGCAGACGGTCACGCAAGCCAAGCAGAATCTCCCAATCGTGTTTGGCGTTGGCCTTTCGTGGAAATAGCGCCTTGGCATATCTCGCATTATTGCGCACGGCTAATACATTAAAAATAACGTCGTAGTGCTCACGCTCCAGCGGACTCACCGGCGGCAGAATAAAATCTGCATGACGACTACTTTCATTAATATAAAAATCAACCGAAATCAGCAAATCTAAGCCCTTAAACGCGCGATCTAGCTGTTCACCATTTGGCGTAGACAGCACCGGATTACCGGCCATCAACACCATACCCTTGATCTGGCCAGCACCCGGGGTAGTAATTTCCTCAGACAAAACAGCGACTGGTAACTCGCCATTAAATTCCGGCAGACCGCGAACCCTGCTGTGAAAGCGGCCCATATTGCCGCGACCAGTCTGGGCAAGAATATCAACAGCGGGCTTGGTAAACATTAAGCCCCCCACTGTATCTAACCGCCCAGTGAAAATATTAAACAACATAATCAGGTACTGCGTGAGTGTGCCAAACTCTTGCACTGAAACGCCCAAACGGCCATACATCACCGGTGCCTTTGCAGTACAAAAATCCATGACCAATCCGCGAATGACCCCAGCTGACATGCCCGTCTGCGGAGCAACTTTCTCAGGGGTGTATGAGCTGAATGTATCCGCCAGGCTCGTTGGCTCCAGATCTAGATGCTTTGCCACACTACCGGCATTAACAAGACCTTCAGCAAATAACACATTAAGCATTGCCAACAGTACCAGCACGTCGCTACCGGGTCGTACAAAGTGATGGGCATCGGCCAGCTCTGCCGTCGCCGTGCGCCGAGGATCAATAACAACGACTTTACCGCGTTTGCGAACATCTTTGAGTCGTTGCTTAACATCTGCCACACTCATAATGCTGCCATTAGAAGCCAGCGGGTTAGCGCCCATAATAAGAAAATAATCGGTGTTATCGATATCGGGGACTGGAATCCGCAACTGATGGCCGAATAACTTCCACGATACAATATGATGGGGAAGCTGATCTACCGACGTTGCCGAAAACTTATTGTTAGTTTTTAGCGCACGTAAAAGTCCACCGCTCATCAACAGGGATCCGGTGTTATGAACATTGGGATTACCGAGATAAACCCCCAATGCATCATTACCGTGCTCAGCTTGCAAAGATTTAATACGCGCCGTAACCTTGTCTAAAGCTTCATCCCAAGCCAACTCTCGCCACTCGCCATCGACTTTTTCCATTGGCATGCGAATACGGTCTGGGTCTTCGTATAAATCTTTTAAGGCAATAGCTTTGGGACAGATATGGCCGCGGCTAAAGCTGTCTTCTGCATCACCCTTAATAGTAGTAATTTTGTCATTTTCCACCGTGATTTCGATACCGCACATGGCTTCACATAAATTGCAGGTACGGAAATGTTTGATTGTAGACCCCACGGCACCACCTCTCTCACGCATCGTTATTATAATTTAGTACGCTGAATTTACGCACAAAGTAGACCCGATGTTATCAGCGATTACACCCAATTAGCTAATTTCGATAAAATTTGCGCAATACCTTTGGACGCATTACTCGAAGTAGCACGCAAAATGCTACGCTTGCCGTGATAGATCACCTTAGCCTGCCGGAGAAGGTCACCCACGCTGAAAGACATTCACCGGCAAACTAATTTCTGTCACAGCTGGCAAGGTGTCAGGCATAAAATTTGTCTAGAAGAAAGGACCATGAAAACAACAAGACGTTGGTGATATGAAGCAAACTCTGACTAAAGACAAGGATGTCCTCCACGCTCTGTTTGAAACGTGTAAAAGTTTAGGCATTGACCTCAAGGACGCCGCGAGTAAATCAGGTCTACCTGCCAAATTACTAACATTGCCCAATCATTTTGTATCCAGTCATTAACTGAACTACTAACTTGAAAACATCGCCAAAAACTACCACTGCCATGACTTCGCCCCCCACCTTGCGAACAAACTTAAAACACCAGAGCTGGGCCTACCCACCACAGTAATGTCACTGAGCGCTGACTTTAATGCGGGACTAGATCACGCCAGTCACTACAGCGCGTACTATCAAGACGCAGGATATTGGCGCCACGAAATTTGCGGCGAGCAGGCTACGCTCATCAAGTCTGCCATTAGTCTCAGCAGCAAGTATTACCGACAGCGGAATTTACTCGGTACGGCACAGATGTTTTTACTGCTAAACACCCTGTCCAGCCACCTCTGGCAACCCAAGAAAGTTTGCTTCAGCTTTTCCGATCCCGGCGCCAAATTTTCCGATACATTCCATGAGTTCTTTGATTGCGAACTTAATTTTGATCAGCCCAATGACCGTATTTCCTTTCCTGCGGATTATTTAGACTTCAGTATTAACAGTAGTGATCCAATGCTCTTGCGAAGCATGGAAGTACACAAAAGGGGCTTGCAAGAGGAGTTACTGCACGGCCGTGAAACCCTGGAACGCACCCGCTTACCCATAGATGAACGGCTGCGGTTTTCCCATAGCTCTGAGGAAGAGGTGGCATTTTTTATGAAGCTATCCTGCGCCGAATTGCGGAGCGAACTTAAACAAAGGGATACAAATTATACCGAGATACTCGAACAGCAGATAAGTGTCAGAGCGGTGTTTTACCGCCAGCGCTGCCATGTCCCGATGGATATCGTTCTCTCCTCGCTGATTCCATAGAATGAAGACCAACTATACGAATTACTCAAAGAGAGAGAAAAGGATCCCACTGAACCGGCCTTGAGAAAGGACGAGATTATAAGAGGCGGCATCAGCAAACCACTCTCGACCAACTAAGCAATAGCTACAAATAATGACACGGAAGATGCAAAAAAGCCGGAGTAATTAGCTCCGGCTTTCTTATTTACACTATCTATCGATGGTGCCTTAGAGATTAAGCCTTAGCATCTTCAATTTGATAGTAATCCATCAGAATTTTAGCCACTTCTGGGCGTGAAAATTCTGGCGGTGGCGCGATACCATTACCCAACATTTCACGTACTTTTGTGCCTGACAGCAATACAAAATCCTCTTTATCGTGATCTGGTGCGTCGCGCATCATTACCACTTTATCGAGTTTCTTAGAGTATGCGGTGTGGTCAGCGCGGTAGATCTCGATATCCATTGCGCCTGCTGGCACTTTCTCGTCGAAAATAGTCTGAGCGTCGAAACCACCGTAGTAGTCACTCACACCGGCGTGATCGCGACCGACAATCAGATGAGTACAACCACAGTTTTGACGGAACAAGGCGTGCAGCACTGCCTCACGCGGACCAGCGTACAACATGTCGAAGCCGTAACCGGTAATCATTACAGTATTTTTGGGGAAGTAAACCTCGACCATTTTACGGATAGACGCGTCACGTACGTGGGCAGGAATATCGCCAGGCTTCAATTGACCCAATAGCATATGAATCAGAATACCATCGGCGTCAAGATCTTCCATTGCCATGCGGCAAAGCTCTTCATGCGCACGGTGCATGGGGTTACGCGTCTGAAAGGCAACGACTTTTTCCCAGCCACGTTCAGCAATTTCATTACGAATCTCAACTGCAGTACGGAAAGTATCGGGAAAATCAGCTTGGAAATATGAGAAGCTCAAAACCTGAATAGGCCCTGACAACAATGTGTTGCCCTGCCCTTTAAAGGTTTGCACACCTGGATGTTTGTCATCCAAGGTGCCAAAAATATTCTCGGCCATGAAATCAATTTGTTCAGCGCTAACCGCCTCAACTGCTTCCACATCCATAATGGCAAGAACGGGATTACCTTCGACATTGGGATCACGCAGAGCAATACGCTGACCGGCTGTGATGCCCTGGGCGTCTTTACTCAGGTTCACAATAGGCACGGGCCAGAAAAGACCATCGGTGGTGCAAAGTTCTTTAGCTACTGCCATCGAGTCGGCAATATTCATATAGCCTTTTAGCGGAGTGAAATACCCTGCCCCCAACATCACCGCATTAGCGGCCGCAGCAGAACTAATTATAAGCGATGGCAATGTTTCCGCTTCTGCATTCAGAGCGTGGTGTTTTTCAGTGTCGTATACGAATAATGGGCTTAACTCATCAGCACCATGTGGCTTAATCATTTACTGTACTCCGTTAAAATAGGTGGCTCTACAAATATTGCTAGGGTCATTGATCATCAATTAAGAACCGAAAACTAAATGATGCCGCGTTCAGTCATCATCGCTAGCAGAATATTCACTTCTTCTTCCAAAGTCTGCTCATGACTATTTAATACCAATTCTGCTTTTAGCGGCGCTTCGTAGGGATCAGAAATACCGGTAAAGTTTTTGATTTCACCAGCGCGGGCTTTTTTGTATAACCCTTTTGGATCGCGCTGTTCAGCAACATCCAGCGGCACATCAACAAAGACTTCAAGGAAAGCCATATCACCAGCATCATGCAATTCGCGAACGATGTCGCGATCGGCGCGGTAGGGGCTTACAAAGCTAGAAAGTACAATAACGCCAGTATCGACAAACAACTTGGAAATTTCACCGATACGACGGATATTTTCTGTCCGGTCTTGCGCACTAAAACCTAGATTTTTATTGATACCCAAGCGAATGTTATCGCCATCTAAACGATAGCAAAGATGACCTTTTTCCATCAGTGCTTTTTCCAAAGCCACTGCAATGGTGCTTTTGCCGCTGCCAGACAAACCCGTGAACCAAAGGGTCGCGCCCTTTTGCTTCAATAACGTGTTGCGATCTTCGCGGCTGACTTCGCCATCATGCCAATACACATTCGTTGCTTTAACGTCGGTCATTCATCCATCTCCGCGGCTAATACTAGATCATGATCTTTGCTAAGGCCGCTACGCTCAAACCCGCAAAGCGACATAGCAATAACAGGCCGTCATACTAAAAGCATTTTCATGACAAGTAAAACGGGATATTATTATAGTTAGTATCGATTTAATAGGTGCTGAGAGCTTTCAGCTAAAAAGCTAAAATCACGAGCTAAGAGTGAAAACGTAACACCATGAATTTCTCTATCCGCCAGCTGGAAATATTCCTATCGGTCGCCAAATATCAAAGCGTCTCCAAGGCAGCTGACACGCTATGCCTGTCCCAATCGGCCGCCAGCGCAGCACTGCAAACCTTAGAAAAGGCCTATGGCGTCAAGCTATTTGACCGCCAAGGCAATAAAATCAAACTCAATGCCATCGGTCACACCCTGCGTAAAGAAGCCGAAACCTTATTCGCCCATTGCCAACAATTCGACGACGCCTTAAAACGACATACAGATATTGGTCATCTGCGGGTTGGCGCCAGCTTCACTATTGGCAATCATCTAGTGGTGCGTTACCTAGCAGATTATCTCAGCAACTATCCGAATGCCGATGTGCAGTTTGACACCGCTAATACCCCCGACATTGTCGCCAAAGTACTTAATTACGAGGTTGACGTGGGTATGATTGAAAGAGAGGTCCAACACCGCGAACTAGACCTGATCCCGTGGAAAGAAGACGAGCTGGTCGTCTTCTGTAGCGCCTCGCACCCGCTGGCAAAAAAAGGGGTTCTCAAAGATAAGGACATTAAAGAGGCCCGCTGGATTTTACGCGAACCGGATTCCGGTGCCCGCCATACCTTTGACCGCGCACTCTCTGGGCTATTACCAGATATTGAAATTTACCGAGAATTCAAACACAACGAAGCCATCAAGAGCGCAGTGGAATCAGGCTTAGGCATCGGCTGTTTATCTAAGGTGGTGTTGCAAAACGACTTTCGCAACGGCGACTTAGTGCCGCTGAGCTTGGCTAACCGGGATATGACTAGAACCTTTTACTTCGCCCTACCCAAGCAACGGCATAAAAAAACTGCGGTTGAATATTGGATAGAGCTCTGTAAAAGCAGGAACTAGACGAAAGACCTATTTACGACATTTAAGCGATGAATGGATATTTCTCTTCCATCATCACCCGAATATCTTTCTTCAAGACTTTACCCGTTGGATTGCGTGGCAGGGCCGCAATATATTCCACCTTACGGGGGATTTTGTATCCCGCCAATTTGCCGCGACAAAACTCGGTGAGTTCTTCTGCACTAAGCTCTGGCTGACCACCGGCCACTATCACTGCCAATGGAATCTCGCCCCACTTTTTATCCGGCACACCAATCACTGCCACATCTTGAATGTGCTCGTGAGACATTAATAGATTTTCAATTTCAGCGGGATAAATATTTTCACCGCCAGATATGATCATGTCTTTTAGGCGGTCTTGAATGTAGATGTATCCCTCTTCATCCATCAGACCGGCATCACCAGTATGCAACCAACCATCGACAACCGTTTTTGCAGTGGCTTCAGGATTCTTCCAATAGCCTTGCATAATCTGCGGACCTTTGGCGACAATTTCGCCTATTTCACCAAGAGGCAGCTCCTGACCTTTATCGCCTACTATTTTAATATCGGTGCCGAACACCGCACGTCCGCATGAACGCAATAAACCAGGACGGTCAGCTAGCGCTTTCTTGTGATCCTCTGCGGTGAGAAAAGTCAGCGCCATGGTCGATTCAGTTTGGCCGTAGCCCTGAACAAAATCGCAACCAAAGGCAGCCATACATTCCTGCAGCAAAGACTCTGAAATCGGCGAGGCACCATAATTGATGGTATGCAGTTCTGTGAAATCGTAGTCTTTGATGTTTGCTACCATCGCCAAAGAGAACTGCAGCATCACTGGAATAACGGCCACCACACTGATGTTTTCTTTGGACAGAGTTTCGATCATACCTACTGGATCATAGTCGCTATGAATGATCATAGAACCGCCATAGATAACTCCAAGTAGGGAGCCGACCAGACCGACCGCATGGAAAGTGGGTGCAATGACCAAACTGCGCTCACCAACCCGACTACCTTTGCCGGTTGTCATTGGTGCTTGGTAGGCATTAGCGAGGACATTGTAGTGATTTACCAGCACGCCTTTAGGCAAGCCTGTCGTACCGCTGGTATACATTTGAAACAAAATATCGTCGCCGTTTATCTCGACTTCCGTCAATGTTGCGGGACTTTGCAACCAGCTCTCCAGCTGCGGTGCCGCTTCGGCGCTATCCATGCAGACACAGGTGGTGGCACGCAAATACTCACCGCGAAGACTGTCAAATTCTTTGTCAAAAAACAGCATTTTAACATCTGCATTACTGGCAATAAATTCGACTTCCACAGGTGCCAACCGGTAATTCAAGCCAACTACGACCGCACCGATACGAGCGCAAGCGAGGAAGACACACAAGTTGTCGACAGAGTTCTTAGCCAAAATGGCCACTCGGTCGCCCTTTTTAATACCATTGCTCTGAATATGCGCAGCAATCACAGCGGTATAGTCCCAGGCCTGGGCGTAATTCAAAGTCTTTTTGCTGTCGCTGGCCATCATCACATCGCCGCGAATACCGGCATGAAACTTAGTATGATCATTCAAATTATTAAATAACTTCATCACATTTCTCTGCCCGTATTTTTATTATTTAGGCTCAAATAACTCATAAGTAGCGCATATCGCTAAACCGCCGACGATGGACATCTGAGCCACCAAAATACATATCAATCATCATTAAGCGCTTCAAATAATGACCGATGGGCATCTCGTTGGTCACCCCCATGCCGCCGTGCAACTGTACCGCTTCCTCCGCAATCTTACGACCGTATTTACCCACCATCGCTTTTAAAACGGCAACATCTTGGCTACGCTCAGCGCTGTCATCTAATATAGCACATTGCGCTCTCACTAATAATGAGCGACATTGCTCGGTGGCCATAAACATATCAACCATACGATGCTGCAAGGCCTGAAAACTGCCAATGGTGACGCCAAATTGCTTGCGGGTATTGCCATATTCAGCGGTTGCCTTGTACAGATACGTCATTGCACCCACCGCTTCCGCACACAGGGCTACTAAGGCCTCCTCCACCACATCGGCAATCAATGGGTAGGCGTCGCCCTCGGCAGTGAGCATATCCGTCTGTTTAACAACTAGATCGGTAAATTCGATATTGAGAGCGCGCTGGCCATCCATTAAGCGAACACTTTCGGTATGCAAGGCGGGGTTATTAGCATCGACTATGAATAGACTAATACCTGACTCACTATTGATGTCACTAGCCGTACGCGCCGCAATGAGAAGCTGATTTGCACTGGCATTGAGTACTAAGTTTTTCTTGCCATTTAAGTGATAGCTATCGCCGTGCTTGATCGCTGTGCTGCTGACATGGCTCAATAGAAAACCACTCTGCGCCTCTAACCAGGCAAAGCTGCACTGCGTCTCACCCGAGATCACCGCTGGCATTAAACGAGTCTTTAACTCTTCATTACTACAGCGCGCGATCAATTGTCCCGCTAGGACAATGGAAGACCAAAACGGCTCAACCACCAATACCTTGCCAAACTCTTCCATCACTGCCGACACATCGGCAATGTTGCCACCAAAGCCGCCAACATCCTCAGAAAACGGAATAGTTAACCAGCCTAACTCTGAAAACGTTGCCCAGTGTTCGGCACTAAAACCCGCTGCGTTGTTGACCACTGCTTCGCGTTGATCTGGTGCGTAATTGTCAGCTAGAAATTTTGCCACGCTGTCTTTGAGCATGACTTGTTCTTCAGATAATGAAAAATCCATTCTTTAACCCTCTAGAGCGCTTATAGACCGAGCGCATATTTAGCAATGATGTTGCGCTGTACTTCGTTACTGCCGCCAAAAATGGTACAAGCACGGCCAAACATGTATTCACGGCGAGCGATATTGCCGTCACTTCCCCAGAGTTCATCGTCCGCTTCTGGTAATATGCCGCCAAAACCTGCCGCAACATCCCATTGCAAAGACTGCACAGCTTGCTGTAATTCGGTGCCCTTAAGTTTGAGTAAAGACGACTCCATACCCGATGCGCCACCGCTATCTAAATCACTTAATACTCTAAGCTCTAAAAACTCCAGCGCCATCACTTCCATTTCAACATCAGCTAAGCGCGCGCGAAAATCACTGTCATCAATCAAACGTGCTCCGTCAGTGGCGATCTGACTCGCCAGATTGCGAATATTAGTCAGTATCCGCTTGCTGTAACTGACGCCTGATAAGGCAGTGCGCTCATAAGTCAGTAGCGCTTTAGCATAAGTCCAGCCCTGATTTTCCTCGCCAATACGATTCGCTATTGGCACCCGCACATTTTCAAAATTCACTTCGTTCAAGTGGTGCTCATCATCAACTGAAATAATCGGTGACACTGTCACCCCCGGCGATTTCATATCGATTAACAAGAAGGTAATACCCTGCTGCGGTTTACCCAAGGTATCGGTGCGAACAAGGCAAAATATCCAGTCGGCATACTGGGCGTAAGTGGTCCAGATTTTGGTGCCGTCAATAATATAATCGTCACCATCACGCAGCGCACGAGTTTGCAGAGCCGCCAAGTCAGACCCTGCGCCTGGCTCAGAGTAGCCTTGGCACCACCAAATTTCCGATGATTTTGTTGGTGGCAGAAAACGCGCCTTTTGCTCTTCTGAACCGTAGCTGTATAAAACCGGCGCCACCATTTTTATGCCCATAGGCACCACGTCCGGGGCTCCCGCCGCAGACAATTCAGTGGTGTAAATATACTTCTGGGTTGCTGTCCAGCCACTACCACCATGCTCTTCAGGCCAGCCATTCGCTGCCCAACCCTGACCGTCCAACAGTATTTGCCACTCTATTATGGCATCTCGGAATGTCTTGGGGTGATGAATACGGGCCGCGAGGTCCGCCGTAAAGCGGTCGCGCATAAAACCGCGAACCTCTTCCTGAAAAGCCAATTCTTCAGGGCTAAATTTAGCGTGCATAGGAGCTCCCTTAATATGTCATGGATGAGAATATGAACTTGCAAAAGAGGTAGTGACGCATTTACCACATCTACTCCAAGGCAAACAATTTTTACGAGCTGTTAACGAGGCTGCATACGAATTGCGCCATCAAGACGAATGCATTCACCATTAAGGTACTCATTTTCTGCCATCATTACCGATAAGTGTGCAACCTCTTCGGGACGACCAAGACGCTGCGGGTTAACCACTGTGGACTCTAATGACTTGTAAGCCGCTTCAGGCAAGGCCTCAAACAAAGGCGTATGAATAAGACCGGGCACAATAGTATTAACCCGAATGCCGTAAGAGGCTAAGTCACGCGCCATAGGGAGAGTCATCCCCACAACACCACCTTTAGACGCGCTGTAGGCAACTTGTCCTACCTGACCCTCATAGGCAGCAACAGAGGCGGTATTGATAATAACCCCACGGGCATTAGCGCCATCGTAAGGCGAATTTTTTGCCATTTGCTCGGCAACTAAACGCGCCACGTTAAAGGTGCCAACCAAGTTCACATTAATAATCGTTTTATAGGCATCTAATGGGAACGCACCTTTTTTACCCAAGGTTTTAATCGCGTTACCAATACCGGCGTAGTTATTACAGATATGGATTGCGCCGAACTTTGTTATTACATCAGCAATCGCAGTGGTCACTGACTCCTCATCGGCAACATTAACATTGTGGAAACTGACCTTGTCTGCACCCAGCTCTGCAACAATGGCGTCGCCACGCTCAGCATTCATATCGAAGATGGCGACCTTGCCACCCTTGGCAACGTAGGCGCGGACCGTCGCCTCACCTAAACCTGAGGCGCCACCGGTAACAATCGCAATTTTTCCATTAATATCCATAATTTTTCCTTACTAATTAGTCGAAGAATGAGACAAATTTATCAGAGTACAAATCACGACCAATAATTAATTTCATAATTTCAGAACTGCCGGCAAAAATCCTCGTAATACGAGCATCACAATACATACGGCTAATGGGATACTCATCCATATAGCCCGCACCACCGTGCAACTGCACACCTTCATCAACCATTTTGCAGAGTAATTCACTAGTGTAGAGCTTGGCCTTAGCTGCGTCTTCAGAGGTCAGTAACCCTTGGTTGTGCGCCGCGACACATTGATCAACGTAAGTTTGTGCAATATCAATTTCAGTACGCAAATCTGCCATTTTAAATTCGGTATTCTGCATTTTAGACAATGGCTTGCCAAATACCTTGCGCTGCATAGTAAATTCGCGAGTGACCTCAAATGCACGGTGGGCTCCAGACAGAAAACCACACGCGCCAATTAAACGCTCCTCTGCCAAGCCTTCCATCAGATAAATGAAACCTTTAGTCGCATCGCCCAGCACGTTTTCCTTGGGGACCCTCACATCGGTGAAGAACAGCTCTGCGGTATCTTGACCCTTCATACCCATCTTTTTAAGATTGCGACCGCGCTCAAAGCCTTCCATGCCGCGCTCAATCATGAACAGACCAACAGCATAAGGGTTATTTTCTGAGTCGGTTTTAGCCGCCACAATAATCACGTCCGAATTGATACCGTTAGTGATATACGTTTTGGCGCCGTTCAACACCCAGTGATCCCCCATATCCTTGGCATTGGCGCGCATTCCCGCCAAGTCGGAACCCGCATCTGGCTCGGTCATAGCAATCGCCAAAATAGTTTCACCTCTAGCGCACTTTGGTAAAAAGCGCTTTTTTTGCTCATCAGTTCCAAAGCGGTTTATATAGGGACCAACCAAGCGGCTGTGCAAGGTATTGGACCAATCACCAGCATGAATACGACTGGTTTCTTCGATGATAATTTGTTCAAAGCGAAAGTCATTTTCGCCCATTCCGCCATATTGCTCTTCCGGCCAAATCATCAAAAAGCCCTGCTCACCCGCCTTGGTAAAGGCCTCGCGATCGACAATACCCTGTTCGCGCCAGCGCTCTATATTTGGCTCAATTTCTTGCTGCAAAAATTTACGGTAGGCGGACCGAAACATGTTTTGTTCTTCAGTAAAATTACGCGGCAACATAGAGGATGTACTCCGGTTATGAGCGGGCATTCATCGCCACGGCTAAATAGACGTGCTGAATTACCTGTTAAGTTTTTATAGCGGCGGTGAGTTCCCCCACCACCATTCGTTTTGATGCAATAATATTAAGTGAACAGCTCGCCATCGGCCGCTTTTTTCAGCAGTAATACTGGTGGGGCAAAGCGCTCACCATAAAGGTCTCCTAACTCTGCAGCACGATCGGCAAATTTCTGCACGCCATAGGTGTTTATGTACTGGAATACACCGCCGGTATAGGGCGGGAATCCAATACCCATAA
>JBKEFB010000078.1:0-13643 GCA_046712405.1 Zhongshania sp. | reverse complement strand
TTCTGGCCACACCCCGCTCAGGCAAAATAAAGGGCAAGGTCGACAGCATTACCGGCGTTAAAATTTCATCTGCAGCCGCAATTTGCTCATTTACCGCACAGGGAATATTCGGTACCAGCAACCGCAGCGGCGAGCGCGTCAATTCCTGATACTGTAACCTTGACGACAGCTGCTTGGGCTTTGCAGTAATACCAACATCTTCACCGCCCTCGACAATACGCTCTATGGCATCGGCCTGATCACCTGTATGCAATTTCAATTCTATAGCAGGATATCGCTGCCTAAACACTTCAAGAATATTACTAAGCACACTATAAGAGGCGGTGACTGAGCAATACACCCCCAACTCGCCTTGCAGCGCTTCACCCTGAATATGCAAACGCCATAATACCGACTGCCAGTTAACAACGGCCTGCTCTGCATAGCGCAGAAACTCGCGCCCTGCAGCAGTTAGCTGCACACGCCGATTGTCGCGTTCAAAGAAGGCCACCCCCGCCTGATCCTCCAAACGCATAATAGATCGACTCACAGCTGAAGCGCTTAAATGCATGGCGTTGCCGGTACGCCCAAAATGCAGAGACTGGGCAAGATGAATAAAGGTTTCAAGCTCTTTGATGTTCATAACAGCGTCCTCCCTTAAATCACTAACAAGCAATCGTTATAGTGGCAAAATACGCAACACTACATCAACTATATATCATTTTACGCAACATAAAAGCAGTGCTAAAGTGACCGTCATTGTGGAAAAGTGCAATAGCATCAGTCCGCAAAGCCGATTTTTATTTGCCTTTCAGGAGAGCCCCATGGGTCAAAATTATTTCAACAGCTTGCCGCTGCGCCTTCAGTTACAAGAGCTCGGCAAATGCCGTTTTATGGACCGCAGTGAATTTGCTGATGGCTGCGAATACCTAAAAGGTAAGAAAATAGTCATTATTGGCTGTGGCTCACAGGGCTTAAATCAAGGCCTAAACTTGCGCGACTCAGGTCTAGACGTGTCTTATACATTGCGCGCCGAAGCCATTGCCGAGAAACGCCAGAGCTGGAAAAACGCCACCGAAAATGGTTTTACAGTTGGCACTTACCAAGAGCTTATCCCCCTAGCTGACGTGGTTATGAACTTAACGCCAGACAAGCAGCACACTCCGGTTGTTACCGCCGTTATGCCGCTAATGAAACAAGGCGCCTGCCTAGATTACGCACACGGCTTCAACCTTGTTGAAGAAGGTATGCAAATCCGTAAAGATATCACTGTCGTGATGATGTGCCCGAAGTGCCCAGGCACTGAAGTGCGAGAAGAATACAAACGCGGCTTTGGGGTGCCTACCCTGATCGCCGTTCACCGTGAAAACGATCTCAAAGGCGAAGGTATGGCTATTGCCAAGGCGCTGGCTTCTGGAACTGGCGGCGACCGCGCAGGCGTTCTGGAATCATCACCAATTGCCGAAGTAAAATCTGATCTAATGGGCGAGCAGACCATTCTTTGCGGCATGCTGCAAACTGGCGCCATTCTGTGCTTCGATAAAATGGTTGGTCAGGGTATTGAAGCTGGTTACGCTTCCAAGCTTATTCAGTATGGCTGGGAAACGGTTACCGAAGGCCTTAAATACGGCGGCATCACCAATATGATGGATCGTCTAAGCAACCCTGCCAAAATCAAAGCGTTTGACTTGGCAGAAGAGCTAAAAGACATCATGCGCTCTTTATATGAAAAGCATCAGGATGACATCATCAGCGGACACTTCTCCAAGACCATGATGGAAGACTGGGCTAACGACGACAAAAACCTTCACGGCTGGCGCGCTGAAACTGCCGAGACTGCGTTTGAAAAGACCCCAGCAGGCGACATTGATATAAGCGAGCAGGAATACTATGACCACGGCATTTTGCTAGTGGCTATGTGTAAAGCCGGTGTAGAACTCGCGTTTGAATGTATGGTTGCTGCCGGCATGGAGCCAGAGTCTGCCTACTACGAGTCACTCCACGAAACACCGCTGATCGCCAACACTATTGCACGTCGTAAACTGTATGAAATGAACGTTGTTATTTCAGACACTGCTGAATACGGCTGCTACCTGTTCGATCACGCCTGTCGTCCACTGCTCACCGATTTCATGAGCAAGGTCTCTACCGACATCATCGGCAAAGGCTTGAACATAAAAGACTTGGGCGTAGACAATCAAGAGCTGATCACGGTTAACGCCGCAATCCGCAATCATCCTGTTGAAGTGGTTGGCCGCAGACTGCGCGGCTATATGACCGAAATGAAGAAAATCGTTTAATTGATATTTAACATCGCGAACGGTCTATTAAAGGCGACGCCCACTGGGTGTCGCCTTTTTTTATCAAAAAAATCCCACCACAAATCAAAAAACGCACACTCTTCATTCAAGACGAACCGTCGATTGTGGTGACATTTACCACATTAAGACTTTCACTATGCAGCACTGATGCGTAACATTCTCGCTCCTGAATTTCAGGTTTCACGCTAAAGTCCGTGCAACTCAATCAATACACCGAGCCATACTAATACCCTATGTCTAATATTTTTATCGCCGGCCAACGCTGGATTAGCAACCCTGAACCCGACCTTGGCCTAGGCATTATTCTTGAAGCCGAACACCGCCGCGTGGTCATCGCATTTCCGGCAGCAGAGGAAGAGCGAACGTATGCTGCCGCTGCCGCGCCCTTATCACGGGTTTTGTTTCAAGTAGGCGACGACATAGATGTGCCGGGGCAAGGCCGCCTTATTGTTACCGAGCAGCAGGAGCACGGAGGCTGCATCGTCTATTTTGCCAAAGACGAAAATGGCGACGTACACCCTGTACCCGAGCAAGTTCTGAGCGCCAACATCAAACTCAGCAACGCTAAAGAGCGCTTGCTGGCCGGGCAAGTCGAACACTACCGCCGCTTTGCCTTGCGCGCGGCCACTCTGGAACAACAAAACACCAGTCAGGCCGCCAGCACCCGAGGCCTACTGGGACCTCGAGTTCAATTACTACCACACCAAATGTATATTGCCGCCGAAGTGGCAAGCAGGGCCGCCCCGCGGGTATTATTGGCAGATGAAGTTGGCTTGGGTAAAACCATTGAAGCTGGTCTCATCATCCACCAGTTGTTATTGCTTGAACGGGCAAAAAGAATCCTGATTGTGGTGCCAGACAGCCTAGTGCATCAATGGCTAGTGGAAATGCTGCGCCGTTTTAATCTTAAGTTCAGCATTTTTAACGAAGCTCGCTGCCAACAAATAGACGAATATGAAGACGATCCGAGCAGTATTTTCTTTGACGAAGAAGAATCCAAGCAGAAAGAAGAAAATCCCTTTGAAGATGCCCAGCTCGTCATTTGCCCACTTAGCTGGATAAGCACCCATACCCGTCGCCAACAGCAACTCTGTGATGCAGGCTGGGATATGCTGGTGGTCGACGAAGCCCATCACCTCCAATGGCATGAAGACGACGACTCCTCAATAGAATACAAACTAGTTGAACGATTGAGCTCAGAAATCGCCTCGGTACTCTTGCTAACAGCCACCCCCGAAAATGCGGGAATCGATGGGCATTTTGCACGTCTTCGCCTGCTCGACCCGGCTCGCTATCCAGACCTTGCGGCCTTTCTTGAAGAACAAGGTCACTACGAAGAAATCAGTGCGCTGATACAAGGTTTAGCTGACACCCCAGACGCCGCGCTAAATGACGCTGACTTTTGCCAGCGCCTGGAAGCCCTATTAGGCAGCGACCAAGTAACTGCCCTGCAAAACAAGGCCAGCACTGAGCAGCTTGACAAAACCATACGTGACCTTCTCGATCGCTTTGGTACCGGCCGTATGCTATTCCGCAATACTCGCGCGTCGGTCGGCGGCTTCCCCAAGCGCGTTCTACACGAACACCCACTCAGCATTCCGCCGGGATATGAGCAGGCCTGCACCACCGCAACTATTGAAGAATCACTTCATCCAGAGCAGCTACTTGGTGTGATGTGGTTAAAAACAGACCCACGCGTCGCTTGGGTAGAGAAATTTTTACTGCAAAACCCCGACGATAAAGTCTTATTAATTGCGGCCGACTCCAGTGCAGCTCGAGACCTTGAATTACACCTGCGTTTACGTCGCGGTATTGCCAGCGCGGTATTCCACGAAGAACTCAGCTTAATTGAGCGCGACCGCGCCGCCGCTTACTTTGCAGATCCGGAAGATGGCGCTCAGCTTTTGATTTGTTCAGAAATAGGCAGCGAAGGCCGCAACTTCCAGTTCGCTCAACATCTCATTTTACTTGACCTGCCTTTAAATCCTGACTTACTAGAGCAGCGAATTGGCCGCCTAGATCGTATCGGTCAGCTCGGCGATGTCAATTTACATGTACCCTACTACGCTGACAGCGCCCAAGAAAAATTACTGCTCTGGTATCGCGATGCGGTCAATATTTTTAACCAACCCTGCACTGTCGGCAATGCGCTAAATCTTGAGTTCGGTGACGAGCTCCATGCCGCCCTAGCAAATACTGACAATACTGCTATTAACAGCTTAATTGAGCGCGCATCAGCTAAAGCTGGTGAATTACAAGAGCACCTGCGCAAAGGTCGCAACCGCCTGCTGGAACTGAACTCCTGCCAACCACGACGCGCCGCTGAGCTAATTACCGCATTAGAGGCCGAGCAACGCAGCGATACTTTAGCTGAATACCTTGAAATGCTGGCAGAGCAATTCGGACTCGATCATGAAGACCACAGCGACAACGCTGTGATTCTCCGCCCCGGCGACCACATGATCACCGAAGCTTTTCCGCACCTGCCCGACGACGGTATTACTGGCACGTTTGATAGGGAACGTGCGCTCAGCAGAGAAGACATGGCGTATTTCAGCTGGGAACATCCACTAGTCATTAGTGCCATGGACATGGTTATGTCCAGTGATTTCGGCAGTGCCTGTATATGCACTATTGCCGTCAAAGCACTCAAGCCCGGCACACTTTTGCTTGAAGGCTTCTTTAGCCCCACGCTGCAAGCCCCCGCCTGGCTGCAACTACGACGCTACTTACCGGCGCAAAGCTTCCGTCTTGTCATCGACCAGCAAAACCGCAATTTATCCACGGCCGTCGCTCACAGCAAATTAAATCAACTGTCTCAAGGCGTGAAGAAAACCTTAATGCCAGTTTTATTACGCGAGGTACGCAGCACCATTACAGCGATGATCCCGCACACAGAAAGTCTTGCCGAAGATGCCTGCAAAGAATGGAGAAAGGCCGCCACCGGAGCCTTCCAAGTTGAGCGCAGCAACGAGCGCGAGCGCCTAGAAGCATTAATGAGCCGCAATCCGCACGTGGCACCGCAAGAGCTAGACATCTTTGATCAAGAAACTGCGGTAGGTATAAAAGCCCTGCAATCCCTGCAACTTAATATGTCAGCATTGCGTCTGGCCATTGTCAGCCAGTAAACGACCGGAGCAAGCCATGTACTTATTCTCAGTTAACGCGACGGCCAAAAAAACCCAAGGTGAATTCACCGAAGGCGAGCAAGCGCCGTTTATTGTCTACGTGGATTTTAAAGATATGTTTGGGGCCGAAAAACTAGCTCAGCTCTTTGTAATGGCGGAAGGCTTTCGCGACGTCACCATTATAAAACGTAAGCTCATCGACAACACCCAGATTCCCAGCAATACCGCGCTGGCAAAAGATCCGCAAATTATTGAAGCTTTGGCAAAAGGCTATTGCGTGCAAGCGTTTAACGCGCATTAACACAGCATTGTAAAAATAGTATGACTGCGCCACAAGTAGTGATCCTACGAACTCCCCACTCAAAAAAATCTATCCCCCACAAATAAAAAAGGCACCCGAAGGCGCCTTATCGTCTGCATTATGACGTTTACATACTCAGTATTTTTTCACCCCGAGCAATACCCGACACGCCACTGCGAACCACTTCCATAATCGCGGCTTCACCAACGGCTTCAAGAAAGGAATCGAGCTTATCTGCCGCTCCAGTCACCTGAATGGTATAAACGCTGGGACCAACATCAACAATCTGGCCCCGGAAGATATCAGTGCAGCGCTTAATCTCAGCTCGTTGCGCGCCAGTAGCCCGCACTTTCACTAACATCAATTCTCGCTCGATATGTGAACCTTCCGACAAATCCACCAGCTTCACCACGTCGATTAATCGGTTAAGGTGCTTGGTAATTTGCTCTATTTTGTGATCATCACCGGACGTCGTTAGTGTTAATCGCGACAAGGTTGGATCTTCTGTTGCCGCAACATTCAAGGTCTCAATATTGTAACCTCGCTGAGAAAACAGGCCCACCAATCTAGACAATGCACCCGGCTCATTTTCCATCAATACCGAAATAATATGCCGCATTAAGTACGCTCCGTCTTACTCAACCACATATCACGCATCGATCCGTTTGGCGCTATGTGCATCGGATAAACGTGTTCGTGAGGATCGACATGGATATCCATAAATACCAAATCATTTTTACGGGCAAAGGCCTCTTTCATCGCCTCTTCCAAATCACTTAACTGAGTTACTTTGATACCAACGTGGCCGTAAGCCTCGGTTAATTTGACAAAGTCAGGCAGTGAATCAGCGTAAACGCTTTCTGAATATCGGCTTTCATACTGCATATCCTGCCACTGCTTGACCATGCCAAGATAGCCGTTATATAAGCTGATAATTTTCACTGGAATCTTGTACTGGGCGCAGGTAGACAACTCCTGAATATTCATTTGAATACTACCTTCGCCAGTAACACAGGCTACGTCAGCATCCGGAAATGCCAATTTAGCCCCCATCGCTGCTGGTAAGCCAAAACCCATCGTGCCAAGGCCACCAGAGTTTAACCAGCGACGCGGCTCATCAAACTTATAATACTGAGCAGCAAACATCTGATGCTGACCAACATCTGAACTGACATATGCCTTGCCATGAGTCACCTTGCAAAGAGTTTCAATAACCTGCTGCGGCTTAATATAAGCTGAAGTAGTATCGTAGCGGGGTCTTACCCACAAGCCATGGGTTTCACGCCATTCGTCAATCTGACTCCACCAGTGATTCAGTGAATTCGCGTCGGGGAGACTGGCGTCAGCCGCACGCATTTCACGAAGAACCGCGATTAAATCGGTTAGTACCGAATCAACCGGGCCAACAATAGGTACATCCGCAGTGATCGTTTTAGAGATCGAAGCGGGGTCGATATCAATATGTACAATTTTTGCGCCAGGACAGAATTTACCCGTGGTATTAGTCACGCGATCGTCAAAGCGCGCGCCTACCGCCAAAATCACATCACTGTGGTGCATGGCATTATTAGCTTCAACAAAACCATGCATGCCCAACATACCTAAAAACTGCCGATCGCTAGCAGGAAACGCTCCCAGCCCCATCAAAGTATGAGTTACGGGGAAATTAAGCTCGCGCGCCAACACCCTTAACTGCTCAGAGGCATTCCCTAAAATTACGCCACCGCCGGCATAAATAATTGGCCGCTTGGCGCCTAGCAACATACTAGCCGCCTTTTTAATCTGCCCAGAGTGACCGCGAGTCGACGGCGTATACGAGCGCAGCTTCACCTTTTTAGGGTAGTTGTACTCGAATTTATCATGTGGATTCGTAAGATCTTTCGGCAAATCGATAACAACCGGGCCAGGACGACCAGTAGATGCAATGTAAAAGGCCTTCTTAATAATCTCTGGAATATCTTGGGTTCTAGTCACTTGGAAACTGTGTTTTACGATAGGCCGGGAAATGCCCATCATGTCAGTTTCTTGGAAGGCATCTTCGCCGATCAGGTGACTCATAACCTGACCCGCCAATACCACCATCGGGATAGAATCCATATACGCAGTTGCAATACCAGTAATCGCATTGGTCGCACCGGGACCCGATGTCACTAAGACCACACCAGTTTTGCCAGTCGCACGCGCGTAACCATCTGCAGCATGGGTAGCTGCCTGCTCGTGACGCACTAAAATATGGGGCACTTTACAGCTTTTAAACAAAGCATCGTAAATATGCAGTACCGCACCACCAGGATAGCCAAAGATGAATTCGACGCCTTCGTCTTCCATTGCACGCGCGATCATTTCGCCGCCAGATAACAACTCCACTGAAAATACCCTCGATTCAGTTTGAATACATAAAAATCTTGTCACAGCACCGCTGAGATGAACGCCCAGCAAAATATATGGAACAAGGTCAAAAGATGTCGAAACACATTACCGCCAGTTTGCCGCCAACGCGGCTGAATTCTGGGCGAAACGCCAAAATGCTGCAGGGCAGCGTTTATACGCATCGCGGGATAACGCGGTGCGGGCAATCTCGCAACACAGGTCATGTGTTTGCAGAGTGAATGGAACTACCCTAGGTAGCAGTACGACACGATGAGCCGCACCCTGTGCTTTGGCCGCAGGTAAGCGTCCGAGAAAACAGCCATTTGCTATCTTAAAGATAGACTGCGTATTTTTTAGCCTATGGCGCGCTATGTCAATACCAAACTAGAACTTAATTCGAGGGATTTGCCAACGAGCGCACCCTGCCAGTCATATTAAGATCGTGTTGCCGGAGTTATTCTCCAGCAGGCATAATCTGCCATAAACTAAATATTCATCATGTTTGGTGCGGTCGCTTTCAACCATACCAAATACTGACCTAACTATTACACTTTGCTTCGGCCTGCTGGTTTGCGATGTCGACGCCAACGCAAATATATCCGGTTACTACAGCTGGTCCAACCATGCTGATAAGCAGCGGTGGCGATTATCCGTCCGTCGACGCCCTATACTAGAGCGATGCAGTAGCTATGAATAATAATAAAAACTTACCTGCTACAGACGCCGCCTTGTGCGAAAAAGCAAAGGCCAATGGAGCCAGAATACGCTTTACGAATGCAGGCGGCAGCAGTCGAATGCTAAATGCAATAACACCAAACTCAACGCCTACCCCGTGCAGATAATTTCTTTGTAATAACTAAGTTCCAAAACCCTCAAAATTCTTACGTAACCGAAACAAAGGCCGATCACAGAAAAGCAATCATCCATACGCCAAATATCAACCGATTACATTGACCGTTATTGCAAACGTGGCGTGGCAAACACAATATTTTCACCGTCAACAGTGGCGACAATAATCTGACCAGGACTAAACTCACCCTTCAATATTCGTTGCGCGAGTGGGTTCTCAAAACGCTGTTGAATGGCACGTTTCAAGGGTCTTGCGCCATAAATCGGATCAAAGCCGACATCGGCCAAGCGGCTAATCGCCTCATCACTTACTTCTAAGAGCAATTCTCTTTCGGCGAGACGCTGATTAAGTATTCCTATCTGAATACTGGCAATAGCCTGAACTTGTTTTCTATCTAAGGGCTCGAACACAACCAGCTCGTCGATGCGGTTAATAAACTCCGGACGAAAGTGCCCGGACACCACGTTCAAAACAGCCTCTCGCATTTTGTCATACCCGCTCGCTGCCAGCGTCATCTCTTGAATCACACCTGAGCCCAAGTTTGATGTCATCACAATCACAGTATTACGAAAATCCACTGTTCGACCCTGACCATCAGTAAGACGACCATCGTCTAAAACCTGCAATAAAATATTAAAAACATCGGGATGCGCTTTCTCTACCTCATCCAACAACAGCAAGGAATATGGACGACGACGGACCGCCTCCGTTAAGTACCCCCCCTCTTCATAGCCAACATAACCCGGAGGCGCACCGATAAGTCTGGCCACGGAATGTTTCTCCATGAATTCCGACATGTCGATACGTATCATCGCGTCTTCGCTGTCATAAAGAAACATCGACAAGGCTTTGCAAAGCTCGGTTTTACCAACACCAGTTGGCCCCAAGAACAAGAAAGACCCGTTTGGCCTACTGGGGTCACTCAAACCAGCACGGGAGCGCCTCACCGCATTTGATACCGCGTCAACCGCCTCACTTTGACCAATCACACGTCGGTGCAACTCATCTTCCATACGCAATAATTTATCGCGTTCGCCTTCCAACATTTTACTGATAGGAATACCGGTCCAGCGCGACACCACTTCAGCAACTTCTTCTTCAGTTACTTTATTGCGCAGCAACTGCATTTCGCCATGATCTACCGCATCTGCATCGAGGAGTTTTTTCTCTAATCCCGGAATCACACCGTACTGCAATTCTGACATGCGTGTCAGATCGCCGGCACGACGGGCATTATCCATATCTAATTTAGCCTTCTCAAGATCCACCTTAATTTGCGCAGAATCTTGCAAGGCCGCTTTCTCACCCTTCCAAATTTCTTCTAAATCTGAAAACTCTTTACCAACTTTATCAATATCTAAATTTAATTTATCTAACTGCTTACGCGCGGCGTCATCATCCTCTTTTTTTACCGCCTCTCGCTGTATTTTTAATTGAATTAAGCGTCGCTCAAGCTTATCCATGACCTCGGGCTTAGAATCAATTTCCATACGAATACGACTTGCCGCTTCGTCAATCAAATCAATGGCTTTGTCAGGTAACTGACGATCAGTAATGTAACGCTGTGATAATTTAGTCGCAGCAATAATAGCTGCGTCGGTAATATCAACACTATGGTGCACTTCATAGCGCTCTTTTAAACCGCGTAGAATCGCGATCGTATCTTCTTCAGATGGCTCCTCGACTAATACCTTTTGAAAGCGACGCTCTAGCGCTGAGTCTTTTTCAATAGACTGACGATATTCATTCAAGGTTGTAGCACCAACGCAATGCAACTCGCCGCGCGCCAGCGCAGGCTTCAACATATTACCGGCATCCATCGCGCCTTCGGCCTTGCCTGCGCCAACCATGGTATGTAATTCATCGATAAATAAAATAACTCGACCTTCTTCTTTGTAAAGTTCATTCAATACCGATTTTAAGCGTTCTTCGAAATCACCGCGGAATTTAGCACCTGCCAATAGCGCCGCCAAATCCAGGGAAAGCACGCGCCTACCCTTTAATCCTTCAGGTACTTCACCATTAATTATTCGCTGCGCTAAACCCTCAACAATCGCGGTTTTTCCAACCCCCGGCTCACCAATCAGGACCGGATTGTTTTTTGTTCTGCGCTGCAAGACTTGGATAGTGCGTCGAATTTCATCATCGCGACCTATCACCGGATCTAGCTTGCCTGATGCCGCTCGCTCGGTAAGGTCGACAGTATATTTATTAAGTGCTTGCCGGGACTCTTCTGCTGAGGCGTCATCGACAGGCTGACCGCCTCGAACTTTGTCGATAGCGGCCAGTAAGGCCGGTTTAGCGACGCCGTTGCCCGTAATCAACTTTGCCGTTTCACCGCCAACGTCGAGCATGGCCAGTAAAATTAATTCACTGGAGATATAGCTGTCTTGACGCTGCTGCGAAATCTTATCGCTTATGTTAAAAATCTTGGCCAAGGTTTGAGATACGTGGACATCACCACCAGCGCCTTGCACTGTTGGCAAACGACTCAACCCTGCCGCCACCTCTTGCTCCAATCCTGGAATATTAGCGCCTGACTGAGCCAGCAGAGGTCTCGTACTGCCACCTCGCTGTTTTAACAATGCAGACAGCAAATGGACGGCTTCGATATATTGATGATCCTTACCGAGCGCTATGGATTGCGCGTCGGCCAGTGCCGTTTGTAAAGAATTAGTAAAACGATCAGCACGCATATCGGGCTTCCCAAAAAGATCACGAATAGACGAGGTGATACTTCGCCTTACCTATGCTGTAAGTGGGGGACTAACTGGATAATTTCAAGCTGGGCAGCTAAGGAGATACCGCTATAAATAAGTTAGCGGCGATAAATAAGACTCACTTGGCGACCGGTTTGGCCGTCGCGACGAAAAGAATAAAAACGATCTGCATCGGAATAGGTACACATATCTCCACCACCAACCCAAGCGACACCAAGGTTTTGGAGCTGACATTGGGCAAGCGCACTAATATCAGCGTAAAAATGCCCAGGATTATCGACAGAAGGCCTAAACGCACCGTCAATTTGGATGGTAGACACGCCGCTAAATCCCTTTAAGAAAGCTCGATACAACTCTGAACCCACCTCAAAATGCGGTTGTGATATAGCGGGGCCAATCCAGGCCATTAACTCCTGAGGAGGGCAATTGAAAGCGTTCACGGTATTAGCCAACACGCCGGCACACAAACCCCGCCAACCCGCATGAGCCGAAGCAACCGCGCCACCGTCTACGCGACAAAACAGCACGGGAAGACAATCAGCCGTTAACACTGCACACGCTAGCCCTTTTACTTGGGTAATACTGGCATCCGCACAAATTGGCAGTGCACTGACTCCGAAGACCTCACTAACCTCAACGCCATGTACTTGCTGCAGCCACGCAATAGAATCCAACTTATCGCAGGCCGCGAGCAAGGCCGCTCTATTCTTGGCAACGCTTAAAGGCGAGTCATCGACATGATCGCCGAAATTAAAATGGGAGTAGCCCCCGATACTGGCACCCGCATAGCCCGCCAGCCCGATTCGAGTCGTTGCTAACGCGACCACATTTGCGGGCGCAGGCCACGTAGGGACTATAAGATCATCACTTGACATCATTATGTGGGCTCCGGTCACGCTCGATACCACCGCGCAAAATCAATCTAGCGAACATCTTCCGTCGACAGAACCGCCAACAAGGCCTTCATATCATCGGGAAGAGGCACTTCCCAAGACATGGTATCGCCAGTGATGGGGTGCTCCAGCTCCAACTTCCGAGCATGGAGTGCCTGACGTTCAAAGCCCCGCAGGGTAGTAATCAGTAATTCGGTTGCGCCTTTTGGCAAACGCGGACGACCGGAATACAAAGGGTCACCCAATAAGGGGTATTTTATATATGCCATATGCACCCTAATTTGGTGGGTGCGGCCAGTTTCTAAGAAGCAGCGAATATGGGTGTGATTAAGAAAGCGGCGCGTTACCCGATAATGGGTCACGGCATCTTTGCCGCCAATTTGCGATACCGCCATCTTAGTGCGCTGACGTGGATGACGCCCCATAGGCTCTTCCACCGTTCCGCCGCCGGTCATGGTGCCAAATACCACGGCGTCATACTCGCGGTGTACTTCTCGCGACTGCAACTGCGAAACTAGACTGGTATGGGCTTCCACAGTTTTAGCTGCAATCATCAAACCAGTGGTATCGCGGTCGAGACGATGAACAATACCCGCTCGCGGTACTTTATCAATCTCGGGGTAATGATTGAGCAGCGCATTCAGCAAAGTACCATCGGGATTACCTGCACCGGGATGGACAACCAGCCCCGCTGGTTTGTTAATGACGATAACGTAATCATCTTCGTAGACAATATCCAAATCGATGGGCTCAGCCACCGAGCGCACCTCAACCTGTAATTCTGCCTTTAAACACAGTATTTCACCGTCCATAACCTTGTCGCGGGTACGCCTAAGCTCAGTGCTAACGGTGAGTTCGCCGCTTTTTATCCAAGTTTGCAGGCGAGAACGGGAGTACTCTGGGAACAACTGCGCCGCCACCTGGTCGAAACGACCGCCATTGTGGGCTTCGGGAACGATTTCCTGTCGATCAATAATCTCGGTCATATGTGATTCTTTATACCATCTGCGCGCTGTGTTTAAATAGCAGGCCCTCGCTTTGGCAAGGGGTCGTTGGGGATATTCCGCTATTTGGAAAAATT
>JBKEFB010000077.1:0-13757 GCA_046712405.1 Zhongshania sp. | reverse complement strand
ACGCCCTATGAGAAGACAGAAACGCGATATGACAGAAAGAGCATTTCAACGTGGCTATCAAGCCGGCATATCCGGCAGACAAAAAGACAACTGTCCCCATAGTCAAGAGCAACTTAAACAGGAGTGGATGACAGGCTGGCGAGAAGGACGCACCGATCATTGGGATGGTATCGATACGGCAACCGCTCTTGAGAAGCAGGCGATACACTAAACAAGTAGTCAAGTATTAACACTACAACAAAAGGCCCTAAGGGCCTTTTCTTTGTTCTGGGCCATTAAACCACCACCATTCTGAACTATCGGGTTCTGCGACCTCTACCACCCGCAGGTGCCTCAGTGACCGGCATCGCCAATCCTGCCATGCCATAGACGTCACCAATGTCTTTGTCATCAAGCTCTGCCCACTGCCCCACTTTAACTTTAGAGGGGATAAAAACTGTTCCGTAACGAACTCGCTTCAATCGGTTAACTTGAAGTTCTTGCGATTCCCATAGACGGCGCACCTCACGGTTACGGCCTTCCATGATTACCACATAATACCAATGGTTTATGCCTTCACCGCCACCATCAACAACATCGGTGAAACGCGCCAAACCATCCTCCAACTGCACACCTTCTTTCAGACGTTTTATCATATCCTCATTAGCATTGCCCATTACCCGGCACAAATACTCACGCTCAATGGTCGTTGAGGGGTGCATCAATTTATTCGCCAAATCACCGTCGGTTGTGAACAATAATAAACCGGTGGTATTAAAGTCTAAGCGTCCTACTGAAATCCAGCGCTCACCTTGCAAGCGCGGTAGACGATCAAATACAGAACGTCGACCCTCGGGGTCTTTACGACTACATATTTCGCCTTCAGGCTTGTTGTACAGCAAAATACGCGGTTTAGCGGCGCCAGCATCTAATCGTAAAGGCTTGCCATCGACTTGAATTCTAACGCCGCTAGTAACGCGGTCCCCTAGCGTAGCTGCTCTGCCGTCGACAAGAACACGCCCTTCGCTAATAACCTTTTCCATTTCTCTACGTGAACCCAAACCTGCACGAGCCAGCACTTTTTGTAACTTTTCATCAGTTTGTATCATTAAAAATTTGTCTCGGGTGGGTATTCTTTATCGTAAACTTCATCATCAATTACGTCGCTATCAGCGTCGCTTACTCTTTCGTCTTCAGAATCAGTTTCAGTTTTGATTTTTAAATCAGCTTGATGTGTGTGGCTGCCCGCGTCTTCCGCAGCGAACTCGCCAGTATCTAACTCCAACTCGCCGTTTAAATTATCCAGATCGGTAATCTCAGCTAAGCTTGGCAGTTCATCCAAATTACGCAAATTAAAGTAATCTAAAAATTTGCGGGTTGTCGCATACATTGCCGGTCGTCCCGGCACGTCTTTGTGGCCGACGACACGCACCCACTCACGCTCTAACATCGTCTTAATAATGTGAGAACTCACTGCAACACCACGAATATCCTCAATATCACCCCGAGTAATCGGCTGACGATAGGCAATAAGTGCAATAGTTTCTAGCATGGCGCGAGAATAGCGCTGGGGCTTTTCTTCCCATAATCGACCAACCCAAGGAGCCAAGTCTTCACAGACCTGCAAGCGGTAACCGCTGGCGACAACTTTGAGCTCAAAACCTCGGCCTTCGCAGTCTTGACCTATTGTATTGAGTACATCCTGAATATCACCGGTCGTTGGGCGCTCTTCAGCGCCAAATAACTCCGCTATGTGCTGCAGCGTTAAAGGCCGTCCCACCGCCATCAGCGTAGCTTCAATAATTCGTTTTAATTGCTGCAAATCCGGAGTCATATAACTTTCGCTTTTACGTGAATTGGCGCGAAGGCCTCTGATTGGACAATTTCCACCAAAGACTCTTTAATCAATTCCATTATCGCCAGAAAGGTAACAACAACACCTAAGCGCCCTTCCTCGGCTTTAAATAAGGTCACAAAAGGTACGAAGCTGTCTGAACGCAATACCGCCAAAACCTGTGACATACGTTCACGTGTCGATAGCTTTTCACGCTGTATTTGATGGCTCTCAAATAAGTCGGCCCGACGCAGCACTTCGCCTAACACTAATAGCAGCTCTTTTAAGTCTATATCAGGCTCTGGTCGCAGCTTGTTCAGTGGCGGTGGCTCGATGACCACCGCGTAATTATCGCGTCCCATCCGAGGTAACTGATCGATATTTTCTGCGGCTTGCTTAAAGCGCTCATATTCCTGCAGGCGACGAATTAACTGCGCACGGGGATCTTCTTCATCGTCGAGCACATCTGCAGAGCGTGGCAGTAACATCCGAGATTTTATTTCCGCCAACATGGCTGCCATAAGAAGATATTCAGATGCCAATTCAAACTGCATCGCACTCATCATGTCCACGTATTGCATGTACTGCTCAGTGATCTGCGCAACGTTTATCTCGAGAATATCTAAATTTTGGCGTTTAATTAGGTACAAAAGCAGATCAAGCGGGCCTTCAAACGCCGCCAGAAACACTTCTAGGGCCTCTGGGGGGATGTACAAATCTTTCGGGATTTCGGTAAGGGGTTTGCCTTGCACAACCGCAAATGGCATTTCGCCCTGCTGGGATTGTTGACGAATGGCCTTAAGGCTAACAATCTCGATGGCTTGTAGCGCTGTTCCCTGCACAGATTCTAAACGACTTGCCATTATATCAGGCGAAGTCACACTCGGTTCAGCGATCAATGCTGCCCCAGGCTGTTCTGCGATGGGCTTTTCTAAAAATTCATCTTGCACTGTTACTGAGATCTCACGATATCATCTGCCAAGTTTAAGATTATACGTTGATCTTAACGCCGGTCACAGTGAATCCTCAAATTGACTCACATCGCCCAAACCACGGCGAATAACAACGGGAACATCGTCGACTAAATCGACAATGGATGTCGCCTCACTGCCGCAATATCCCCCATCAATCACCAGATCGATCAAATTACCGATGGTATCGCGAATATCGTAAGGATCAGTCATTGGCAGGTCTTCGCCGGGAAGAATTAAACTTACACTCATCAAGGGCTCGCCGAGCTCGGCCATGAGGTCCAAACAAATCTGATTTGCCGGCACCCGCAAGCCTACACTCTTGCGTTTTGGGTGGTGAAGGCGTTTAGGGACTTCTGGCGTAGCGCGCAAAATAAAGGTGTAGGGACCAGGAATATGCGCCTTCAGCAGGCGAAACGCGCTGTTATCTACCTTGGCATAGGTACCAAGCTCAGACAGATCGCTGCACATTAAAGTGAAATTATGTTTTTCATCTAGTTTACGTATTGCCCTTACACGCTCCAGCGCTGATTTGTCTCCTAAACGACAGCCCAGCGCGTACGCCGAGTCCGTTGGAAAAACTACCACGCCACCGGCACGAATAATGTCAGCCGCTTGCTTAATCAAACGGACCTGCGGATTTTCTGGATGTATTTGAAAAAATTGGCTCACTGCGCCTTCCTTAATAACTATGCAAGTGGTTCTGCGCGCTGCCAACGCGCCCAAACTGGCTGACACGGCGCAACAATATCTGAGTTACAGCCAAGCTCAAGCCAGCCAGTGGGTTGGTGAAAGTCACTGCCTGCGGATGCCTCGAATCCATAATCCATACACAGCTGTCGAAGGTAGTTCAAATCACTCGGTGACGGACGACCATTGCAGACCTCCAAACCCTCGCCGCCAGCTTCTTTAAAATCTGCCAGCATTCGTCGCAACTTAGAATTCGTTAGTTTGTAATGCAGTGGATGGGCCAACACCGCCACGCCACCGGCAGAGGTTATCCACGCTATGACGGCTTCCAGTGACGGCCACATTGCTTTAACGTCGCCGACCTTGCCCGCGCCGAGGTATTTATCAAAGGCCGCAGCCATGGTGCCCACATGCCCCGCCTCGACCATGAAACGGGCAAAATCTGGACGACCGATCGCGCGCCCTTCGGCGAGGACCGAGGCGCCCTCGTAAGCACCCTCAAAGCCCAACTTTGCCAGTCTACTGCCAATTATTTTTGCCCGCTCGCCACGCGCCGCGAGCTGTTCAGCCAACTCTGACTCTAAGTCGCTACTGCTGACATCAATCCCTAAGCCAAGGACATGAATGGTAACGCCCGACCAAGTGCACGATAACTCAATGCCCGCGATGAGCTGTATGTCACCCGCCATGGCGTCGCTGATCGATTGATAGCCATCGATAGTATCGTGGTCAGTCACCGCAAGTATTTTCACGCCACATTCATGTGCTCGTAAAATTAGCTCTTCTGGACTCAATCTGCCATCGGAGGCAGTAGTGTGGGTATGTAAATCGACAATCACGCCAAATCTCCCGTTACAATCTGTCTATAGTAATTTGAGCAAACTCTAGGCTAGTGGTAAAAAGTTAAAATAGGTATAGTGGAATCATTACCACCACCCACTCTTTACCGACAGGAAAATCAATGCCGGAGCAGGCTAATACACCTCGAGCTACGCCTCAACGACACAGCGTCATCATTAACCTGTTGCTCAACATAATTATTCCAACCCTAATCCTCACTAAACTTAGTGGCGAAGCCTATCTGGGACCTCGCTATAGTATCGTGATTGCCCTTGCCTTCCCATTAGGTTTCGGTATTTATGATTTTGCAAAAACCCGACGCGCAAATGCTTTTGCTATACTTGGTTTCATCAGCGTCTTATTAACGGGAGGCATCAGCCTGCTCGAACTAGACGCGAAATATATCGCCATTAAAGAAGCTAGCATACCCGGTATTATTGGTCTTGCGACTTTAGTGTCACTCTACACCCCCTACCCACTGATCAAAACCTTTCTACTTAACGACGAAGTCATATACACCGAAAAAATAAGTGCAGCACTCAAAGAACACAACAACGGCTCCATGTTCGACGCCGCACTTCGCAACGCGACCTATTTAGTCGCGTTTTCATTTTTCCTGTCGGCGACGCTCAACTATATACTGGCTAAGGTGCTGTTAGTCAGCCCACCGGGTAGCGCTGAATACAGCGCAGAGCTAGGCAAAATGACCGGGCTGAGCTTTCCTGTAATCGCCCTTCCTTGCACCTTAGTCATGCTTTGCGCGCTATTTTATCTAGTTAAGAGAATTGAAAAATTGACCGCACTGAGTTTTGACGACATTTTCAGAACACGTTAGGAATTCATATGTTATACGCAGTAATCAGTGAAGACGTCGCCGGCAGCCTTAGTAAGCGCGCGAGTGCTAGAGCCGCGCATATTGCTCGGCTTGAAGATTTGAAACGTCAAGGCCGCTTGGTACTTGCAGGCCCGCACCCCGGTATAGACAGTGAAGACCCAGGTGAAGCCGGCTTTACCGGCAGTTTAGTTGTTGCAGAATTCACCTCACTAAAAGATGCCCAAGAATGGGCTGACACTGACCCCTACATTGATGCCGGAGCATACGCAAAAGTGACTGTTAAGCCCTTTAAAAAGGTGCTGCCGTAGCCCACTGAAAATCGGGTTACTATCACAAACACTTTATCCTTAAATATTAAGCTCAGCTTATTAATGTGGAAAATCCAGTGAAAAAAACAATTATATTTGGTTTATCCGTTATCTTATTTAGCCTAGTCAGTGCATCTATCGCCGAAACTCGCTATATCAGTGACGAAATTCACGTACCGCTTCACGTGGGTAAGGGCTCAAATTACCGTATTATTCACAGCGGCCTCCCTAGCGGGGAGAAGCTCAACCTGATAAGCAGTGACAAAGATAGCGGCTATTCAAAGGTGCGCACCGACAAGGGTGCCGAGGGATGGCTTCCCAGCCATTATTTACAGTCGTCACCTGCCGCCCGGCACGAGCTAAAAGCCAGCAATAAGCAAGTTGGCGAACTGACGACTGCCAATAAAGCGTTGCGCGAGCAGCTGCAAAACAGTCCGGAAACCAATAGCATCTCCAAGGAACTTCAGCTAGCAAACACCTCGCTCACCGATGAACTAGAACACATTAAACGAATTTCAGGCACCAGCATTAAATTAGATGATGATAACCGCCGCCTGCTTGAATCCAACCAAATGCTCAGCAGCGAGGTAGACGTGCTGAAAACCGATAACGCCCGCCTACGCGGAAACAAAGATAACGAATTCTTTTTGAACGGGGCATTTGCGGTACTTATCGGCGTGATGGTGACTCTAATTACACCCCGTTTGATGCCTAAACGACGCTCCGACTGGAACTGATTATGCGATTATTATCCGCACTAACGTTTATCGTATGCAGCCTATTTTCGATGTCGGCATTCAGCGAAGAAAAAACTGCAAACCCTGTCGTAGTTCTGCAAACGACCAAAGGCGATGTCACTATTGAGCTCTACATTGATAAATCGCCTATCACTGTTAATAATTTTTTAGCTTATGTAAAAAGTGGGTTTTACGATGGCACCATATTCCATCGTGTAATTCCCCGCTTTGCAGTTCAGGGCGGCGGGTTTACACCAGACCTCCTAGAAAAGCCCAATGGCGAGAGCATTGCTAACGAATCAAAGTCCAGCAGACTTATCAATGATCGCTGGACCGTAGCCATGGCTAGGACCGACGATCCAAACAGCGCCCGCTCTCAGTTCTTTATAAACATGCGCATGAACCTTAATTTAGATGCACGCGCAGGTCGCGATGGCTACGCCGTGTTTGGTGAGGTGATTGACGGCCACCACGTCGTCCGTGACATTGCCATCAGTAAGACCCACTCTGCCGGCGGCATGAGAGACGTTCCCGTGGAAGCGATTGTAATTATTGGTACAACACTTAAGTAATCGAAAATATTGCGCCATGGCGCGAGGGGTTATTTTGACAGCGCTAAGTATCAACCTGAATAAAATTGCCTTAATTCGTAATTCTCGAGATACCGAATACCCAAGCGTTGCGCTGCATGCGGCGCGATGCATTGCTGCCGGCGCTAATGGCATCACCGTACACCCAAGGCCAGACCAGCGGCATATTCGCGCAGACGACTGCTACGAGCTCGCCGGCATGCTTAATGTCGAGTTTAATATTGAAGGCAATCCTTTTGCGCCGGCAACAAAAAGTGATCGCAATGGGGTAAGCGACTATCCGGGGTTTATGGAAATTGTCCGCCTTACCAAACCCGCACAATGCACACTAGTGCCCGACACTGATAGCCAACTTACCTCAGACCACGGTTTTGATCTGCGTAAAGACGGCGATCGCATTGCGCCAATCATCGCAGAACTACAGGCGCTAGGGGTTAGAGTTAGCTTGTTTATGGACCCCGATCCAGCCCAAATACACCTAGCCAAATCAGTCGGCGCTGACCGAATAGAGCTCTACACAGGACCCTATGCATCAAACTTTGGCACACTAGGGCAAGAAACTGCGCTAGCCCAGTTTATTAGCGCCAGCGAAACTGCCGCCGAACTAGGCCTAGGCCTTAACGCCGGACACGACTTAAATCTGCACAATTTATTTTTATTCAGGAATAATGTCCGCAACTTACTTGAGGTCTCTATCGGTCACGCATTTATCGTAGACGCCATTGAAATGGGCCTAGACAACGCCATCAAAGCCTACTTAAAATGCCTGCGCTAAGGCACTCCTCATGACCACAGTCTTTAACTAAACCCGCCAAGCGTGAGCCTAAGAGACACGCTGACTGCAATGAAAATCTCAGCTACTCATTGTCGCTAACAGACGTAGCCCTGCCAATATTAGCCACTAAGCGATATAATTTAATTAATAAACTGAACTACGATTGGCGTATTTACCAGAATTTTAGATCTAAAACGCCCAGAAGGAAAAGCTAACGACGCTGATTAATGACAATTTCGCAAATAATAACGTGATAAGAGTAGACTTCAGTTCAGAGCAAAAAGTTCCGAATGAACTACTTATCTAGAAAGGTATCAAAAAAAATGGGGTGGCCGACGGGGCTTGAACCCGCGACAACAGGAATCACAATCCTGGACTCTACCAACTGAGCTACGGCCACCATTGAGCAAAACTGTCCTGTAAGTGGTGCGCCCGACAGGATTCGAACCTGTGACCCACGGCTTAGAAGGCCGTTGCTCTATCCAACTGAGCTACGGGCGCAAAACCGTCCGAACGTTAGGTTACGAAAATGGTCGGGGTAGAGAGATTCGAACTCCCGACATCCTGCTCCCAAAGCAGGCGCGCTACCAGGCTGCGCTATACCCCGTTTTTCGTTTCCCTTATGCCCCGTTACAGGAGCTGCGCATGATACGCAGACCTTTTTATCTCGTCAACGGTTTTAGATAAAATTATTAGATTGATTTGTTGGCCAGTGCTTTATACCCATGCGACAATAACACTCTAATTTAAATCACCTTTTTTTGCGAGAAATACCTGCATGACGGCTTTGATTCTAGACGGCAAAACACTGGCGGCAAGCTGGGAAGAACAACTGGCCAGCCGCGTCACGGCTTTAAAAAATCGCTCAAATGGCCGCGCACCCATTCTAGCCACCATCTTGGTCGGTGACGACCCCGCCTCAGCCACCTACGTCAAAATGAAGGGCAACGCCTGTCGACGCGTAGGCATGGATTCAATGGCGGTAGAGATGCCGGGGTCCACTACCACAGAACAATTGCTAGCAAAAATAGCCGAATTAAATACCGATCCCAATGTTCACGGTATTTTATTGCAACACCCGGTTCCAGCGCAGGTAGATGAACGTGCATGCTTCGACGCCATTGCCCTGCACAAAGATGTAGACGGCGTCACCTGCCTTGGCTTCGGTCGCATGGCCATGGGCGAGGATGCTTACGGCTGCGCAACCCCCAAAGGTATTATGCGCATCCTCGAACACTACAAAATCGCCATAGAAGGCAAACACGCTGTTGTTGTTGGCCGCAGCGCCATTCTTGGCAAGCCCATGGCCATGATGCTACTTGAGGCCAACGCAACCGTCACTATTTGCCATTCACGCACCGCTAACCTGCCAGAGCTTATTAAACAAGCAGACATCTTAGTAGGCGCGGTCGGTAAACCCGAGTTTATCAAAGCAGGCTGGATCAAAGATGGCGCCGTAGTGGTTGACGCTGGCTACCATCCAGGCGGTGTTGGCGATATTGAACTCGCCCCGCTCATTGACCGCGTCAGCGCCTATACTCCCGTACCCGGCGGCGTAGGCCCAATGACCATTAATACTCTTATCTTCCAAAGCGTCGATTCTAGCGAAAAAGCCATCGGCTAACACGGATAAGTATTATGGCAAGGGTCAACAAACCACCGAAAATAATTGGCCCTGCGCAAAAGATTGCGCGGGTATTATTAAGCGAAGTTATTCAGCTGTACTTTTGGGTAATGAACACTCTGCGCTTTAAAAACCACCTAGATATAGAGCAACCCTGCGTTATGGCCGTTTATCACGACGAGCTCATGCCCATAATTCACTATTTCCGCAATCAAGGCGTTACCGCCATTGCCTCGCAAAATCATTTTGGCTATGCCATTGCCAAGGTTATGGAGCGCTATGATTACGAGGTTGCCCTAGGCTCACCCAGTCGCGGCGGTAAAGATGCTTTTTTCCAGCTATTGAGGGCTGCTCGCAAAGGCAAAACCATCGCCTTTGCGGTAGATGGATCTAGAGGCCCACGTCACGAAATGAAACAGGGGGCGATGATCCTCGCTAAAAAAACCAAACTGCCACTGTATTTGATTCGGGCAAGTTATGACGGCTGGCGCATCGAGAACTCTTGGGATAAATCTAAATTCCCCAAGCCCTTTGCCAATGTAAGCTTTACCTGTGAACGCTTTGCCATGGAAAATTATGCTGACGAACCCGATATCGAAGTTGCCCTGCTGGCGGCGCAGAACCAACTTAGCAACTTACAAATAGACGACTACAAAGCATAGTGAAACCGAGCTACAGGTCAATGCTTAGTATCATTACAGGCTTATACATACTCTGCATAACGATGCTATCCCTAATGCCAGCAGAGGCAGCTATCGCAATTAATATCTGGGACAAAGCCCAGCACTATGCTGCCTACGCCCTACTTATGTTGCTGGTTTTCCCTGCCGCAAAAACCCACACCGCAAGACTAAAGCTCGCGGTGGGCGTTATTGGCTTTAGCGTGCTTATTGAGCTAGCTCAGCAATTGTCGCCAGGAAGGGACACATCCGTGGAGGATGCTATGGCTAATAGCCTAGGAGTCGTTAGCGGCTATTTATTGGGCTGGCTTTTGTTAACGCTCTATCGCCTCGGCAACAACAGCGCCAAGCCATAACCGCTTACTGTCACCAGAGAGCCTGACTATGAGACTATTCCCGCCGCCAAGTGGTGCCCTCGCGACTATCTTCCAAGATCACACCCTGAGCTTTAAGCGCATTGCGAATCTCGTCAGCGCGTCCAAATTGGCGGTCTTTTTTAGCCTGAACTCGCTCAGCCATTAAGGCCTCAACGTCTTCTGCAGCCACCTGATCAACGCTGCCTGACTGTAAAAACGTATCCGCCGAGAGCTGTAAAATACCGAGTATGTTAGCCAGCGATTTCAGCGTAAGTGCAAGGCAGGCAACCCGATCATGATTGGCGACCTCTTTCTCACTATTTAACTCCCGAACAAGGTCGTAAAGCACTGCCAATGCCACCGGCGCATTAAAATCGTCAGCCATGGCAACGTCAAACCGCTGAACATAGTCATCGTTTTTATCTAAGGCTGCGTAAGCTATTGCCGCCGGCACTTCAAGGCCTTTAAGCGCGTGGTAGAAACGCTCCAAGTTCTGCTTAGCAATGATCAAATTGCTTTCTGAATAATTTATAGCGCTGCGATAGTGGCTAGAAATCAAAAAGTAGCGAACCACTTCCGGGTGATAGCGATCGAGGATTTCACGAATGGTGAAAAAATTACCCAAAGACTTAGACATTTTCTCATTATCAACACGAACCGCACCCGCATGCATCCACGCTCGGGCATAGGTTTTACCTGTTGCCGCCTCGGATTGAGCAATTTCATTCTCATGGTGAGGGAAGACTAAATCTGGCCCACCGCCGTGAATATCAAAGGTGTCACCTAAACAACAGGTAGCCATTGCCGAGCATTCTATATGCCAGCCGGGCCGACCATTACCCCACGGTGAAGGCCAGCTCACGCTAGCGTTATTAACGGCTTTCCAGAGCGCAAAATCTCGTGGATCATCCTTAGCTTCGTCGACGGCAATACGCGCACCAGATAGTAATTCGTCCGGGTTTTTACCTGACAATTTACCATAATTTGTAAACGATGTTACCCGATAGTAGACATCGCCATTTAAGGCCTTATAGGCAAAGCCCTTTTCAATCAGGCGCGCAATCATGGCAAGAATGTCTGCGATATGCGCAGTTGCTCTAGGCTCCTGATCTGGCGGCATAATATCTAGGCGCGCCGCATCTTCATGCATCGCCTGAATAAAGCGCTCAGTTAAGGCCTCAAACGGCTCGTTATTTTCATCGGCGCGGCGCAATATTTTGTCATCAATATCAGTAATATTGCGCACATAATTAACGTCAAAGCCCTTCGCACGCAAGTAACGAGTAATAACATCAAAAGCCACCAACACCCGCGCGTGGCCGAGATGACAAAAGTCATACACAGTCATGCCGCAGACGTACATATTAATCTTGCCATCTTGCAGTGGAATCAATGGCTGCTTGCTGCGGCTGAGGGTGTTATAAATCTGAATCGTCATAAAAATCGCTTAAAACTTAATAGTGAGAATGTACTAGCTTAAAACTTGGGACTTAGGACCTGTAGTTTAGAGCCAGCAGTTTAGAAAAAAGGGTTTATTGAGTGACTTAACCGGCCAGCCAATAAACGTCTGCAACGCTATGCTTGCACCATAAATCGGCAAGCAGTTTGGGGACCGCAGCAAAACCAAGCCCCGGCCATGGTTTACTGGCCGCCGCCACTCCAGGTATCGCGCAAGGCTATGGTGCGGTTAAACACTGGCGCCGCGGCACTGTGCTCAACTCTGTCGGCTACAAAGTAGCCGGTGCGCTCAAATTGAAACCTAGCCTCGGGTGCCGCATCGGCTAGCCCTGGCTCGATCCAGCAATTTTCCAGCACGCTCATCGACGTCGGATTGACATGATCGAGAAATTCTTCGCCACCGCGATCTGGCGCTTCATGAGCAAACAAGCGGTCGTATATTTTCACTGTTGCCTGTTTACCGTGGCTGGCAGACACCCAGTGAATGACCCCTTTGGGCTTTACGCCATCGGCCGGGTCCGCGCCACAGCTAGTGTCATCATAGCGGCAATGGACTTCAACAATATTTCCAACGTCGTCCTTTACCACCGATTCTGCCAGTAGCACGTAAGCACTGCGCAAACGTACTTTCTTACCCAAAACTAAGCGTTTGAATTTCTTGTTGGCCTCTTCACGAAAATCTTCTCGCTCAATATATACTTCGCGACTAAACGGTAAACTGCGCTCGCCGAGATCATCTCGATTTGGGTGACCTGGCGCGCTTAGCCACTCCACTTTATCTTCAGGGTAGTTGCTAATAACCACTTTCAATGGATCGGTCACACACATTGCGCGTGGCGCATTTTTGTCAAGATCATCGCGAATAGCATGTTCGAGCATCGCCACATCAACAACCCCCTCGCTGCGCGCAACTCCCACCATCTCGCAGAAGTGACGCAGTGACGACGGGGTAAAACCACGACGACGCATGCCGGCAATCGTCGGCATGCGTGGGTCGTCCCAACCGTCAACTATCTTTTCATCTACCAGCATCTTCAATTTACGCTTACTGGTGACAGTGTAGTTTACGTTTAGGCGGGCGAATTCGTATTGTTTGGGCTGCGCGGGCACCGGCAAGTTAGCAATAAACCACTCGTATAACGGCCGATGGTCCTCAAACTCAAGCGTACAAATAGAGTGGGTAATGCCCTCAAGGGCGTCAGATTGGCCGTGGGTAAAGTCATAGGTAGGATAAATACACCATTTATCTGCCGTCTGGTGGTGGGTAACTTTGCGAATACGGTAAATTATTGGATCACGAAGATTGATATTCGGCGCGGCCATATCAATTTTTGCGCGCAACACCTTGCTGCCCTCATCAAAATCACCGTTGCGCATTCCCTCAAATAAGGACGCATTCTCTGCTGCACCACGATCTCGATAGGGGCTATTTTTACCTGGCTCGGTCAAGCTACCGCGATACTCACGAGCCTCATCCGCGCTAAGATCACAGACATAGGCGTTGCCTGCACGGATTAAATGTAAGGCGTATTCATACAAAGTATCAAAATAGTCAGAGGCATAGCGAATTGGCCCAGACCACTCAAACCCCAGCCAGCGTATATCTTCTTGGATAGCATCTATGTACGCCTGCTCTTCCTTAGCGGGATTGGTGTCATCAAAACGCAAATGGCAGTGACCACCAAATTGTTTTGCAAGCCCAAAATTCAAACAAATCGATTTAGCGTGACCGATGTGTAAAAAGCCATTAGGTTCTGGCGGAAAGCGGGTGACAAGCTCACCACTCAAACGACCCGAAGCGATGTCTTCTTTGACGATACCACGAAGAAAATTATTGCCAGGTACTGCATTGTCAGTCATTGATGAAGTTCCAGATGATCAAAAAATAGACTATTTAAAATCAATAGTCGCAGCCACGTATTTTGAACCGAATATTCGCTAGTCGCTTAACGCCGGTTTCGCCCTGCAGCCAAAAGCCGTATTATAGCGACTTTAATTTCCGGTTATAAGCGAGATCAGCGTAAATGATTATCTTCACTACAAATTTCGGCGATATTAAAATTGAGTTGGACTTCGAAAA
>JBKEFB010000076.1:0-13802 GCA_046712405.1 Zhongshania sp. | reverse complement strand
GCTGCAGCCCAAGTAAGATTTTGCTTTGAACACCAACTAAGGCTCGAATCGGTTAACAATGGACTTCACCTTGAAGCGCTTATTTATCGCAGGCTGCTGGGAGACTGCCTTTTCCTTACTAATCACCGGACCGACCAACACCCGATACAAGGACCTAGAACTACGCTGAACTTCATCAATAAATGCTTTATATCCAGCACCTTGCAAGGTTTTCTTCAAGCCCTCTGCATTTTCCTTCCTACCGAACACCCCCACTTGAACCACCCAAGCCGGCGGCAATCCATTACCATCTAATCTCTTAACGGCCGCGGGTTTAGCAGCCGGCAGTTCTTTTTCCACTTCAAGCGGCTCAAGTTTGGCCACCGGAGCCAATTTCTTCGTGCTGTTCGATGGATCGGGAATATTACCAGCTTCGGCTCTCACCGCTGAGCCTATTACATCTTCATCCGCAACCGGCAAATTTGGCTGCTCGGGAACGAGCAAAGTGTCTGCCGACATTATACCCTCTGGCTTCAGCGGCGGTGTATCTATTACCGGGTCAACCAGCGGCGCATCTGGAATTTGTGTCTTGCGGTCCAGCTTGGAGGCCGCGGGACCAGTAAACAGCAGTGACCAGAGAATAACCCCGCCGCATAGCAACACCAATGCACCCACTAAGCGCTGTCTCATCATAATTTGGATTCTCCCATTACCGTTGTTTCTATGCCAACTGGGTCAGCGAATACTGTCATGGCCGCTGCCACAGTGAAAAATGATCCGAACACTACTAAACGATCGCCTGCCGACAAGCGCGCAAGTGCGCCATAAATCCCCTCAGAAAAAGATGTTGCGACTGATACCCCAGAAATCTGCTGCGCTTGCAGCAGATTTTCAAGTGTCACAACTTGGGCTGCACGCTCATTGCCTAACAATGGCGCCAAACACCAATGATCAAAACAGGGCTTCAATATGGTAATTATCTCAGCAATCGCTTTATCAGCCATCACCGCAAAGAGACACTCTGTGCGCCCAGCAATGGGCTTGGTATTAAGATGATCGCGCAATATTTGCACCGACGCCGGGTTATGCGCCACATCCAGCACTACCTCTATGCCACGGTACTGGCGATGTTGGCAGCGGCCGACAATCCTCACTGAAGTCAAGCCTTGTCGTATTGCCGATTCCGACACCGGTAAACTGACATATTGGAGTGCCTGCAACACGGTTGCGGCGTTATCAATGAGTAGTGATGGATAGGGCAAATTTTGATAGCAAACCTGCTCACCATTCACCGCTCGTCCCTGCCAGTGCCAGCCCTCACTACTGTCGATGACATTAAAATCGTCGCCGCGACAAACAAGCTCGGCTCCAAGTTGAGTGCCATAATGTAGTAAGGACATCGGCGGCGCCCCATCGCCAACAATTGCCGGTCGACCCGACCTGAAGATGCCCGCTTTTTCGCGACCTATTGCTTCTCGATCACTCCCCAGCCACGCCTCGTGATCAATCGCAATTGAACTAACAATTGCGACATCGGCATCAATAATATTAACCGCATCTAAGCGCCCGCCTAAACCGACTTCTAGAATCGCAACATCAACTGCTTGCTGCTGAAAGATAAGCAGTGCCGCCAAGGTGCCAAATTCAAAATAGGTCAGCGAGGTTTCACCGCGAGCATCGTCTACTGCAGCAAAAGCAAGACATAGGGAATCATCGTCAACGCTATTGTCAGCAACAACAATGCGCTCATGGTAGTGATTTAAATGGGGAGAAGTAAAAGCGCCCACGCGGTAACCCTGAGCACCGCATATAGAAGACAATAGCGCGACACACGAGCCTTTACCATTAGTCCCGGCAACTGTAATTACCGGCATATTCAGCTCGATCTCTAGCTGCTGTGCCACCAGTGCAACGCGTTCAAGACCAAGATCAATGCTGCAGGGATGTTGCGTTTCCATCCATCGCAACCAATCATCGAGCTGTGTGAACCTCATAAGATCAATTCAACGTTGATAATGCATCAAGCTTCCGAGCAGCCGTCCTAAAGTGTCACGCATATCTGGACGACGAACGATCATGTCGATAGCACCGTGAGCCAGCAAAAACTCACTGCGCTGAAAGCCGGGCGGCAACTTCTGACGAATAGTTTGTTCAATAATATTGGGGCCAGCAAAACCCGCGCGCGCACCAGGTTCAGCCACGTTGATATCACCAAGCAAGGCTAAACTAGCAGACACACCACCGTAGATAGGATCGGTCATAACTGAAATATACGGCACACCATTTTGCTTTAAGCGCTCTAATACCGCACTCGTCTTCGCCATTTGCATTAGCGAAATAAGTGCTTCTTGCATACGGGCGCCACCAGAGGCAGAAAAACAAATCAGTGGGCAGCGCTCTTTAAGCGCGACATTGGCGGCTTGAGTGAATTTTTCCCCCACCGCTGAGCCCATAGACCCACCGTGGAAATTGAATTCAAAAGCAACCACAATAACTGGCAATTCTTCGATGTAGCCTTTGTAAGCAATCAAGGCATCCTTTTCACCAGTTGCTTTCTGTGCGGCGGTCAAGCGATCGCGATATTTCTTTTTATCTTTAAATTTGAGTCTATCGACAGGCTCAATATGGCTAAGAATCTCTTCGCGGCCCACTTCGTCTAAAAACAAAGCGATGCGACGACGTGCACCAATGCGCATATGGTGATCACATTTTGGACACACATCTTGGTTGCTTTCTAGCTCAGGCCGGTAAAGTACGGCTTCACACTTGACGCACTTTTTCCAAAGACCTTCTGGCACTGATCCTTTTACACGACGGTGCTCGTCCGAATCAGCCCGTCGCACTCCCGAGGGAAGAATCTTATCTACCCAGCTCATAATTCATTCCTGTAGTCATTTTTAATCTATTTATAATTTATACACAGCAGTCTACCGAGCATTATTTTACCCTATAATCTAGATCATGAGCAGTAGCATCGTATTTATTAGGCGTCTATAGCTGCTCTTATCTCGCCAATTAGCGAGGCTGCTGCTGCCGCGCGATCCGCGTTTGCCATTGATGTATCGCTAGCAACTAAGCGTTCTATTAAGGCGCTACCGACTACAACACCCTCACATAAAGGCGCCAAGGCAGCCGCAGACACCCCGTCTTTAATACCAAAGCCAACCGTTATGGGAAGACTGGTAAAACGTTTAATACTCGCTAGTTTCTCAGACACCGCCTTGATATCCAAATTACCCGCACCGGTGACCCCATTCAGTGATACACAGTACAAATAACCGCTCGCCAATGAGGCAATTTTTTTAATTCTATCGTCACTGCTCGTTGGCGCTAACAAGAAAATATTGTCGATCCCCGCTGCGCGGAGTATTTTACTTGGCTGCTCGGCTTCTTCAGGAGGCATATCAACGGTCAGCAGTCCATCAACACCTGCCGACGCAGCGCGATCCGCAAAAACCTGATAACCCATGCGCTCTATCGGGTTGGCGTAACCCATCAGCACAACAGGGGTTGTCTCATCCCTGGTGCGAAACTCTGTCACCAGCTCGAGCACCATGCTTAATGTCACCTTGTTAACCAAAGCGCGCTCGTGGGCAAGCTGAATTACCAGACCTTCTGCCATCGGATCTGAAAAAGGCACACCGATTTCAAGGATATCCGCGCCTTGACACACTAATTCATGCATAAAAGGCACAGTTAAGGAAGGCACCGGGTCACCGGCAACAATATAAGGTACAAGTGCCTTGCGCCCATCTTTCTCTAATTTTGCGAATACAGCTGCTAAACGACTCAAAGTACTTCCTCGTTATTCAATACCAATACCGTCGAGAGTGGCGACGGTATGAATGTCTTTATCACCTCGGCCAGATAAGTTGATGACAATGGTTTGTTCAGAACTCATGGTTTTCGCCAATTTCTCAGCGTAGGCCACTGCATGCGCAGATTCCAATGCAGGCATTATCCCTTCAACTAGGGTTAATTTACGGAACGCTGCCAGCGCCTCATCATCATTGATGGCAACATAATTGACCCGTCCCATATCTTTTAACCAGGAATGTTCTGGACCGACACCGGGATAATCCAAGCCGGCAGACACTGAGTGCGTCTCAGCAATCTGGCCGCCTTCATCCTGCATTAAATACGTCCGATTGCCATGTAAAATACCGGGAATACCGTCGTTTAGGGGTGCCGCATGTTGCCCCGTCTCAACACCATAACCACCCGCTTCAACGCCATACATCGCCACCGATTCATCATCGAGGAAGGGATGAAATAAACCAATGGCATTGGATCCACCACCTACACAGGCAACCAGAGCGTCAGGCAAGCGACCGTTCTGCGCCAAGCACTGTTGACGCGCCTCGCGCCCAATCACAGACTGGAAATCCCTGACCAACATCGGATAAGGGTGCGGACCAGCTGCAGTACCAATGATGTAGAAGGTATCATCAACATGGGTAACCCAGCTTCGCATCGCTTCATTCATGGCATCTTTAAGTGTTTTAGAACCAGATTTAACGGAAATAACCTCAGCACCAAGCAATTTCATGCGATAAACATTTAAGGCCTGACGATGAATATCTTCCTCGCCCATAAACACTTGGCAAGTCATACCTAAACGAGCCGCTACGGTTGCCGATGCAACGCCGTGTTGGCCAGCACCCGTTTCAGCAATAACATGTTTCTTACCCATATATTTAGCTAGCAGGGCCTGACCAACGGTATTGTTTACTTTGTGAGCGCCAGTATGGTTAAGATCTTCTCGCTTGAGATAGATCTTTGCACCACCGACTTCCTCAGACCAGCGCTTGGCATAATATAGCGGCGACGGACGACCCACATAATGGGCTAAATCATAATCGAACTCGGCCTGAAACCCAGGGTCTTTGCGCAATCTACGATACGCCGCATCCAACTCATCTAGGGCGAACACCAGCGTTTCTGAAACAAAGCGGCCTCCATAGATACCAAAATGCCCAGCGGCATCTGGAAACCGGCTAAAATCAGCTTTACCTACCTTGCTATTCACTCAATCCTCCCGTCGATCAGCACACCTGACCGCTGTAATAAATTCCGTCATTTTATTCGCACATTTGATTCCTGGCGCCAGCTCCACACCACCGCTCACATCCAAGGCATAAGGATGACAGGATGCAATAGCAGCACCGGCATTACTAGGCCTTAAACCGCCGGCAAGCACCACAGAGATATCTAGATTGTTAGGAATACGCTGCCAGTCAAACGATTCACCCGTGCCACCTGGTACGCCAGGTTTATAGCTGTCTAGCAAAAAAGCACTTGCCGCAGAGTAGGACCGTATCGCCGCACTCAAATCTAGATCATCGCGCATCCGCAATGCTTTCATATACGGCATCGAAAACGATCCGCAAAAATCCGCTGTCTCATCGCCGTGAAACTGGAGAACGTCAAGAGAACAACATGCGAGCACGTTGCGTATCTCTGCAACATCTGCATCAACAAATAAACCGACTTTGCTTACAAACGGTGGCAGTATCGACATAATATTTGCAGCTTGCTCAATACTTATGGCACGTGGGCTTTTTGAATAAAACACAAAGCCCAAGGCATCAGCTCCTGAATTAATCGCAGCAAGCGCGTCTTCAGCTCGGGTTATGCCACAAATTTTTACGCGGGTACGGAACACTTGGATGTACTACCAAAAAATTAATCGGATGAAATATTAACAAAAAAATGCATTATCTGTCTGTAGGCGCCGCCGCTAACTAGGAACAAAATCAGGACCTATTGGTGACTTTGGCAAATTAAAGTCCGATGGATAAATCACATCAACCAAATAAAGGCCATCGGGCTTCGCGGTAACACCACCTTGATTGCGGTCTCGGCTGGCTAAAACCTGCTGCGTCCACCCTGCTGGCATTTGACCACTACCCACAGCAATAAGAACGCCAGCAATATTTCTCACCATATGGTGTAAAAAAGCGTTACCACCAATATCGAACACAATATAGCGACCACGGCGGGTTACATTAGCAAAGTGAATATTCCGCTTCGCGCTTTTAGCTTGACAAGAAGATGCCCGAAATGCGCTAAAATCCTGTTCACCCAGCAAGACCTGGGCTTCATGGTGCATAAGGTCAGCATCAAGCGGACGGTCAACCAAGGTTAAACCATTGGCTAAATGCGCAGAGCGGCGCGCTTGATTAAGGATGATATAACGGTAACGCCTCGCAGTCGCAGAAAAACGGGCGTGAAAATTACTGGGCACACATTTAGCCCACTGCACCGCAACATCTTTAGGAAGTTTTGCGTTTACTCCGGCGACCCAGGCACTTAAAGAACGCGCAACCGGGGCGTCAAAATGCACCAACTGGTAGGTAGCATGTACGCCGGCATCGGTACGGCCAGCGCAAATAACCATTACTGGTGTGGCGGCAATCGCTGAAATAGCGTCCTGGAGCGCGTCCTGCACAGTAGCAACCCAGGGCTTGGTTTGACTTTGCCAGCCTCGGTAGGCGCTACCCTGATATTCCAACGCCATGGCTATTCGGCATCCTGCCGGCAAGGAATCATCCGCAAATCGATCGAAACTATCCAAATCATTCATTACGCAAATTCAGCCAATACTTATCCAATATTATCTAATAGAGTTTGAGCGTCGGCTTGCTGCTGAGCATCGCCCTCTTGCACTACTTCGTCCAACATTTCTCGCGCGCCTTCACTGTCTCCCATATCGATATAAGCGCGAGCAAGATCTAACTTTATCGCGCCAGATTCAGAATCAAGCAGTAAATCAAAACCTTCGGCATCATCCTCGCCCGCATCGAACTCGTCGAATACCAGGTCTTCCAGAGCAATCGCATCTCCATCAATATTGACAGTATCGGAAACGGCGACGTGAGCAACAATAGTGGGCAGTTCGGCAGGAACCTCTTCCTTGTCCGCCGCTAAACCAGAATCTACCTGCATATCGCCAGCGGGAAATGCGCTCTCGTCTAATTCCAGATCAGCGTTAACAAAGAAAGATGCATCAAGATCGACATCGAGCGCGTCCCCAGCAAAGCTGGCTTCGCTAGCGCTGCTGAGCTCGATTGACATATCAAAATCAGATAACTCAAGATCAAGTTTTTCTGAGCCTTTATTCGCATCAACCGGCGACTCACTTATATCAAAGGTATCCGAGAGATCCATATCAAACTCGGAAAGATCCAGCTCCTCACTAGTAACGCCACTGGCTCGGTCATCTGATTCGAGTGCGCCTAGTTCAAGACCCACAAAATCTAAATCATCACCTTCTATAGACTCAAGCTCATTGACCTCAAGACCAGTGAAATCGACACTGGGAACATCTTCATCTTCAAAAGAAATAGGATCGTTATCTAAGCTAGCGCTATCATCTGAGGACCACGTCAATTCGCTCAGAGCATCAGCATCTAAATTAACATCTTCTTGGCCGTCAAAGCTGATATCTAACTCCTTGATCTCAGCCCCTGCCGAAGAAATAATCCCCGCATTAGTGAACGCCTCGGCAGAATCGTCACCGCTTTTGGCGCTGCCATCTGCCAGCGCTGAAGGCACTTTAGGCGCGCCACCAAAATCGCCATCGAAATCAAAGTCCAAATCGGCAAGATTAACATCCAGGGGCGCCAGAGTATCAGCATCAAAGTCTGCACCTATAACAAGCTCATCGCTTACAGCAACACGGGTATTACCTTGGGCATCAGCGTCTCGCTTGGCATTGTCATCAAGCGTATCGTCTAACTCAAAGTCTAGATCTAGCTCTTCATCATCAAGACTTAAAACACTCTCATCAAAATCTGCAATTTCCTCACTCGCAACGCCATCCAGACTAGCGACTTCCAGAGCATTACCCGATGATATCGACGGGTCGTCAACCAACCAGTGACTAACACCCTCAATAGCTGACATTGATTCTTTCACACCGGCAATGGCGTCATAGTCATTTAGTGCGCGTAAATCTTGATAGGCTGACACAAAATTATTCTGATCCCGCGTATCCAAATAAATATCAAGCAGTTTCAAATGCAGCTCAGTGCTATCGCGGTCCTGTGCAATCGCCGTTTTCAAAAGGCTTGCAGCTTGATCATAGCGGCCGTATGCGACGTAAATCTCAGCTTCGGCAACCACATTAACTGTTTGTGCTTGCACCGCGTCAACGGCCGGGCCCTCAACATCGTTAACACTCGCCGACTCTTCAAATATAGAATCTTCAGCAAACGCTGACAGACCATCTACTGGTTCGGGGTCATCTGCCAGCTTATCAAAATCGAAGTCTTCCGCGCTGAAAACAACGTCTGCGCCACCTTCCTCTCCCATTTCATCGCTACTATTGCCAGCAGAATCAACATCGAATTCTCTAGCGCTTGCAAGCAAGGAAGGAGAATCCGCTGAGTCGCCTGCCGCCAAATCATTGTCGAGACCGGCCAAATCAGCATCTTCTGCCGCAGCCCTACGACCGCCAATCAGCACTAACAACGAGGCCAACAGCGCCAGCAACAAGCCAACGAAGATTAAAAGATTTTTGCTAACCCAGCCTTGCAAAGCTTCAAGCGGCTCGGTAAGCACTGGCTTAGAGGACGCAACCGGTCTGTCTATTATGTTCTGTTTCGCAATTTCAGTGGCTGCGACTATTTCTACTGCAGCATCAGGACTGGCTGCTCCGTCTGTCTCTGCCCCAGTCGGTGGCACCATCGTATCAGCTTTCAGCGCAGCAATAGCCGCAGCGCTCATGACCGGTGATTCAAGTACCTGCCGACCACTTTGCAACGCTGCCAGCTGATTATTTTTGAGCGCAATTAAGCTTTGTAAAGTCTGAATTTGCTTTTCCATTTCAACAACACGGTCTTGCATCGCAGCATTTTCAAGCTTGGACTTTTCTAAATTTTCCTGATTTTCTCGGCCCTGCTCTCGCAAGGTGTTCAATTCATTTGCGGAGTTATCATCGACCCCACCAAGTGAAAATTTAACAGCCTCATCTGCAACTTCAGGAGCGGGCATCTGGGGTTTAGCAGTCGCGTCGATTTGCGGTGCCATTGGCGCGGCGGATGCTGCCGATACAGTCTTTCGGATGGATTTAGTTTTCGCGGCTCTGGCGACTTTCTCGCCCCGCCATTCCTTTGCCTGTAATCGTATTTCCTCTACTGCTGCCTGATGGTCGATCTCGCGCACTTCCGCTTCTGATGGAACGAGTAACACATAACCCGATTCAATCTGATTGACGTTGCCGTTTATGAAGGCTTTAGGATTCTTTTTTGCCAAAGCCAACAGTGTTTGCTCAGTAGTAACATAGGAGCTAGGACGCAACATGGTAGCAATGCGCCACATCGTATCGTGGTTCTGAATGCGGTATTCACCGGGACTTGCTGCAGGCGGTAAATCTTGCTGCTGCACCGAGATGCGCGCTGCCGGCAGCGCAGGGGTTACTGCGCCAATCGAACCACCGGGTTCCCGTGTTTGACTGGAAGATGGCGAACTTGCTTGAACCGGAACATTTTGGCTAGTAGCTGAAGTAGCATTACTAAGATTAATGGCCTGCGATAGACTGTCATCCGCATAAACAGGCAGATCTAATAGCACGGTGTATTCGCGAATCATTTTACCGTTAGGCCAGCGCGCCTCGACAATAAAATCAAGATAGGGCTCGACCACTGAGCTTAAACTAGTCACAAGAATACGTCCGTTACCGCCGCCCACCGACTCAACTTTAAACTGCAAATTAGATAAAAACTGACTGCGATCAACGCCGGCGTTTTCAAAAGCGGTTGCATCTGCCAGCCGCACCCTTATCTGATCAATATTTAGCTCATCAATATCTCGGAGAGGAATTTCCGCGCGAAAAGGCTGATTAAGCAGCGAATCAAGTGTTAACTCACCCATACCGAATGCACTAACTACTCCGCTGTGCAGGACAACAGCTGTCAGCCCCGCTTTCGCCAGCTTATTACGCATCATACTGTCACCGTTTTATGTATTAAACGCCTTCCGCCAGCTCTGGCTAAATGGCCTACGTTATTATGAAAAATATCCACTGGCCAAACCCTGCCCAAGACGTCGTGCCATCAATTCTCTAAATAACATCGGTAGATATAAGCTAGATATTGATTTTTATCAAGATTTTAAGCAATTCAATAATATTAATCACCGCGCCATTGCGAAGATTATCACCGACGACAGTGCAGCGAAAGGCCGCTTCATCCTGCCTGTCGCCACTTAGCGCCGAAATATCAATGGTATCACTGCCCTGCAAATTAACGGGCGAGGCTTCTAAGGTGTCGTCGAGTGGATATAAGCGAAATTTCTCGCTCTCTGCTAGCAGCTGCTTCAGCAGCGAGACGTCAACGCGATCAATACAGTTCACTCGTAGCATCACAGTATGACCATAAAAAACTGGCACCAACATCTCATTAGCAGAGACCGCGACCGCGCTCCCGCTTGAGTTCAGCAATGTCGCTAGGCCATGCTCTAAGGCTGCAACACTACTGCCTTGTCGCGAAAGGACATTAAAAGCCATTTGCTGCCCAAACGGTGAAGCCTCAGGCGACTGGCCATTTAGCAAACGCGCGGTTTCTGCCGCCAAAGTTTCTACCCCTAGTCGACCCCAAACCGAAACCGGCTGACCGATAGCAAGATTAACCGCCCGAATACTACCCTGCGGCAATAGACGTAATAGCGCAGACACATGACTGCTCACGGCATCGGCTATTGCAAATAAACGCGAATCGAGATCGACGGGCGATCCTTCACAAAACACCGGAACGTCCCCGCGCTGCGCTAGCGTATCACTACAATCTAAGACTAAGATTCCAGCATCTTCGGCGGCGTCAATAACCGTAAAATCACTAAAACCTTCGTTTAGAAAAATAGCCACATCAACTTCGCTAAAATCGACGGCACTGGGCTCATTAACAGCAACAGGTCTACCGCGATACATAACGGTTTCATCGTCGGCGCCATCTGCAAATGCGCGAATACTCTGAATACCTAGTTCGGCATCAGCGAGTGCGGTTAGCAGTAACTCGCCCTCAAGACCACAGGCCCCAAAAACCGCAACACACTTAAATATCATTATTTAATATCACCTAATAAGATTCGCAACATACGGCGCAGCGGCTCTGCAGCGCCCCATAATAATTGATCGCCCACAGTAAACGCAGAAAGATATTGATCACCCATATTGAGCTTACGCAAACGCCCGACTGGCACGTGCAGTTTTCCAGTAACCGCGGCAGGGGTTAATTTTTCCAAGGTTTCAGCACGATTATTTGGTACCACTTGCACCCAGTCATTTGCAGTAGCGAGGATAGCTTCAACCTCTGCTATCGAAACATTTTTATTGAGTTTGATCGTCAGTGCCTGGCTGTGGCAACGCATTGTTCCAACGCGCACGCAGTTGCCGTCGATAGCGATCGGCGAGTCAGCGTGACCCAAAATCTTATTGGTCTCCGCCTGCCCTTTCCACTCTTCACGGCTCTGACCATTTTCCAACTGAGTATCAATCCACGGCAGTAAACTGCCCGCCAAGGCGTAACCAAAATTCTCTGTCGGGAATGTGTCGCTGCGCATCGCCTCGGCTACTTTGCGGTCGATATCTAAAACATTTGAACGCGGATCAGCTAACTCAGTGGCAACGCTGTCACGCACTGTTCCCATCTGGTTAATCAGTTCGCGCATGTTTTGTGCACCAGCGCCACTGGCCGCCTGATAGGTTTGGGCGCTGACCCACTCCACCAAGCCCTCACGAAATAAGCCACCAATCGCCATCAACATCAAGCTAACGGTGCAGTTGCCACCAATAAAATTCTTAACACCATTATTCAAACCTGCTTTGATGACGTCGAGGTTAACGGGATCAAGAGTGATAATGGCAGTGTCGTCCATACGCAGCGACGACGCCGCATCAATCCAGTAACCGCCCCAACCACTTGTACGTAAAGCGGAGAAAACTGATTTGGTATAATCTCCGCCCTGACAAGAGATAATAATGTCCATTGCGGCCAATTCGGCAATATCGTTAGCGTCTTTTAGCGTGTCGACATCACGGCCAATTGCCGGACCCTGGCCACCTACATTTGAGGTCGTAAAAAATGTCGGCTCAATAACGTCAAAGTCTTTTTCTTCCAACATTCGTCCCATCAGAACAGAACCAACCATACCGCGCCAACCTACAAATCCTACCTTCTTCATAATTACTCCTGAACTCTATTATGTTGAGATCATTGCACCACAGGACTTTATTCTAGGCGGATAATAAGCATAGACCCGCGCAATAATCTCATTTTGAATTTATGCTGCAGCTAAAGCCGTCAGAACCGCATCGCCCATTTCTATGGTTCCCACCATCGTGCTGCCGTCAGAATATATATCAGCCGTGCGGAAGCCCTGATCGAGCACCGTACTGACCGCATCTTCAATACGCTGCGCAGCAGCTGGCTCATTGAGGGAATAGCGCAGCATCATCGCCACCGACAATATTGTCGCCAGCGGATTAGCCTTGTTTTGACCTGCTATATCAGGCGCAGAGCCGTGACACGGCTCGTACATACCGCGACCGTTTACATCCAGTGATGCCGACGGCAGCATGCCGATAGACCCCGTCAACATAGCCGCTGCGTCTGACAAAATATCGCCAAACATATTACCTGTTACAACCACATCGAACTGCTTGGGCGCTCGCACCAGCTGCATTGCAGCGTTGTCGACATACATATGACTCAGCTCCACATCGGGATAGTCTTTAGCTACCTCATCCATGACTTCGCGCCACAGCATGGTCACCTCTAAGACGTTGGCCTTATCGACAGAACACAGACGACCGCTGCGTTTTTGCGCCAGCTCAAAGGCCACCTTAGCAATACGACGAATTTGTGACTCATTGTAAACATAAGTGTTATAGCCTTCGCGCTCACCGTTTTCCAGTACGCGAATACCACGGGGCTGACCAAAATAAATGCCGCCAGTAAGCTCTCGAACAATAAGAATATCCAGACCAGCTACGATTTCCGGTTTCAAGGAAGAGGCATCAGCAAGCTGTGGATATAAGATCGCCGGACGCAAATTACCAAACAGATCTAAACGTTTGCGAATTTCAAGCAGGCCAGCTTTTTCGGGGCGCTCTGCCGGCGGCAATTTATCCCATTTTGGACCACCCACCGCGCCAAGCAAGATCGCATCTGCCCGCTCACAAATAGCAAAGGTCTCAGCGGGTAACGCCGAGCCGTGAGCATCAATTGCAGAGCCGCCCACCAAGGCATGCTGTAATACTAGGCCTAGGTTGTGGGCCTTGTTAATCCATTCTAAAATTCTAGCGGCTTCGGCCATTATTTCATGGCCAATACCATCACCGGGTAACACCGCAATATTTCTCTGTTGACGCTCGGTCACACTAATATCCTTTCAAAAAAAATATAATTTTTTGGCTACTGTACTTTCAACCTTTAAATGCTGTGCTGATGAAACAGCCATGGCGATTTTTGCTGCCATTTAGCTTCAAACAAGCGAATATCGTCGGCATCTTGCAAGGTCAAGTCAATATCATCTAAGCCATTCAATAGGCAGTGCTTGCGGAAACTATCAACCTCAAACGCAATAGTCTCTCCTGCAGGTGTAATCACACTCTGTGCGGCTAAATCGACGGCCAAAGTAAAATCGTCATTAGCGTACATTGCCGCAAATAATTCTTCTACTTTTGCCGCTGGCAACACAACTGGTAACACGCCATTTTTAAAGCAGTTATTAAAAAAGATATCAGCAAAGCTCGGCGCAATCACACACTGAAAACCGTAATCTTCCAGAGCCCAGGGCGCGTGTTCACGACTGGAACCACA
>JBKEFB010000075.1:0-13816 GCA_046712405.1 Zhongshania sp. | reverse complement strand
TACGACCATCTACCGGACGGGCGCCATTGCGGTATTTACCACTTAACATACCAAAAGCCAACGGCGAGTAGGCGAGTAAACCAACCTCTTCACGAATCGCCATTTCAGCCAAACCAATTTCGAAAGTGCGGTTAAGCAGACTATAAGGATTTTGGATAGTCGCGATACGCGGCAGGCCGTATTGCTCTGCCAGGTTTAAATAACTCATCACTCCCCAAGGGGTCTCATTGCTAATGCCGATGGCTTTAATGACGCCTCTTTCAACGAGTTCCGACAGGGTTTCAAGAATCTCATGCAAATGTTGCTCGGCATCATCAGCACTGTGCTGGTAGCCCAGCTTTCCAAAAAAATTGGTGGCGCGATTGGGCCAATGTATTTGATATAAGTCGATATAATCGGTTTGCAAGCGGGTTAAACTGCCTTCGATAGCTTCTAAAATTGCAGTGCGGTCGAGTGGCCTGCCCTCGCGAATATGGGCGTTTCCGGGACCAGTTGCCTTGCTGGCAAGAATGATCTCTCGGCGCCGGCCGCTTTGCCGAAACCACTCTCCCATATACTCTTCAGTTTTACCTTGAGTTTCGGCGACTGGCGGCACCGGATACATTTCTGCAGTATCAAAAAAATTAATACCGCGCGACACCGCATAATTCATTTGCTCAAAAGCCTGTGCCTGGGTATTTTGCTCCCCCCATGTCATCGTGCCCAAACAAATCTCGCTAACGCTGATTCCGGTTTTCCCGAGCTTACGCATTTTCATTAGCATCACCTTCTTGTGCAGTTCATTATTGGCTAAAACTGTCATTTGATTTAGTGTACGTCAATTCACGCTGAGATGATTAAACGGGGCAATACCAACAAGAGAAATACCGTACTAATATATGGATATACATATATTAGTACGTAGCGTAAAATTCAAGACTACTGCTGCCAACAGGACATGCTCATTTATATGACGCCTACCCAGCTTTTCAAATGCCTGTCTGACGATACCAGGCTGCTTTCTACCCTGATGATCCACAGCGAGAGCGAGCTCTGCGTGTGCGAACTGATGATCGCACTCGAGGACAGTCAACCCAAAATTTCACGACACCTAGCGCAATTAAGAGCTTGTGGCCTACTTGCTGACCGTCGCGACCGCCAGTGGGTCTATTACCGCCTGCATCCCAATCTAGACCCGTGGATCATCCAGATTGTGGCAACCACCGCAGCGGCCCATAAAGATCAGCTAGAGTCTTGCCTGCAAAAACTAAAAACCATGCAATGCCGCCCCGAACGCTGCGCTTAACCTAAGAAGGTCGTCATGAATATATTATTTATTTGCACCCACAATCGCTGCCGCAGCATTCTTTGCGAAGCGATCACCCGACACCTGGGTGGCGGCCGTATTAATGCCTTTAGTGCCGGCAGTCAGCCGGTGGGCGAAGTTCATCCGCTGTCACTAAAATTTCTCGCAACCCGCGGCATTACCACCAACAATCTTCGCAGTCAGTCCTGGGATGATTTTGCGGCTACACCTATCAATATCGCCATTACCGTTTGTGACAGCGCGGCAGGCGAAAGTTGCCCACTGTGGCTAGGGAATTCGCCGAAGGTCCATTGGGGACTGAGCGATCCATCTAAACTTACAGGCAGTGACGGTGATATTGAAGTTGCTTTTAATACCTGTATAGATGCCATCGAGGCACGCATTAATGCGCTATTAGAGCTAGATTTTGAATCCTTAGAGCCCACCACACTAGTAGCCGCACTCCGCGAAATCCACATAAGCGTCAATCAAGGGAATACATTGTAATGGGCTTTTTTGAACGTTATCTCAGTGTCTGGATAGGCCTATGCATACTCACGGGCATGCTACTAGGGAATTTACTGCCCGGCCTATTTCAATTCATTGCCAGGCTTGAAGTTGCCCATGTGAATTTACCCGTGGCGATATTTATTTGGGTCATGATCTTTCCGATGATGGTGCAAGTTGATTTCTCTGCAATAAAAGACATTGGCAAAAAACCCAAGGGCTTGGTATTAACCTTAGTCATTAACTGGCTGATAAAACCGTTCACTATGGCCGCCTTGGGCTGGTTGTTTTTCCGCGTTCTTTTTGTCGACTGGGTCGACCCGCAAACTGCGAGCGAATATATAGCCGGTATGATTTTACTGGGCGTAGCGCCCTGCACCGCGATGGTCTTTGTATGGAGTCAGCTGACTAAGGGTGACGCCAACTACACCTTGGCACAGGTATCTATCAACGACATTATTATGATATTTGCTTTTGCCCCAATAGCCGCCTTTCTACTCGGTGTTAGCGATGTCACCGTGCCCTGGGACACCCTGATACTGTCGGTTGTGCTCTATGTAGTTATTCCCTTGGTTGCCGGGGTATTAACCCGCCGCGCACTCGACCGGCCAGATAATCATCAGCGTCTACAAAGTTTTTTGAATACCACCAAACCGATTTCAATAGCGGGCTTGCTTGCCACCGTCATTTTGCTTTTTGGCTTCCAGGCCGAGGTCATTTTGCAACAGCCTTTGGCGATAGTGCTGATTGCTATTCCACTGCTGATTCAAACCTACGGCATCTTTGCCATCGCCTTCTTTGGCGCCAAGGCCCTAAAACTACCCCATAATATCGCCGGCCCGGCGTGCTTAATTGGCACTTCTAATTTCTTTGAACTCGCCGTCGCTGTGGCCATTTCACTCTTTGGCCTACAATCTGGTGCGGCGCTTGCAACGGTGGTTGGGGTGCTGGTTGAAGTACCCGTGATGCTGTCGCTGGTAGCGATCATCAACCGCAGCCGCCATTGGTTTCCCACATAAAGTACATACTAAACGGACATCACCATGCACGAACTCAATAATATAGAGCCGGAATTACTGAAGCCCATTGATGTACAAAAATTATTTACGCCGCTGGATCATCCACCCAAAATATTACTGCTATACGGCTCTTTACGAGAGCGCTCATTTAGCCGCATGGCATGCGAAGAAGCGGCCCGGCTGCTAAGTTTTTTTGGCGCGGAAACCCGTATTTTTGATCCCAGCGGCCTGCCATTGCCAGATGACAGCGACGTATCACATCCCAAGGTGCAAGAATTACGTGAACTAGCGAGCTGGTGCGAAGGCATGGTGTGGTGCTCACCAGAGCGTCACGGCGCCATGACCGGCATTATAAAAGCGCAAATAGATTGGATACCCCTTAGCCTAGGGGCGGTGCGCCCAACCCAAGGTAAGACCCTCGCCGTTATGCAAGTTAGCGGCGGCTCGCAAAGTTTTAATGCTGTGAATCAATTGCGGGTACTTGGCCGCTGGATGCGCATGCTGACTATCCCCAACCAATCATCCATCGCCAAAGCGTGGCTGGAATTTGATGACAACAACCGCATGAAGCCGTCGCCATACTACGACCGCATTGTTGATGTAATGGAAGAGTTAGTGAAATTCACCCTCCTAACACGGGGCAGCTCAGACTACTTTGTAGACCGCTATTCCGAGCGCAAAGAGGATCAGGAGGCGTTTAAAAAGCGCATACTTAAACCTTCAGACTAAATCCGACACAGCAAAAGACTTGCGCCTTGGATATTAACAACAAGGCGCACCATCAATCAGGCCATTATCAAACGGCAAAGCGACGCCACAACCTTCAAAAATACCGTAGTGACGGCTAAAGTCCCCAATGAATTCAAAATGCGGAGCCAGTCGGGTGTCATGCAGCATCCGCCAGGTATTGCCACATATCGGAAATACTTTACCGACCTGAATATCATGATGCTTGTCGAGCACAAAACTATCAGGGCTATCGGCAATACTGCCGCGATAAATTACCGCCTGACCATAATCTTCGCAGTCACTTTCCAACTCATCTAGATTAAACAGCCGATAGGTCGCCGAGAAGAATTTAATATTTCCGCAGCGCGCCGCCAATACTGGATCGGTAATTTCTAAGTGCCGGCCTTCCACTAAGCGTGAATCTGTAAAGCCATGGCGTTTGGCTAGCTGAATAAAATCATTCCAATAAAGCGCGCCACCCAGACATTCGCCGTACAGTACCGGATCATTTTTTACTGCTTCGGGCACTCGACGATCTGCATAAACATCCGAGAAGTAGAACTCCCCACCGGGTTTTAGTAAGCGCTTAATACTTTGAATAACCGCATCTTTGTCGGGCGACAAATTGATCACACAATTCGATACCACGACGTCGAAACTGGCGCGCTCTAAATCTAGTTCATCGAGCTTTTCTATATAGCCCTTTAAAAACCGCACATTATCAAAACCGAATTTCTCGCTATGGTAGTCTTGATACTCTATGGCAATCGCCAATTGCTCATCCGTCATATCAACGCCGACCACCTCACCATGCGGGCCCACCAACTGTGCCAAGGCATAGACGTCGCGGCCACTGCCACTGCCTAGATCTAGCACTCGACAGCCTTCAAGCAAGGGCGGGCACACTAATCCGCAGCCGTAGTAGCGTGATAGTACCTCTGCGTGGATATTTGCCAATACCGGCTTTAGCCATTCTGGCATGGCTGTAAAATCGCAGCAGGCAGTAGTTTTTAGATCTGCAGAACTTTGCAGCTGCTTACCATAGTAATCTTGAACTACGTCATGCATAACATCTCCTAAATCAGTGTGGGAGTCGCCATTCACTTTAGGCAAAAAATTCAAAAAGTAGCAATACTCGCTAGCAGCGTGATTGCAAATAAAAATATTAAGGCAAGTACATCGACGACCTTAATACTGTAGCCAGTCTTAGACGAATCTAATGCTGCAACGCGAAGCTCTCTGGCCGCCATAAACAAAGGAAAGGCAACACTAATGGCGATGAAAATTCCCGCAATCACATACACATATAAATACTTCACACCCACGCGTCTACCTTCAATGAACATCCATACATTGCAGACAAAACCTAAAAATAAAATATCTACGGTTAAAAATCTGCCGGCTGGATTGGCATTAAAAAGAGCATCTTTCCAAAACTGAACATTTGCACCAACAATACCATTTCCGAAGTAGGCAGGTAGATGTATCCACGCCATAACCAGCGCAAGTAGTGCGGTGAAACAATACAATGCGACTAAGACCTTTGTTCTCAGTTCCACTAATCACCCCTTACTATCCTGATAATAAAAAGAATTATTATTGATAGGCTGTTAACACAATCCGTTAAAGTGCACCGCCACAACTACTGCCCTGCCCGGCAGTACAACCAAAGCAATGATCAGCAATAGCAATATCACTGTCGTCCATGTCTACTTGTAATAAATCGCGCAGATGGCGGTTGGTTTTACCGGGCACGGGTAGCTCTAGCAGCTGATTAAAATCGCAGTCGTACAAATTGCCGAGCCAATCCACGCTGACCATATTTCGACACATGAGGGACTCTAGATTGGCTTCGCTAAAATTATCTTTAAGCAAATCCATATAAGGTTTAAATTGTCCTTTAGACACCAAAGTAGACCCAAATCGCTTGATTGGCATATTTGCCAACGCAAACAAATTGTTAAATTCAATATCAAATTTAGCTCGCAGCTCACGACGATAATCTGCTTCTAAGGCTTGTTGATTTGGCGGTAATGATGGGCCCTGAGGGTTGAAGACTAAATTCAAGACCAAATCCGAACCCGGCATGCCATAGCCTAAAGAATTTAATAATTGCAGGCCCGCAATGCTTTTATCAAACACTCCTTCGCCACGCTGTGTATCGACATTTTCTAGTGAATAACAGGGCAGTGACGCTACTATTTCCACTTTATTAGCGGCCAGAAATTGTGCCAGGCCCTCTTGGCCAGGCTCGAACAAAATCGTTAGGTTACAGCGATCTATCACCTTTACCCCGATCTTTACCGCGGCGCTGACAAGTTCACGAAAATGCTCATGTATTTCTGGCGCGCCGCCGGTCAGATCGAGTTTCTGAATATTTCTAGCCAGTAGGACCTCGGGAATAAGCGCAATCATCTCTGCCGACATCATTTCGGTGCGATCTGGACTGGCATTTACATGGCAATGCAAGCAACGCTGATTACATTTATAGCCGAGATTTACCTGCAAGGTATCCAGCGACTTTCGGGATATAGCTGGGAAATCGGTGACTTCCAGTAGCGCCATGGTATCGTGCATTTTCGCCCCTATTTTTATCCTAATGTTTAACACTGACTCGCGAACCGCCGCGTTGTTACACACCGCGCTCACAGAACCATTACCGCAGCGCACTACCAAAAGACCATGAACTAAGGTCGCCAAGCATTAAAAAAAGCGCCTTTTTAAGCAAAAATAATAGCTCGTCGGCGGTTGCCGTCATCGGTATCTTTCTCTCACAATTACAATACCTTACCCGACACAGTAAATCTTTAAGAAGCCAAAATAGCGCACTTATATTAGATGTTTTGATGAGATTTATACTGAGATTCTGCCTAAAACAAAGAATTACCGTATAATGCGTCGCTTTCACGCGAAGAGAGCAAAGCAATGACCGCAAAAGTTGCCCTGATCATGGGCTCAAAAAGTGACTGGGAAACAATGCGCCCAGCCACCGAGATCATGAGCGAGCTTGGCGTAGAGCACCATGTAGAAGTGGTCTCGGCCCACCGCACTCCGGACAAGTTAATGGCATTTGCCAGCCAGGCCATTAGCTGTGGTTTTGAGGTGATTATTGCTGGCGCCGGCGGCGCAGCGCACTTACCCGGCATGGTCGCAGCAAAAACCCGACTACCCGTTTTAGGTGTGCCAGTGCAAAGCAAGGCATTAAGCGGTATCGACAGCTTACTCTCTATTGCGCAAATGCCGAAAGGTATCGCCGTTGGCACCTTAGCTATTGGCAGCGCGGGCGCGTTTAATGCCGGTTTAATGGCCTGCCAAATTTTGGCCCTTAGCGATGCCGACTTAGCGACTCGCCTAGAAGCCTTTCGCGCCAAGCAAACCCAAGATGTATTGGACAACCCGGACCCGAGGAGCACGTAATGCCAACGGTATGGGTTCTCGGCGCTGGACAATTAGGCGCCATGCTCAAACAGGCAGCTTACCCATTAGCCCTTCGGGTTGAGCCGGTTGAACCTGACAGTGAGCAGCTACCAAGCATTCAGGATGACGACATTGTTACTGTTGAACGCGAACAGTGGCCAGACACACCTGTCACGCGCTATATGAGCCAGCAAGCCAGCTTTATAAATGCCGATATTTTCGGCAAAATAGCCGACCGCTTTCACCAGAAAACCATGCTCGATACCCTCGAGATCAACACCGCACCCTGGTGTTCTGTGGAAGTTGATACCACAGCGGCATTCTTGCACGCGGAATTAGGCTGCGATGTGCTACTCAAGCGTCGTGAAGGTGGCTATGACGGCAAGGGACAACATTGGCTATACCAAGAACGGGGCGGCGACGTTCCCGTCGACTGGCGCGGCACTGGCATTGCCGAAAAGAAAATACCGTTTGATGAGGAATTGTCATTAATTGGCGCGAGAGACCAAGACGGTAACAAAGTGTTTTATCCCTTAACGCTGAATTTACACCGCAATGGTATTTTGATGGCGTCGATCGCCCCGCTCACTAGAGTCACGTATTTACAGGCCACTGCCGAAGCGATGCTGGGTAAAATCATGGACGCGGCGAACTACGTTGGCGTCATGGCCATGGAGTGCTTTCGTGTTGGCGAGCAACTCATCGTCAATGAACTTGCACCGCGGGTTCACAATAGTGGTCACTGGACTCAAGCCGGCGCCTGCGTCAGCCAATTTGAAATGCATCTGCGCGCGGTAAGTAACTTACCTATTAAGGCCCCTGAGGTTCGCGGCCACAGTGTGATGATTAATATCATTGGCGTGGATCGCGAACTCGATTGGATGAAAATTCCGTCTACCCAGTGCTACTGGTACGGTAAAGAGGTTCGAGCAGGTCGAAAGCTTGGCCACATAAATCTTAATCACCCAGAAAAGATTGCTCTGCAAATAGCCTTGAACGAATTGCGCGAGCTACTGCCAGAGCATTATCAAGAGGTATTCAATTGGGTGGAAACAGAATTGGCACGCGCCTAATAGGGACTTAGCCCGGAGCTTTTTTTGATTTTAGACTTACAGCAGCCCTAGTCCGTGTAACACAAACATGATCGAACTGGTGCTGAACAGCGACCCCAACGTGGTCATGACAATGATATTGGCTGCTAGCGCCGCATTACCCGCCATCGTCCTTACCATAATATAACTGGCCGCCGCCGTTGGCGCGGAAGACATTAGCGCCAATACACCTAAGTCCATCCCCCGAAAACCCAGGGCAATACCGCCGCTAATCAGCAGCATTGGCACCACCATCAACTTACAGATGGTACTGACTAGGGCGCTATTTAAGTCGGCGCGCAAAGCCTGAAAGTTCAGGCTCGCCCCCGTACACAGCAGGGCGAGAGGCAGTGTCATTTGGGCAAAATACTCACCACTGCGCAGCAGTAAACTAGGCAGCGGCCAGGCCATAGTGGCAAAAGGCAGAGCCGCCACAATACTGAGAATAATCGGGTTACGAGCAATATCTTTCAAGGTTTTGGCCACCCCACCCGCTCGCTTCAGACTGCGATTAAGGGTGATGACCGCTAAAATATTGTAAAGAATGGTAACCAGCGCCAAGTACAAAGACGCCGCAACCAAACCCGGACCGCCATAAGCGTTAACACAGTATGCTAGACCAACAATACCCATATTGGATCGGAAGCCACCCTGCACTACTACACCGCGATCTTCACGCCGGGGAATAAGCCATTGCGCCACAAGCTCGAGCATCAGATAAACGATAAATGTCGCTACTAGACCAAAAAGCACTAACTTAAGGTTGGCCGACTCGGCAATGCTGGTTTGACTGATACTGATAAACAAGAGGGCCGGCAGGGTAATATTGAAAACTAGCTTACTGCCAATTTCGATAAAATTATCGTTAATGATTTGCGCACGGTTTAAATATATGCCAAGTGCCAGCACCACAAAAATGGGACCAGTGATTGAAAAGGAATACGACAGTGATTGTAAAAAGGCCTGCATAAAAACACTCTAAGTGATCAGCCAATTATCACATATCTAAAGAGCGTCATCGACAAAGGAGCAAATAAAAAAAGAAGAAGCAGCGCGCATACGCCACTTCTTCAATACCTCTTTCCACAGAGAATTTCAACATCACATCAGTGGCTAATCATCCAGGGTCGCTGAGAGGGAAAAACCTTGCTGCCGTCAGGCAGATAAATAGCCTGCTGACGCAAGCTACTGCGATCAGGATGGGTATTATTGCTACAGCCACAGCCTTTTTTCGCTGCGGCATGGGTACGCCGCTGCGCTAAGTCTTCCCTGGAATCCACCGATGATATAATCGGTTGATGAATCGCTTTTTCATTTTTAGCCATTGCCTGACGCCGCGCTGGCGACATCGCCAAGACTTCGGGCGGTATCATTATTACTCGCGCGCTAAGCTTGCCGCACTGAGGACAAGCACAGGGTAGCGCGGCCTCATTCATGCTCGCCAAGTCATGAAACAAACCATGATCATTACACTTATAGTCGTATACCGGCATTGTTTATCTCCAAGTCCAACACGTTATATTGGCTGCCCGTTTCACCGCCAAAAAACCTGGCGATACAGGCAAGCCTACCTTCTATGACGCAGCCTTCACTTAAGGCTTAAGATCGGGGGATAGGGGCACATCCACATTGCTGTCTACCATCTTAGTTGGCCCCTGAGCGTTCGGCTGCATATCAAAGTCAAAGATGTCGGTGGGCAGCCATAACGTGGCGCAGGCATTGGGTATATCTACCACCCCGCTGATATGGCCTTGCACCGGCGCGACCCCGAGAATGGTATAGGCCTGCGCCCGGCTATAGCCAAATTTGGTCATATACTCTATGGCATTCAAACACGCCTGACGATAAGCAATATGGACATCAAGATAATGCTGCTTGCCCGCTTCATCTACTGAAATACCTTCAAAAATTAGATAATCGTCATACTTAGGTGTAATCGGACTAGGTTTGAAAATTGGGTTTTTAATACCGTATTTTTTAATACCATCTTTAATCAAACTCACTCGGATATGAATCCAGCCCGCCATTTCGATAGCACCACAGAAAGTGATTTCACCATCACCCTGACTAAAGTGAAGATCACCCACACTCAACCCAGCGTCTTTAACATACACAGGGAAGTACACCTTGGCTCCGCGCGACAGATCTTTAATGTCACAGTTACCGCCGTGCTCACGCGGGGGAACGGTGCGCGCGCCCTCTGCGGCCGCCGCTTTCGCTGCGTCGCCTTTCATACGCCCCATATGCGCTGTATCAGCGTATGGCAGCGTTGCTAATTCTGGCACTCGCTGTGGATCGGTATCAACCAGCGCTTTCTCGCGGGTATTCCATTCGTCCAGCATCTCACGTGACGGCAAGCAGCCAATCAAACCCGGATGGATTAGACCTGCAAATTCGACATTGGGTACATGACGAGATTTGGTAAACATGCCGTTAAAATCCCAAATCGATTTTTGCGCTTCAGGAAAGTGCTCTGTTAAAAACCCACCGCCATTTTGTTTAGAGAAAAAACCATTAAATCCCCATTGGCTCTCATCAAAGGTACCAATATCCAATATATCGACTACCAATAAATCACCTGGCTCGGCGCCTTCAACCCCCACCGGCCCAGACAGAAAGTGCACCTTACTTAGATCAACATCCCGCACGTCGTCGGCAGAGTCATTATTGTTAATCTGACCACCAGTCCAATCCACACATTCAATTTTAAAATCATCACCGGGTTTCACCATCTGCACCATAGGAATGTCAGGGTGCCAACGGTTATGAATCATATCGTTGTCGTACGCCGACTTACTCAAGTCAACTTTGATGATTGTTTCAGCCATCGTTCTTCTCCGGATCAGTCATAGAAAATTCTGAATAGCGCCACGACGTGTTTGTTGTTATATCTTGCCCAAGGCTTGATAGCAGAAAACATCGTCGTCGCTATGGCCTTACTATCGGTAATCAATAGCACATCCGATATTAGTTAATTGCCCATAGGGCTACGTTAAATAACGTAGCCCTATGAGCGCGTGATTTTTTTCAGCAACACCCATCCGATCAGCAAAGCAAGGAATACGCAGCACCATACTAATTAGCTGGGAAGGCAACTGTGTTAGTGGGCCCGAAAAGCCTATGCTTTTTATGGGCCGCTTGACCAAGATCATCGGTATCCGAAACTTAAAATATATAATTATTAGAGATCTACAGTACTGCCTTAATAAAAACAGGCGCTAGGATCTTCACCTGAAAATTAGTTTTTTTTGAGCACAGTATTAATTAAAGTGCGTTTAGCTGTGCCAGTACACGTACAGTCAGCATCAGTGCTTTTAGCTGAATAGGGCCCTGGCGAAATTATATTAAATTGCGAGGCTTTGACACAGGAAAACACATTTTTTTCAGAACATAAGTAAATAGCAAAAAAAGTAGACTACTGTATTGATTCTACAATAATACCTTGGTTGCGAAGAACCGCGATAAATTCGCCATAATCAGGGTTTGCCAGCATGGCGCGGGCAACAGCAGGCTCTAAGTCACGGCGTAAGCGTCTTACAATATGTCTAGCACCATAACGTCGATCGTACTTTTCCACTAAATAGCTTCGACATTCAGCATTTAACTTTAGCTCAACTTGACGCCTGCCAAGACGCTCCTGAAAATTCGCTAATTCTATCTCTAGCACATTCGATAAATGCGCACGCTGCAGGTGTTTAAACAACAGGACGGCGTCGATGCGATTAATAAATTCAGGATCAAATTTCTTACGTAGCGCTCGATCAATGAGTCGCTGCTCCTGATGAGCGCGCTGTCTTGACCGATAATCTGCTTACGCAGCAACGCCATCACCTGCGCTGGCTCGAACACGAATCTCGACTGTCTGCTGAGCGTTTGCGTATATTGCCACCGCTCTCCGGCGTCCTCCTCAGTACGTAAGCGATCGTTGATATATGGCATAGACGTCCACTTCTATAAACGCGGAGATTAGGCCTCCCGCTCCTTACCTTCATAAGACAATTTACCAACCGGGCAATCGGCCACACCAATAGTTGAACGGGTTATTTTCTCCACGTCTTCACGGGTTTTCTCCGCATCCAACACCCAGCTGCGGTAGAAATCAAAGGGGCAATCCGCCAACCCTTTGTCGCCATCACCGGAGTTAAACACGCCGGTATAACCGCGATGCAGCAATTTGAATAGATGATTTTGCGATTGGTCATTAGCGCGTGCGTCTCGAATTTGACTCACCGATAGCTGGGCGTACTGCACACCCATATCCTCTTCTCCGCACTCGCCAAGAGTACGGCCATCAAATCCGATAATCGCGGAGTGTCCAAAGTAGGAATACACACCGTCAAAGCCGCTTGCGTTAGCAACAGCGACGTAGCAGTTATTTGCCCACGCCATGCTTTTTGCCATCATTATCTGCTGTTCTTTTGCAGGGTACATATAACCTTGGCAGCGAACAATCAATTCGGCGCCCTTCATGGCGCAATCGCGCCAAATTTCAGGGTAATTACCATCATCACAAATGATCAGACTTATCTTCATGCCCTTTGGGCCGTCACTGACATAGGTTCTGTCACCGGGATACCACCCTTCTATTGGGCACCACGGAATACACTTACGGTATTTCTGAATGATCTCGCCCTGATCATTAATTAGTACAAGGGTGTTATAGGGTGCTTTATGGGGATGTTCTTCGTGGCGCTCCCCGGTAAGAGAAAATATCCCCCAGGTTTTAGCTTCGCGACATGCAGCGCTAAATATTGCAGTTTCATCGCCCGGCACCGTTGCGGCGGTCGCCATCATTTCTTCATTGTCATACATGATGCCCATGGTGCTGTATTCGGGAAACACCACCAGATCCATACCGGGCAGACCGATTTTCATCCCCTTAATCATCTCGGCGATGTTACGAGCGTTATCTAAAACCTGCTCGCGGGTATGTAAGCGCGGCATTTTATAGTTGACCACCGCGACACCAACGGTATCTGGGCTACTGGAGATATCACCGTGTCTCATTTATTCCTCCGAATTTTATCAATCACTCACTGTAATCATTGCGAGCTATTACACCGATAAATAAGCCTTGATCTTGTTGGTATCGACATTTGCCCTCAGGTCTTCATGAATAAAGTTACCCTTGTCGATCACAATAATGCGATCAGCAACTGTCATGGTGAAGCTCAATACCTGTTCAGAAACAATAATAGTAATATCGCGCAATTTTTTGATCTCATTCAATACCTTGGCGATATCTTTAATAATTGAAGGTTGAATACCCTCGGTGGGCTCGTCCAATAACAGTACTTTGGGGTTTGTCACCAGCGCTCTGGCGATGGCGAGCTGCTGCTGTTGGCCGCCAGAAAGGTTACCGCCTTTGCGTTTTCGCATCTCTGCCAATACCGGAAACAATGCATAAATATCGTCGGGAATCTTTTTAAGATTGGAAACTTCCATACCGGTTTCAATGTTTTCCTGCACCGTTAACGACGGGAATATCATCCTCCCCTGTGGCACATATGCGATGCCACTGGCTACCCGCTGAAAACTTTCTTTATTGGTAACGTCGACACCATCAATACTAATACTGCCTTCTGAGGTCGGCAGAATACCAATAAGAGACTTAAATAAGGTCGTTTTACCCATACCATTTCGACCCATAATTGCCAGTGTTTCATTCTTCGGCACAGTGAAATTCAAGCCGTGAATAACTTCACTTTGACCATAGCAAACTTTTAAATTAGAAACATTTAACATACAAATCTTCACCTCAATCTAGC